>JAAUSZ010000122.1 GCA_012031875.1 Desulfobacula sp.
TATCACAAGGGACGGTTCCCACATATCGGAACAGTTTCAAAGGGAATTTGAACGAATCGGAATTCCCTGCATCCTCATTGACCTGGGGAACGGGGAAATTCCTGAATTACCGGATGCAGCCGGTATTGTGATTGTACCGGATGCATTCCATGCAGACCCTGCGCTTTCCGGCATGGAATTTTTAAAATCCGCCTTTCTTCTGGCCAAAACCAATGCCGGTTATCTGATGGAGGCGGCAAAGGAAAAGGCGCCTTTTTAACGAGTGGTCTCCTTTTTAGGCGGCGGATTCGGATTCGACGGCAAGGGGTTTCATACTGATCCTGTCTACGGCGGGCTGGCCGGGCTGGCGAAAACCGCTCACCTTGAGTGGAAAAATATATTGTGCCGGGCCCTGGACCTTCCGGATTCAAGCGAAAAGGCCCTTCAGCATGCCGAGGCCGCGGTGTCTCTCATGATGACCCAGGGATCCGTAGAAATGGGTCTGGATGGAGATTTCTGCAATATCCCGGATCTTGCGGACCAAAAATTCATGATCAGGACGCGGATCTGGGTCAAGAGGATGTGGTTGTCCTTACCGGCGGGGCCAGGGGCGTGACCGCGGCCTGCGCCCTGGAAATGGCTGAAAAGTATTCCCCGGTGCTGATCCTCATCGGCCGCTCCCCCCTGCCCGCATCGGAACCGGCTTGGGCTGAGAACCTGCATGAGCCGGCCCTGCTGAAAAAAGCCATATTGGCCGGTGCATTCAAGGGCCGGACCCCAAAGCCGGTCGAAATTGACAAGGAATATCAAAAAATCATGGCCGGCCGGGAAATTCAAGGCCACATGGAACAAATGAAGGCCCATGGGTCAACGGTCAGGTATTTTTCCGCGGATGTCGGAAACAAGGCTGAAATGGATGCGGTTTTCAAGGCCGTGCGAAAAGAATTCCGTCAGATTACCGCCATTGTCCACGGCGCCGGGGTCATTGATGACAAACGGATTGTGGATAAACAGCCGGAACCCTTCATGCGGGTTATGGAAACAAAGGTCAAAGGGCTTGACGTGCTGCTGTCGTTGTCAAAAACTGATCCGCTCAAATATTTTGTTCTCTTTTCGTCCATTGCGGCCCGCACCGGGAACCAGGGCCAGTGCGATTATGCCATGGCCAATGAAGTCCTCAACAAGACGGCTCAAAAACTGGCTGCGGCCCATCCTTCCTGTAAATATCTGTCCCTGAACTGGGGACCCTGGGATGGCGGCATGGTGGATGACTCTTTAAAAAGGGAGTTTGCAAAAAAGGGGTGGCCCTTATTCCCTTAAAAAAAGGGGCCCGCCAGCTTTTGACGGAAATGGGGAATACACCTCAAAACGGACCGGAGATCATCATCGGCGGCTTTGCTCCGGAAACGGGAACACCCAGGGACCCGAAACTGTCCAAGGTGATGACCTTTTCCTTTGGAAGGGACCCGGTCCCGGTACTCAACTCCCATGAGATCAACGGCGAGCCCGTGGTTCCCCTTGCGCTGATGATGGAATGCCTTGCCAAGGCGTCGGAAAAAACAATCCCGGCCTGGTATTTGCCGGGATGGACCGGATGCGTCTCTTAAAGGGGATTAAACCCGGTGACGGGGAAATCCGGGTGGATGTCAATCTCGGGAAATGCCGGCTTGAAGGAAACAAATGGGTCGTCCCCGGCAATATGGTGTCAAAGGGCTCCAAGGGACAGGACTTTATTCATTCAAGCGGTATGGCCGTCTTAAAGGAGCGCCGCCCGGCCCCCCCCGTGATTTCCGGCTCAGTTTTCATGGAGACGGTCCCCTATTCCCTATCCATTGACGAAGCCTATGCCTCCATTCTTTTCCATGGAAAAGAACTGCAATCCATCACTTCCGTTAACGGATATTCCGAAAAAGGGATAGACATCACCACCCGGCTTTCTCCGGTCCCGGAGAAATGGTTTAAAAATTATCCCGGTTCAACATGGACCATGGACCCCATGATGCTGGACGCCGCGTTCCAGGCAGCCATCCTCTGGTCCCATGAAAAAAACGGCCGGGCCTGTCTGCCAAGCTATATTGCGGGGTTAAGATTATATTCATCCTTTAATGACCTGCAGGGGGATGTCCGGGTTATCTTCAGGGTGACTGAAGAAACCGGAAGCAAAATCACGGGCTATTTTACCTTTCTGAATGAAGCGGGTATGGTTGTGGCTGCCGTCACCGGCTTTGAGGCGGTCACCGACCCTACCCTGGCCCAAAAATTCAAAAAAAAACCATTGTTTTCCAGGGACCGGATTCTGGCCTTTGCCCAAGGAAAACCCTCTGACGCATTTGGGGAAAAATACCGGATATTTGATCATGACAAGGAAATCGCAAGGCTTCCCCGGCCCCCCTATTTTTTTATGGACAGGGTTCTGGCCGCGGACCATCCCCCATGGGAAATGCAGCCCGGCGGATGGATCGAGTCCCAATACGATATTCCCCCAAACGCCTGGTATATTAATGCCCATCGATCAGACGCCCTTCCGTTTTGCATCCTGCTTGAAATTGCCCTCCAGCCCTGCGGATGGCTGGCCGCCTATGCCGGGTCCGCACTGAAAAGCAAGGACCGGCTCCATTTCAGAAACCTGGGAGGGAAAGCCGAACTGATGGCCTCCCTGTCCGGAACTTCCGGAACCCTGACCGTCCGGACCCGGTTGAAAGAGGTTTCCAACGCGGGCGGCATGATCATCCAGGAATTTGATTTCAAGGTCTTAAGGGGGAGTGAACTGGTCTATCAAGGGACCACAAATTTTGGTTTTTTTACCCAAAAGCCCTGGCCAATCAAATCGGCATCAGGAATTCCAAATTCAATGAATATGAATTTGCCGGGGAGGATATGGATTATGAATTTCAAAATGATGCGCCCCTGGCACCCGATGACCCGGACCAGGACAAAAATACGGGCATGCCCTCAAAGGCGCTTCGGATGATAGACCGGATTGAGGTCCTGGATTTTAATGCCGGCCTGTATGACAAAGGATATATCCGGGCCGTGAAAAGGGTGGACCCTTCGGAGTGGTTCTTTCACGCCCATTTTTATCAGGACCCGGTCTGCCCCGGCTCCCTGGGGGTGGAATCCTTTCTCCAGATGATCCGGTTTTTCCTTCTTGAAAAATTCACCATCAACCCGGATGAATACGAACCCGGACTGCTTCCGGGTCAATCCCACCAATGGATTTACCGGGGGCAGATCATACCGGAAAACAAAAAAATTCAAATTCATGCCCATATTAAAGACGCAGGCCTGACAGACCGGGATATATGGTTTCGGCAGACGGATTGCTGAGTGTGGACGGAATCTGTATCTATGAAATGAGGGATTTCGGAGTCGTTTTTACAAAAGTCTCAGACCGGGAAAAAAGGAAAGCATCAATAGGGTCGTATTCTGATCAAGGCCCTGGTTTCGATCTTTAAATATTTCTTTGCCAGCAAAAACAATTCTTCACGGGTAATGGACCTGTAATCCTCCATCATATGGCCGGCCCATTCAAATTTCCGAGGATACCGGTAAGACTCGGCCATGACTGAATTGAGCCAGTATTCGTTTGTTTTCGTATATACCTCAAGGTGATTCAGCACGGGCTCCCGCACGTTATCCATATCCTTTACGGAAATCATCTCTGAAGTCAGGGACTGGACGATTTCCGTTATCTTCAGGTATACCATTTCATGGTTTTCCGGTTTGGCATTCACGACGACATGCAGGATCCCGTAATGCTCAAAAATAAGGGAAGGGTCGTTGTACACATAAGGCGAATAGGTCTCACCCAGTTCTTCCCGGATCAACACCCGGAGTTTTTCTGAAAAAGCCTTGGATAAGAGGCTGAGTCTCCGGGTCTGGGCGATATCCCAGAAATCGTCCGTCAAAAATGCCACATGCACCACCCCGGAGTCGATTTTTGTATCGATCTTCAGATCAAGCTGTTTGCCCCGGGGAAATCCGATCTGTCTGGGGGAAGTCTTTTCATCCGGGGCCTCCTGTCTTTTGTCCAGCCTGCCCAGATAAGCAGAGGCAAGGGAAATGACCTTTTCAGGGTCGATATCGCCGATGACGGAAAGTTCAATGGGTGAATTTTTTAAATACGGGGTAAGCCAGTCTCTGATATCGGACAATGAGTACCGCCCGACGATGGAGGGGTCCGGCAGCCCGAATCCGGGATCATCTTCAGCCAGGAAAAAATCTCCCTTGATCTGCATGATGCCCTCGGGTTTTCTCAAAAGGCTGTCATACATCTGCCGGTACTGGATCTTTGAACGGTCCAGGGCTTCCTCCCGAAAGCCGGGGTCACGGATATAATGACAGATCAGTTGAAATAGGAGTTCCATTTCTTCCGGGTCCGCGGAACCGGAAAAGGAAAAAGAATTCTCATTGATGTCAAAACGGATATTCATTTTTCGCCCTGCCAGGGCTTCTTCCATCTGGTCGGCATCCAGATGGCCAAGGCCGCTTTTTTTTGATGGCGGATTCGCTGATGACGGACAGGCCCGGTTTGGATTCAGGCTCTGATTTTCTGCCGTCCCCGAAACACACCTTGAACAGGAACTCGTTTTTCTTTTCATCGGTGGATTTTAAATTCAAGCGGACCTTATTGTCAAATTCAATGGTGGTGATCCCAAGGCCTTGGACATTATCCTCTCTTTTTTCGATGCCGGCCGGCAAAGATTCCGGGAGTTCAAGATAAGGAAAGCTTTTTGATTCCGAGGGATCATAGGGTTGAATTTTTTCCTGCCGGGCTTTCCGGTAAATTTCCAGAATCCCCGCGGCAGGATCATCAACGCCCGGCACGGCATTTCCGGTGACGGTGATAAGTCTCGGGTCTTCGGGCCACAGGCGGATCATCCGGTCATGGATATCCTTGAGGGAGATTGAATGGATATACGGCTCTAAAATATCTTTTCTCTGTCCGGCCGACAGAAGCATTTCCTTTTCATTGACCGCGCTTAGAATTCTATCTGCGATGTCAGGGCTTTTTTGGGTTTCCGACTGCTTGACCGCTGTCTCCAGATCGGACAGGAATTCAGCCTTTACCCTGTCCAGCTCGTTTTTTTCAAATCCAAAAACCAGCCCCTGCGCCAAGGTCCTTTCCAGTTGAACAAGGGTCTCCTGCCATTTTCCAGGCTCACACACGGCCTGGATCGCGGATATGGACACATGATGCAGCATGCTGCCGGAATATACCGAGGCATCGGAAAAGCCTCCGGTTTGATTGCGGACCAGTTTAGAAAGCCTGTTTTGCAGCATTGAAGCGGATAATTCCGTCAGGGTGCCGGACTTCAGGTCCTCCGGGGTTTCAGGTTCAAATTCTTTCCAGGATATGGATTCAATCGTAACCCGGGTGCTGCCGGCTTCGGGTTCGTGGTGATAAAATGCCTGGGTTTTTTCATGGGTTTTCCATCGGGGTGAAGGAGGGGATGAAAGGCATACGCCTCTCGGGGAAAGTGTTGAAAATCTTTCTAAAACCAGGGGTTTGGCAATGTTCATATCAAAATCGCCGATGACCAGCAGGGCCATGTTATCCGGACGATACCACCTGTCATAATAGGCTTTCAGGAGTTTTTGGTCTGCCTTTTGGATGACGGAGTCCAGGCCTATGGGAAATCTTTGATTGAGCCGTGATCCCGGAAGTTCAAATTCCAGAGTTTTTTTAAATGTGCGGTAGGACACGGAATCCCTCTCCCGTTTTTCGGCAAGGATAATCCCCCTTTCGCGATCAATTTCAGCTTCGATAAGGCTTGCTCCTCCGGCGTAGTCCCCGATAACCGTAAATGCGTCTTCCAGGTGCTTTTGATCTCCCCCCGGCAGGGACAGGTTATATACCGTATTAAAGAAACCCGTATACGCGTTGGCATCCGCTCCGAATTCCATGCCGATGGATTGAAGATAGGCCACCAGTTCTCCGGGTTTGAAATGCTTTGACCCGTTAAAAACCATATGTTCAAGATAATGCGCGATTCCTTGCTGTTCATCGGTTTCATGCAAGGAGCCGGAAAAGATGTTCAGATAAATGAAAACCCTGTCATCCGGCTCGGGATTTGGCATGAGCAGGTATTGGAATCCGTTGGAAAGAACCCCGGATACGATGGCGGGATCGGTCTGAATGCCGTTGCCCGTGGAAACAAGGGGATGCCTTGGTGTACACGAAACAACCAGTAAAAAACAAAGAACAACCGCCTTGAGGGCAAGGGCATTCCTGTTCAACCAAACCATCAGTTCAGAATCTGCGGATCATATTCTATGGTATAGTGTTTTTTCAGTTCATCCATCCATGACTGAAAGGCCTGGCGTTGCTTACTCCCGGCAATCTGGTATTTAAGGGCTTTCATATTCTTTGAAATCTCTGCATCATCGGGTAATTTTTTCTCTTTAAACCCAAGAATATAATATCCCGAGGCGGTTTCAACGATTTCAGGAAAAATGTTCCGGTTTTCAGTTAATGAAAAGCCGGCCTGGATGAATTCAGGGGAGTTTCCGATTTCTTCGATGCTGCCGTTTCTTGGAAACAAAGGCGTGGCCTTGAGTTCAAGAGCATTGTCCTTGGCCAGTTGAGCCAGTGTTTTGGCATCTTTTGCTTTTCCAAGATAAAGCCGGGCCTCTTCCTTTGCCTTGAGTTTCCGGAGGTTTTCAGACAGGTCCTGAACGACTTTGTCTTTCATCCGGTCCAGCTCCTGAACTACGGGATCGATTTTCTGAACCAGCTTGATCAGATAATAAGAGTCCCCGATTTGCTTAATGTCACTGATATTGTCCACCGTAAGATCAAAGGCGGTTTTTGCAAATTCCTCTTTGGCCGGCATATCAAGCCCGTCTCCGCCCATGGTGAACTCCCCGGTTTCGATAATTGGCCTGCCGGCAATCCGGGAGACCTGTTCAAGGTCATCCCCGTCAACAACTGCGTCAAAGGCTTCTCCTGCCTTTAAATAAGCTGAATTCTGCATTTCCTGATGTTCAAGGTCCTGTTTTATTTTTTCCGAGGCCTGGGCCAGGGTCAATGCGGACGCATTCTGTTTTGAAATCACCTTGATGATGTGCCAGCCGAATTCCGTTCTTACGGGTTTGCCGATTTCTCCGACTTTCATGGAAAATGCCTGGTCTGCAAACGGTTTCACCATCTGTTGCCGTTCAAACCGGCCCAGGTATCCGCCGTTGGCCTTGGAAGAATCTTCCGAATATTTTTGGCAAGGGCTTCAAAGGATTCCCCCTTTGCCGCCTTATCATATATATCAAGGGCTCTTTTCTCAGCTTCTTTTACGGCCTCTTCAGAGGCATTTCCATCGGCTTTTATCAGGATATGCCCGGCCTCAACCGTCTCAGGGGTTTGAAATTCCTTGGGATGCTGGTCATAATACTCTTTAATCCGGGCTTCCGTAATCGTCACCCCGTCTTTATATTCCCCGGGTGAAAAACTCAAATACACGGCTTTAGCCCTGGGTTCGGATTTATACTGATCCTTATTTTCATCATAATATTGTCTGATCTGGTCATCTCCGGGTTGAATATCTTTATATTTCTTAGGATCAAACCGGATATACTCCACTGCCGCCTTTGTGTTTAAAAACCGGTACCAGTTGCCGGCTTCCATGTCGGACACATTGATGGCCCCGGCCACAATGGATTTCAGCTTTTCCTCCCGCATGGACATCCTCTGGAGCTGCTCAAAACTTTCCGGGCTCAAAGATTCCCGGCTTAATACGCCTTTATATTGATCCATATCAAATATTCCATTTTTCTGGAATGCCTTGAATGACATCAAAGCCTCCTGAAGTTCTTTGGCGGACACTTCTATTTTTAGCTTGTCGGCCTCGGAAAGCAGTATCTTTTGCGTGATCAAAGAGTCAAGGGCCTGTTGCTTGATATTAAGAGCCTTTAGCAGGTCTTCATTCAATTCTTTTCCGAATTGGGCGCGGTACTGATCAACAATGGATTTATAGGTCTGCTGGTATTCTTTCATACTGATGGGTTCATCATTCACCGTTGCAATTGAATTCCCTTTTTTGATCCTAAGGATCCGACACCCAGGAAGACAAATACAATGACAATAATCCCAAGAAATATCTTAATGATCCAGTTCCCGGTATTTTCCCGCAAATAACTCAGCATCACGTTCTCCTTAATTCTCCTGAAAAAGGTAATTATAAAATAAACAGAGCATATTATCGTTTCATAAAAGCCTGTGTCAATATTTTATTCTCTGGGGAAAGGCCGGAAGATAAATAAAAAAAACCAAAAAGGCCTTTTTTTATTGACACGGCACCGGCAATCTATTATTTAAGGACATCTTCCGATACGGGGCTGTAGCTCAGCTGGGAGAGCGCATGGCTGGCAGCCATGAGGTCAGGGGTTCGATCCCCCTCAGCTCCACCACGTCTTATGATATCAGACAGTTATACCGATATCAACAAATTCCGCCTTTAATTCCTGTTGGGGTACAAAGTCAGGGTACTAATTTATCTGACCAACCAATGGAATAAGAGGCCGATCATGCCCTGTTACATCCTTCAAAAACCATCCGGGTATTATTTCAGGTTCCGGCTCCCCGCCGATGTCAAAGAGCTTGTCAGTAAATCTGAACTGAGGTATTCACTACAGACAGGTTCAATCAAGCTTGCCAGATCAAAGGCTCGTCTGATAGCCGGTACAGTCCAAAGCATTATCAGAATTATCAGGAGGGATACCACAGTGGGAGAATTAACCACAGAGCAAATTGACGGACTCATAAGAAAGCACATTAAAGAGGTACTTGAGAAGGACGAGAGGGACCGCATTATGGATGATAGCCCCTTTGACCGGTCTTTTCATGAGGGCCACCTGAAGATATTGGGTATGGCTAAAGAGCTGGTCCAGGATAGACTTGCAACCAAAGACAATGAGTTCATAACCGAAACGGTCGATAACCTATTGCAGGCTGAAGACACCCAGGCCGGCAAGAATTCATTTGCATACAAGTTGCTTTGCCGGGAAATGTTCAAGGCTGAGGGCCACATCCTTGAGGTAATGCGGAAACGGCAGGCAGGAGACTACAGCCACGAAACTGCACCAGAGCTGCCGAGGGTCCCGCCCAAAAAGTCAAAGACCATTAGTGCGGTCATGGGTGATTTCTTTGAGGAAGGCAGCAGTGAGAATCGGTGGAGACCCAAGACCATAAAGGAAGTAAAGGCCAGCATGCAACTATTGATTGATTATTTTGGAGATGTCCCAATAAACACGATTGATAGGGCAATGATGGGACAATACAGACGAGACCTTGCAAAGCTTCCGCCCAACATGAACAAGGATACCCGATATCGAGACTTAACCGTCCACCAAGTCCTTAAGCTGGAACCAAAGCCAACCATTACGGTCTTGACAATCAGCAAATACATGAGCCGGGCCACCGCACTGCTTGAATATGCAAAGAATAATGGAGAGATGGCCATCAATCCGGCTGATGGGATAACGGTTAGGAAGACCCAAAGGAAGGATGAGGCCAGAGATATGTTCACCACAGCCGACCTTGAGAAGATATTCAGCTCCGATGATTACATCAATGACAGTTTCAGGAAGTCCTATCAGTTTTGGGGACCTATCTTGGCACTCTATACAGGGGCACGGCTTGAGGAAATTGGGTCATTACATCTTAACGACTTTCAGGAGCATGAAGGGGTTTGGTGCATAAGCATCAATACAGAGGGGGACAAGCAGCTCAAGAATAGTGCAAGCAAAAGGATTATTCCCATGCATCCATACCTGATAGACAGCCTTGGTATTATCAGAAGGGTGGAACGGCTGAAGGCCATCAATAAGAGGCGGTTCTTTGCAGACTTAGGGAAGTCAGGTGATAGATATGGGACCTATCTTGGCCGATGGTTTAATGAGAGATACAAGGTCTTGGTTGGGGTCACTGATAAGGAATTTCACAGCTTCAGGCACACTTTCAGCACGGTACTTAGCCATAGTGGGATTGATGATCACAGTCTTAAGGCACTAATGGGACATGCTGAGGACTCAATCACATTCGGCACCTATGTTAAACGGGGGGCACCTCAGAGGCTATTGGCTGATCTTGAGCAACATCTGAATTTTGGGATTAACTTGGACCACCTGAAGGGCTCAAGGTGGGTTACAAGCAATTAGAAGAGCCAATAAAGGGACATTATGGAAATAAGAACAAGTGAAGGGATCATTGAGGTTGAGGCTGGGGCGTATGTCTTTAGTGGGGCATCAGATATGTTTCGGACCTGGGACCAATTGGACCCGGACACCCAAAGCCGCCTTGAACAATTGGTAATGGGGATACGGGACACTCTGGAAGGCCTATAAGGTGGGTGGGTGATATCACCATTCTGTATTCTTATTGATTTCACCCATAGCCATCAGGTGCGGTAATCAGGGATGGTCATATATATGATTAGGGGGATATCTCCATTAGTACACCTACTGTATACTTATTGATATCACTCATATACACCTATGTTAAACTATATGTATAACCTTAGTATAGCTTTATACTCCCCTCCCTCTTTAACGAGTACCTGCTCATAGAACTATCTGAAATAATGGGACAATATGGCTGAAATTACCCGTTGCTTTTAAGCGCTCTCTAATTTATCCAACACCTTGATATCATAGGGTAATTATCAAGTGATTGATATCATAAGTGAATTAAGCATGTCCAAAATAAGGCCCTTAATCGTCGATTTAAGACGTGTTGATCTATTCTGATACCATCGTATTGGTTAAGGTGCTTATTCCTTTAATTTAGCCCATTATTGACCATAGCGAGTAAGCTGGACTTTGAGTGACAACTTGGGTGTTGACATAGGTATCCTTGTATAATAACGTGTGATTATCAATGGAGGTAACAATGGAACTACTCGCTTTTGGCATTGGTATTCTTGGGCTTGTGATTGCTGGGGTGGCTATGGCGATAGCAAAGGATAGGAATGCTGACACCTTTATGATAACATACTCAGTTTATTGGGGTGTGGTGCTGCTGATTGCGGCCATGATTAACTGAGGCGCATCAATACCTCACCATCAGGTACGGGACAGTTAGGCAACCATTCGATATGCTTGACAGTCCACCCATCCTCATATAGGCCCTCCGGTATAACCAAACCGTTGAACACATTTAGGCGCATTGATTTCTTGCCAGCAATACGGGCTTTTCACCTTGTTTCAATATTTTCATATGCTTACAGTGGGTACGGACGGCCTGATCTCGCTCGGCTTTGATGGCCTTCAGTTGAGTCAGAACGCCTATCATAAAGTCCGGATCAGTGAGTGTCCGTTCAAGGGCAGCATCGGTCATATAGGTGCCCCCGGTTTTCCGGATGGTGGGCAGGACTTCGTGGGTGATCCATCGTTTAAACGCCTTGGCTTCAGGTTTGCGGGACCTGAGTATCAGACTGTAGAGACCGGGTTCGGAGACGAGAAGTGTCCCCCTACCACCAACCTCACTATTAATGATGTTGATACCAAGTTGCTCTTTTTCGTCATTATCGAGGTAGCTTAGGGCCTGTGACACGTTCTTAATGTCCAGCACATCGCAGACATCTTTGGCGACCCACCAGGGGACAGATTCGCCCATCTCATCTTTGACAATTACGGTTCTTACTTGGTGATCGTGATAGTTGAAGCTAATAAGGCCCTTAATCGTCGATTTAAGACGTGTTGATCTATTCTGATACATCGGTGCCATCATCAAAGGCCCGCATCATGCCGACACATAGCCGGTCAGGTGAAACCATCGTATGAATAAGGGGGTATCCTTTTCGTCATCATCAGGAGGGGCACAATAAAAGACAGATCAAAGCTCGTTCAGATACACACTCTTAATCTCGCAGGGCTGAATGCAGAGATACTCCAAGGTCTGTCTTTGGGTACTATGGTTGAAGCACTGCATGAGGGTCGGAATGTCCACCTTGAATGATACCCGTTGATGATAGCCCCAAGTCTTCCGTAAGGTGTGACTTGCATAATTGCCCCGTAGATGCCGACACCAAGACTTGACCAACCTGCTCACTGAGGGGACGGTCAAGACTTCCCCCCTTTGGCTCCTGAATAGATAATCTTCCGGCTTAAGGTGGACGGTCGCCTTTGCAATGGCATCGATACATGACTTATTGAGGGTGATACGCCGAGGCTTCCCTGTCTTGCGCTCCTTCAGGACCAGCTCACTACCAGTCACCTGACCAACCTTTAGGGACACCAGGTCACTTGCCCGCAAATTGGTATTGATACCCAAGGTGAATAGGCAGAGATCCCGAGGGCTGAGGGTGGCCTTAATGGCTTTGATGTCACTCATCTTGCGGATGGGTTCAACAGTGATACAACTATTAGGCGCTGGGTGGTTGGTATTCTGTCCGGGCTTCATGAGTGGGTGTCCTCTCTTGTTAACTATATATGAATATTGATGACAACTTAACAAGATAAATCAGGACTGTCAACCCCAAAAAAACACAGATAGGCCCAAAATCCTTACCAGTGTGCTATCTTCGTGTATTATTAACTGGTTAACTATTGTACTAAAGTTAACGAGCTGATGGCTGGGCAGGATGGTTGCCGGGGGTGGGGCCGGAAGCCGGGGACGGGGGAAAATCGGCCAAGTCTTATAAAATGATACCCTTTGAGATTCTCCAGGGAAATTTAGAGATCATATAGCGAATGACATTTTTACTATTGACAGGGGGTCCGTAGTTGAGGTACTAATCTATTCACCAATAGGATATCTGAATCGAGGGAAGCCTTGATAATAGTGGTCTTTGGGATTTAATTTTCTGACCCCCCTCAGCTCCACCAATCACCAGTAAATCCAATAAGTTTGTACCGAAACCCCGGTCCAAAAGTCAGTTTTCTCCCCAAAAGGTACTGAATCAGGGTACTGATTTTCGCATTCTATGATCGATCCGCGCTCTTCCAGGGAAGTTTCAGGAAAAATCCTCAATGGAATATAGAAAATGCATGAGGGGAGTCAGAAAGGCTTTGGAAACATCCTGGAATTCGGTGCCGATGGAAAGCTGTCCCTGCTCCCGGCGGACATTGCGCACGATGGTGAGTACCCCGGCTTCTTCGGATGCTCCGGGAAATTGGCAATAAACCCGGACCAATTCATTTTCCTTGAGCGAAGACAGGTTTTGTTTATTGTCATTATATTTAAATCTGAGGCCGTTTTTGCTGATATCAAAAACAACAATGGGGAATTCTGTTTTTTTGCCTCGACCCGGCCGGGAATAACGACAAAATTTCTTTTTGCAATTCTGAGTTCCCGTTGCTGGACAACCTTGGGATACTCTATGGCAAGAGCCTTGATGGGGTTGGTGATGGTTTCGATGACGCTGGTCTGGAAGGCGAAGACCGAACCGTCGAATAAGTATTTAATGACAATTTTATTTCCCGGATAAAGTTTGTTTTGAACGGTTTTATATCTTTTGGGAAGGGTGACAATCATGAATTCATCTTTCAGCATGCCGATAAAAACACTGGTCACTGAAAAATTGACACCTTCGATCTCAAGGTATACCTGGGTACCGATATCAATATAAATGCCTTCTGATTTATTAAGTTCCAGCAAGCCTTCTAATTCTTCCATCATCCTGCCCTTTTTAATTATAAATTGATCGGTTGAGTGCTTGAAATCCAAGACAGAATCGTGATTTTGTCTAAGCAAATTTACTATTGGTTCACAGTATTTTTGTCAAGCAATAAAAAACGGCATCCTTTTCCCGGCCAAAGGAAATGGATGCCGTTTTACGGGTTTTAACAATTATAATTTACGGTTTTTCAAGACTGATAACAAAAACCTGGCTATTCCCCCTTCTGAACAGCAACTGAACCGTTTCCCCTTTATTCAGTTTTTCAAAACCTGCTGATATTGATCCGGGGTTTCTATCTTATGCCGGTTGATTTCCATTAAAAGGTCGCCGGGTCTCACAATTGAAGCTGATACCCTGCTGCCTTGCCGGATTTCCATGAGAACGAGGCCTTTAATGGTTTCAGGATATCCGAGTTTCCTGGCCAGTTCCGAATCCAGGGGTTTCAATTTGAGCCCGAATATATCGAAATCTCCGCCTTGAGCCATGGTTTCCGGATTATCCTGGGGTCTTTTCCCCAGCTTGACCTTGATGGTTTTCTCGTTACCCTCCCGGATGAGTTTGACATTAACGGTGTCGCCGACGGGAATCCCGGCCACGGTAAAGGTCAGATCCCGTGATGAATTGACGGGTTTGTCATTAATCTGATAGATGACGTCCCCAACCTGGATCCCGGCCTTTTCAGCCGGCTCTCCCTCAAACACCTTGGCCACATATACGCCTTTGATGTCTTTAAGCCCGTAATACTGGGCAAGCTGCTGCGTCACCTCCTGG
>JAAUSZ010000123.1 GCA_012031875.1 Desulfobacula sp.
AGGATGAATTCAAACAAGCTTGTCCGTCGGACTCAAAAGAATATTCCTCTTTTTTCCTCTGATTCAGACTGTTTTGGAACATATGGCAAAACGGGGGTTTGTTTAAAATCGCTGATTTTTTCATATCCCCTGAGCATCCTTTTATAATCCGTGGTGGCCAGGATCTCCCGTCCCACCCGTAAAAGAATCTCTTTTCCCTGTTTTTCACAGACATCCATTTCATAAATATTTCTTTCCTCGTCATACTGGATGTCACCCGGCACATACCCATGGTTTTTAAGGTCTTCGGACAGGGAAATAAAATTATTCCGGTCTTCCAGGAAAAATTTATCTTTTACCCCGTTTTTGATCAGGGTAAGCAAGAGAGCCGTATCCATATCCCGTTTCTTTAACTGGGAGATGGCCTGATAATAATCAGACAGATGGACCAGAAAGGAATAAAAGGCGTCTTCGCCCAGGGGCTCTTTA
Organism: Desulfobacula sp.; assembly: GCA_012031875.1. GTDB lineage: Bacteria > Desulfobacterota > Desulfobacteria > Desulfobacterales > Desulfobacteraceae > Desulfobacula. Next base: position 469 of record JAAUSZ010000123.1, read on the forward strand.
TTCCCGTCCATGAACATATCTTTTTGCGCTGCAATTCTTTTGACCAGATAGTCGGAATATTCTTCTTCGTTTTTCAGGTAAACCCCGCCCTTTCTTGATCCCACCCTGAACAGCGGGGGCTGGGCAATATAGAGGTAGCCCTTTGAAATCAGATCCGGCATCTGCCGGTAAAAAAAGGTTAACAGCAGGGTCCTGATATGGGAGCCGTCCACATCGGCATCGGTCATGATCACGACCTTATGATACCGGATTTTTTCAATATCATATTCTTCATTGCCGGCCCCGGTGCCCAGTACGGTAAAAATATTCTTGATTTCATCGCTCCGGATGATCTTGTCAAACCTGGCTTTTTCCACATTCAGGATCTTCCCCTTTAGCGGTAAGATGGCCTGGAACCGCCTGTCCCTGCCTTGCTTGGCGCTACCGCCGGCAGAATCTCCCTCCACCAGAAACAATTCCCTTTCCGCCGGGTCCGCAAACTGGCATTCGGCCAGCTTCCCGGGCAGGGAGGCATCCAGGAGGGTCCCTTTTTTTCTGGCCAGCTCCCTGGCCCTTTTAGCCGCATCCCTGGCCCTTGCCGCATCCACGGCCTTGGCGATAATCTTCTTGGCCACATTGGGATTTTCTTCCAGGTATTGGCTCAGTTTTTCATTTAACAGGGATTCGACAATTCCTTTAATTTCATTGTTTCCCAGCTTTGTTTTGGTCTGGCCCTCGAACTGGGGTTCCATGAGTTTTACGGAAATAATAACCGCAAGGCCTTCCCTCATGTCATCCCCGGAGATTTTCAGACTCTGCATGTTTTTGGGAATATTGCTGGAGGTCGTCAGATAGGCATTTACCGTCCGGGTCAGGGCGGCCTTGAATCCGGACACATGGGCCCCGCCCTCAATGGTCCTGATATTATTGGCAAATGAATAAAGTTTTTCCTTAAAGGTGTCATTATACTGGATGGCCACCTCGATCTGCACATCTTTTTTATCCCCTTCAATATGAATGGGGTCATGAAGAGCCGCACAGGACCGGTTCAGATATTCCACAAAGGTCACCAGCCCGCCTTCAAAATAAAAATCATCCTTTTCCGCGGACCGCTCGTCTTCAATGATAATCCTGACTTTTCGATTCAAAAAGGCCAACTCCCGCATTCTCCGGGAAAGGACTTCATAGTCGAATTCATTCTGGTTCATGATTTCAAAGTCGGGAGAAAAGGTGATCTTGGTTCCTTTTTTATCGGTGTCCCCGATGACTCTCAGCTCGGTTGTTTTCTGGCCCTTTGAATAGGATTGATGATAGATCTTCCCATTCTTATACACTTCCATGTCCAGTTGGCTGGATAGGGCATTGACCACGGATATACCCACTCCGTGAAGCCCGCCGGACACCTTATAGGAATCCTTGTCGAATTTTCCGCCGGCATGCAGTTTGGTCATGACCACTTCACAGGCAGGGATCTTTTCCGTTTCGTGCATTTCAACGGGAATGCCCCGGCCGTTATCCAGAACACTCACCCGGTTGTCCGGGTGGATGGTCACGATGATGGTATCGCACTGGCCGGCCATGGCCTCGTCGATACTGTTGTCCACCACCTCATAGACCAGGTGGTGAAGGCCTTCGATATCCACATTTCCGATATACATGGAAGGCCTTTTGCGTACCGCTTCCAGACCTTCTAAAACTTTTATGCTGCCGGCATCGTATTCTTTTGTTTCCATATTTTCATTCATGATATATGCATCGCCATGATTACACAAATAAGCCTGTCATTATCAAAACTCTTAATAATACACGGACTCTTGCTTTCTTTAAGATTTAACATCACTATGCCGTCATCAAATAAACTTAAGGCGTCCATAAAATACCTCGGGTTAAAGGCGCTCTTAATTTCATCGGCTGAGAAGGGAATCATAATTCTTTCTTTTGACTCACCAATGGCGGGATTGGTAATGGTCACAACCAGCTCATTATTTTTAAAATTCAGGATCACGCTTTTATAGTCGTCGGAAGTCAGGATGGAAATCCGTTTCATCAGGGTTGAGAACATATTTTTGTCCACTTCAACCGGTATCATGTCCTGGTAGTTGATCACGGGTTTATAATCCGGGTATTCTCCTTCTAAAAGCTTAATCATGACGGATTCATTTTCATCCTGAAAAATAAAATGATTATCCTTTATCCCTACACTGAAACTTTCCTTGCTTCCGTCAATAAATTTATTCAGTTCGGATAACCCTTTTTTCGGGATAATAATGCTTTCCTCGGGAAGGTTCAGGTTTCCTTTGAATTCCGCATCATAACAATGAAGACGCTTTGAATCCGTGGAAACGATTCTGAGTTTTTCACCGCCGTCCTTGATGATTTTCTCGATTAATGCCCCTAAAACATAAATTCTTTTTTCATCCCCGGAATAGCCGATAATAGATGACATCTCGACCATTTTTTTAAGATCCTGGGATTTTATTTCGATGAACTCAACATTTTCTATGACCGGGGTTTCAGGAAAATTTTCATAGTCGGAAGAGACAATATGATAAATACTGTCTCCTTTTCCGATTTCCACCCACCTGTTTTCCACCTCATTGACGATGATTTCATCATCCGGGTATTCTCTTAAAATCTCATAGAATTTTTTTGAATTAATGGATAAGATCCCTTCCCGGTCCACATCTGCTCCATAGGCGCCGTAAAAGGCGGTTTCCATGTCACTGGCGGTGATGGTGACCCTGGAACCCACGGCCTTGATCAGAACGTCGGAGGTAATGGTCAGACTGGTTTTCCTTCCGGTGATGCCCTGAATTTTTGAAAGCACGTCCACAATTTCTTTTTTATTAAATGAAATTTTCATCTATCCCCTTTTTTCAAAAATTTCTGAAATTTGCACTCCTGAATCTATCTTAAAATACCTGATTTATCAAATATTAAATATTTGAGTAATATTAATAAATATCATTTAAAAAAGACAATAATACTAATAAGGGGTGTTTAAATGTTTAAAACATTATAATAATTTGAATTTATTAATAAATATCGTTTAAAAGATGATTTAAAACCTGTTTATTTTCATAACAGAAATCCAGGGTTTTAGCCCCATTATTTTTCCGTGTTCAAAACCGGCCTGGTTTTGAACATTTTTTAAAAGGAACCGATCCAGTTTTTAATATCTTGTAATCCTTTATGATTCCAGTCATCGGCAATCCGTTGTTCAAGGTATTTTAAAAAGAGGGTGTCAATAACTTCAAAGATCCTGAAACAGAAAAATGCTTTTTCAAGAATCAAGCCTTCAATTTCATCCCCGGTTTTTGAAAGATCTGTTTTTGGTGTCTTAAGGCCGGTGATATTATAACTATCCCCTTTAATGGTGAATTTATAATCATCCTCATTCATCTTGCAGACAAGATTGATCTGGGTCACCCAGGCCCCTTTTTTCAGGGCCGTGGTTCCCTCTTCAAGTCCGGCCTCATCCCCTTTAATGGTAATTTTTTCCTTTGATTTATCCCCTAATTTATTTTCAAGAACAATGGAATTTCCGATTTCAAGGGTGATGACATCTTTTGAACCCAGCAGCGCGGAAAAATCTTTCCGGGTTTCAATGGAAAACCAGATCCAGGTTAAAAAATCATTGCCCAGAAAGGTGTATTTATTATAAGCCGTTGCAATATCAAGCATGGGTTTACCTCGTATATTTTAAGGGGGCCAGGGAGAGTATCCGGTCTTTATCGGAATTTGAAAAAGAAGATTTTGTTTCGACCAGGGTATAGGGAAAAAGGCGGATGGGTTTCAATTTAAAGCTCTTAAAGAAAAGGGTTTCAAAAAGTTCGTTGGCCGCCTTCTGTGTGGTGAACAAATACAGGTTCTGTTCTTCGTAATTCCAGAGCACTTCATAAATACTGGGAACAGCGGGTATTTTATGCATGAGAAGATCAATCACCATTTCTTTGATTTCGGTTTTTTCATTTTTCGAGATGAATTCCCGCCCGGATTTTTCCATCTTTTTTTCAATTTCCAGGGCCATATATTTCTGGATCAGCCTTAAGGGGATGGATTTTTTGTCAATCCTTAAAGAAAAGACAAAAAAGGTTCCAAACTGGACGGAAAATTTATCAAAATCCGGATTATACGGGCTTTCAAACGGGGTCCACCCGGCGGAAAGCGCATCAAATTCACTTTCCAGTTTTGGAATGGAATAGGCGATTAAATTATTCCGGACTTCTTCTGCGGCAGAGCCCTCAAATTTCCCCTCAATATGATACCGGCTGATGGAATGCGTGGAAGAGATTAAACCCATATTGTATCCTTTATCCCGTTAAAGATTAACATCCTGGTTTTTTATTAAAAAATGCTTTTCACAAACCCCATCTCTTTATCACAGGTGAATGGAAATTGATAGGAGCCGGAAGACATATTCACGGGGTCTGCTGCCGATATTTGAAATAAATCTTAACTATCGAGTTTCTTTAAATTATTTACTTATCCAAACATTTATTGTATGACTGAAGGGCTAAATCGAGATTTGAAACACTTTTAAAATTATAAATGAGGTGGAAAAATGAAGAAAACCATGCAGACCATTGATGGAAATACGGCTGCAACCCATGTGGCCTATGCCATGAGCGAAGTGGCGGCCATTTATCCTATAACACCGTCCAGCCCCCTGGGTGAAATCGCCGATACCTGGGCCTCCAAGGGCAGAAAGAATATCTTCGGCCAGGTCCTGGTCATCAAACAGATGCAGTCCGAAGCCGGTGCCGCCGGTGCCGTTCACGGGTCTCTGGCCGCCGGGGCCCTGACATCCACCTTTACCGCATCCCAGGGGCTTTTGCTCAAAATCCCCAATATGTATAAGATTGCAGGCGAACTGCTGCCCTGTGTCTTCCATGTGACGGCCAGGTCCATTTCCGCCCATGCCCTTTCCATTTTCGGGGATCACCAGGATGTCATGGCGGCCCGGCAGACCGGCTTTGCCATGCTGGCCTCCAATTCGGTCCAGGAAGCCCAGGACATGGCCTTGGTGGCCCATCTGGCAACCTTGGACGCCCGGGTGCCCTTTCTGCATTTTATGACGGGTTCAGGACCTCCCATGAGATTCAGAAGATCGAAATGATAGACTATGAAGACATGGCCTCCTTATTCAATTATGAAGCCTACCAGGCCTTCAAGCGAAGGGCCGTAAACCCGGAACACCCGGACACAAGGGGCACGGCCCAGAACCCTGATATTTATTTCCAGGGCAGGGAAGCGGCCAATTCCTATTACCTCAAGGTTCCGGCCATTGTAGAAGGATACATGAAAAAAGTCGGGGACCTCACCGGCCGCCCATACAGTCTCTTTGATTATGTGGGAGACCCCCAGGCCGACAAAATTATTGTGGCCATGGGATCAGGCTGTGAAGCCATTGAAGAGTCCATCAACTGGCTGAATGCCGACGGCGAACGCTACGGGCTGGTGAAAGTCCGTCTTTACCGGCCCTTTGACCGGGAAAGCTTTTTAAGGGCCATCCCCGCCACGGTAGACACCATCACGGTCCTGGACCGGACCAAGGAACCCGGCGCCCTGGGCGAACCCCTGTATACCGATGTCTGCACCGCCTTCATGGAACACGGCATCACCCCGAAGATCATCGGGGCCGGTACGGCCTTTCCTCCAAGGAATTTACCCCCAATATGATCAAGGCTGTCTATGACAATATGAAATCCTTCCAGCCCAAAAATCATTTCACCGTGGGCATCATCGATGATGTCACCCATACCTCCCTGGAGGTCAAAACCGGTTTCCATCCGGCCCCGGCCGGCACCATTGCAGCCAAATTCTGGGGCCTGGGCGCCGACGGCACCGTGGGGGCGAACCAGAGCGCCATCGCCATTATCGGGGACAATACGGATAAATATGCCCAGGGCTATTTTGCCTATGATTCCAAAAAATCCGGGGGACTCACCGTCTCCCATTTAAGGTTCGGGGATGTGCCCATCAAATCCACCTACCAGATTGATAATTCCGATTTTGTCGCCTGCCATAAATCCAATTATGTGGAGATTTATGACGTGCTCAAGGGCATCAAGGAGGGCGGAACCTTTCTGCTCAATTCCCCCTGGTCCGTCAAGGAAATGGAAAAATTCATTCCCGGCCGGGTCAGAAAAACCATTGTCGATAAAAAGCTGAAATTCTATAATATTGATGCGGTCAAAATAGCCACCCAGGCCGGTCTCGGCGGCAGGATCAATATGATCATGCAGACCTGCTTTTTCAAACTGGCCAATGTTCTGCCCGTGGACAAGGCCATCGGTCTTTTAAAGGACGATATCAAGGTCATGTTCGGCAAAAAAGGGGAAAAAGTGGTGTCCATGAATATTGAAGCCGTGGACAAGACCCTGAACAACCTCATCGAGATCAAGGTGCCCAAATCCTGGAAGGACGCCGTCAGCACGGAAAAGACCGTTGAAAAGGCCACCCCCTTTGTGGACCAGGTCATGCGGAAAATCAATACCCAGGGCGGGGACGATCTTCCGGTCTCTGTATTTACACCGGACGGGGTCTTTGAGCAGGGAACGGCCCAGTATGAAAAACGGGGAGTGGCCATTGATGTTCCGGAATGGATCCCGGAGAACTGTATCCAGTGCAACCAGTGCGCCTTTGTCTGTCCCCATGCCGCCATCATCCCCATTGTGGCCACGGCCAAGGAGCTGAAAGGTGCTCCCAAGACTTTCGTCACCGTGGACGGCAAGGGCAAGGACATGGAGGCCTATAAATTCAGGATCCAGGTCAACCCCCTGGACTGCCAGGGTTGCGGCAACTGCGCCGATATCTGTCCGGCCAAGGTGCCGGCCCTGGTCATGAAATCCCTGGCCAGCCAGGTGGAAGGCCAGGTGGAAAACCATAAATTTTCCAAAACCATTCCCTTTAAGACAGACATCATGAAACGGGATACGGTCAAAGGCAGCCAGATGTTCCAGCCCCTGCTGGAATTCTCCGGGGCCTGCGCCGGATGCGGGGAAACCCCCTATGTGAAACTCCTGACCCAGCTTTTCGGGGAACGCATGACCATCGCCAATGCAACGGGCTGCTCCTCCATCTGGGGCGGGTCTGCGCCGGCAACGCCTTACTGCACCAATGCCGACGGGGATGGCCCGGCCTGGGCCTCTTCCCTGTTTGAAGATGCGGCCGAATTCGCTACGGCATGATGCTGGCCACCAAAACCCGGAGAAACACCCTGGCCGGAAAGGTTCAAAACGCCCTTGACGCCAAAACCGCCCCTGCCGTGAAAGAGGCCTTGAAAGGCTGGCTGGCGGGCAAAGATGATACCGAAGAATCCCGGAAATATGGCCTTGCCTTGAAAAACCTGTTAAAGGATCAATCCAACGGCCTTTTGAAGGAAATTTATGCGGAAAAAGACCTGTTTGTGAAAAAATCCCACTGGATCTTCGGCGGCGACGGCTGGGCCTATGATATCGGATTCGGCGGCCTGGACCATGTCCTGGCCTCGGGCGAGGACATCAATATCCTGGTCATGGATACGGAAGTCTATTCCAATACCGGGGGCCAGTCCTCCAAGGCCACCCCCACCGGCGCCATTGCAAAATACGCGGCCTCGGGCAAGAAGATCGGCAAAAAGGACCTGGGCCGGATGATCATGAGTTACGGCTATGTCTATGTGGCCTCCATTTCCATGGGCGCCAACAAAAACCAGACCCTGAAGGCCCTGATTGAAGCGGAAAAATATCCCGGACCCTCCCTGGTCATCTGTTATGCCCCCTGTATCAACCAGGGCATCCGGAAAGGCATGGGCAAATCCCAGCTTGAAGGAAAACTGGCCGTTGATTCCGGTTACTGGCCCCTTTACCGGTATAACCCGGAACTGATCAAGGAAGGGAAAAATCCCTTCATTCTGGATTCAAAGGCCCCAGACGGCACCCTCCAGGAATTCCTCAGCGGAGAAACCCGGTTTGCCGCCCTTGAAAAGAGCCTGCCCGAGGAATCAAAGCGCCTGAGAGCCAAGATCGAAGAAGAGGTGGCCGATAAATACACCATGCTCAAAATGATGGCCGAGGTGGGTAAAAAAGAAAAATAACAATGACGTAAACCGATAGACAGGAAGGGCCGGGACCAAACTCCCGGCTCTTTCTATCTTAAAGGAAAATTAAAACCCGCCAAAGAGGGCGATAATGACCAATATCATGCGGCAAAGGGCCATAACCGGCCTGAAACAGGGAGACACCTTTGTTTACCAAAGGACGTTTACGCGGGAAGACACCCTGGATTTCGGGGACCTGACCCGGGATTACAACCCGGTGCATTATGACGGGCGCTGGACCGGGGCCAAGGGATTTAAGGGCTTGATCTGCCACGGCCTTCTGGTGGGGTCCATGGTCTGCGAATTCGGGGGCCAGGTGGGCTGGCTGGCCTCGGGCATGAATTTTAAATTCATCCGGCCCGTTTATTTCCAGGACACCATTCAATGCCGGGTCACCATTACCAAAATCAGCAACGAGGGCCGGGCCGAAGCCGAGGCCGTCTTCACCAACCAGGACGGGCAGGAGGTGGGGGAAAGCCCATATGACAGGTCGTCTGCCCATGGAAAAGGAAAAACAGGTTCTGTCCGCCATGGTCACGGAAGGGGACCCGACCAACAAATTGTCGGATGCCGCCTATCCTTTGATTCAGGACCGACTGATGCAGGACCGGTAAACCCCGGCAAAGATCAGCGCCTCCTGTTGAACAGGGCCTTCCATAAAAGATTTCCGAGCCCCTGCCCCTTTTTATAGGGAGTCCCTTCCAGATACAGGGATTCCACCTTCAGCCCCGAGAGAGCTTCCTTTTTCAAGTCCAGGGGATTTTTATTCAGCACCGCCATATCAGCTTTTTTCCCGGGCTCCAGGGAGCCCCGGGTCTTGTCGTCAAAACCGGCCCAGGCTGTTTCCCAGGTAAACATCCGGATGGCTTCCATGACGGAAACGGATTCAGATTCGTTAAAATGGTTGCAGGCCGAATGAATACCCAAAATCGGGTCCGGCAGGGACACCGGCGCATCGGACCCGCCGGAGATATGGATGCCCATGTCCAGCATGGTCCTGAAAGGGCACATCCCCAGGGCCCGGTTCCCCAGGATTTCCCGGAGATAGGACAGGGGCTCCAGGTTCTGATGGAGAAGGGAGGGCTGGGCCGCGATGCCGATATGGTAACGGGCGCAGATCTCAAGCCCCTTGGGGGTGACCATAAAGGCATGGATGATGCTGTGGCGGTGGTCCTCCCGGAAATTGTTTTTCAAAACCCGTTCAAAGATCCGGGTGGCCTGGTCAAAGGCTCTGTCGCCGATGGCGTGCAGTTGGACCTGGAGTCCCTTATCATGGGCCTTCTGGACAAAATCAAGCATGGACTCATCCTTATAAAACAGGATGCCGGCATTGCCCGGGTCATTTTCATAGGGCTGGTTCAGGGCCGCGTCCAGGGAGCCGAAACAGCCGTCCAAAGCCGTTGCAAAACAGCCGCCGATGCGGGGCAGGCGTCGTTTCACCACCTTTTGGATGTCCATGGTCTGGAAAAAGATCCGGAACAAAAAGGGATTGGCCAGGCCCCCGGCCATGAACCGGACCAGGTCCACATCCAGGTCCAGGGGAAAGCCGACCCCTTCGGCCGGATGGATCAGGCCGATGCCCTTTTCCGCCATCTTGTCCACCGCCGTGAGCATATGTTTTAAGAGGTCCACGGGCGAGACCTTGGCGGAGGCAAAAATCCACGGCTTTGAAAAAGGCTTCCTGGAAAAACTGTCCGGTTTCCGGATAATAGCCTCGGAGTCCTTTGATTCCGGCGGGCAGCAGGTCCAGCATGGCTGTGTTGGCAACGCAGGCATGGCCGTCGTATTTCACCAGCATCAGGGGCCGTTTCTTTTCAATGCCGTCCAGCTCCTTCCGGGTGATCATCCGCTTTTCCTCAAGGCTGTGGGCCGAAAGGCCGAAGCCGAAAACAATCTTGCACCCCGTGTCATGGATATACTGTTTCACGATGCGGGCCAGGTCTGAAAAATTTTCAGCCTCCCTCACATCCAGGGTGGATGAAAAAAGAGCATAGGAGGTAAAATGAAGATGGGAGTCGGTAAAGGCTGGGATCAGGGCCTTTACGCCCAGGTCCGTCACCGGTTCCCCCTGGTACTGTTCCGGCAGGGAATCGCCGGTGAATTCAATGGTTCCGTTTTTTTCCACCAGATATTGATACACCGTGTCGCTTGCATCGCAGGTGATGACCGGTCCTTTAAAAATATTCATCCGGGGCCTCCCGTGTCCTCTGTTTTTTGTTTTGACATCCCGCTTGTCTGTATATCGTGATCAATATACTTTAGGCAACCTCAATATGCCAGGGTTCGAACCGGACCCCCAGGTTATTGTCCCGCTCATACCGGAATTTCAGATAGCCGAGATCAATGAGCTTTTTATAGACAGGGGTTTGGGTAAAGGCTTCCGTGAAATTCCGGGTGCCGTACCCCTGTTGCCCCACATCAAAATCCCCGATGCCGTGAAAGGAATAGCCGGGCGGGGCCAGGGACCGGGAGGCCAGGGAAAGATTTCCCCGGCCGGCCTTGGCCTTGCTGAGGAACAAAAGAAACTGCTTCATGACGCTGCGGACCCCCGAGGTCAGAATCACGCCGTTTCCCACCTGCCGCCGGATCTCCTGGTAGAGTTCAGCAGGCCTTCCCTGGTAAAGATAATTGCCGGTAAAGGGAATTTTTTCCACCTTGTTTTTGCTGATCTTGCCGGTAATGGTTTTGATGGGTTTTTCACCCATGAACCCATAGGTTTCACCCTGGGAATAGAAAATCATTTCAAGAAAATCCAGTTCCGGTTTTGAAAATTCGCCGATAGCGGCATAGGCTTTGGCGGCTTTCAGGGCCTCATCAAAATCCAGGAGACAGAAATTGGAATAGCCCACCAGGGCCTGGACCTTTTGTAACCGGGCCAGGGATGAATCCAGTTGCGGAAGGAGGGCCTCGTCAAGGAAGATGTCGTCCTCAAAAACCGTGTCAAAGAGGCGTTGTTTGATCAACCGGTCCTTGATATGGTTATCCACGGACCCTGATGGGTCTGAAGCCGGCGCTTCCCCATGGGTTTCTGTAAAAGGAAATGCAGCCAGGGTCAAGGCCAGGGCTGCCTGCTTTAAAAAACATCTTCTTTCCATGGGCAATTTCGAACACGTCTTCAGGTTAAGGGATTCATGCTTTCATGCAGAAAATAAACTAAATTTTTATCCGGTTCAAGCTAAAATATTCATTGGTCAGGGTGGATATATCCGTGTATAGTCTTTTCAAGCGCTGCGGATTTTTTTAAGGACGCCTGCTGCGTTAATCCATGATTAACAAGGAGTCCCATGTCCTCTTTGCCGCGCATCCGTTACCAGACCATCGAGTTTGGCGACGTGGATATCCATGTCCGAACCCTGAGGGACCATATGCAATATCTGGATGTGGGCGGAATTGCCGAAAACCTCGGCATATCCTCGGCCGCGTGGCCCATATTCGGCGTGATCTGGGATTCCGGCCGGATTCTGGCCCACCACATGGCGGATTTTAAGATTGCCGGGAAAAGAATCCTGGAGGTCGGATGCGGTATCGGGCTGGCCAGCCTGGTGCTGAATCATCGCCTGGCCGATATCACGGCCACGGATTACCACCCGGAAGCAGAAGCCTTTCTGGAGGCAAACGTGGTTTTGAATAAGGGGAAAAAGATCCCGTTTTTCAGGACAGGATGGGAGGATGAGGGCGGCGGACTTGGCCGGTTTGACCTTGTCATCGGCAGTGATCTGCTTTATGAGCGCGGCCATGCCGGACTTTTATCCCGGTTTATCAATGAGCATGCCAACCCCCGCTGTGAGGTGGTGCTGGTGGACCCCGGCCGGCAACCAGGGACGGTTCACCCGCTGCATGGCCGAGCTGGGGTATGCGGGCAACGGGCACCGTCCGGAAAATACGTCCTGCGCCGGCCTGCTGTTTAAGGGCCGGATTCTGACCTATCTCCGCTGACAAAGCACCTGGCGCCCAACCCTAGCGGCTTCGTCAAATTTTCTTGCATAATCGGACCTGCCGGTTTATCATGGTCCCGGACCTGAAAGGCAAAGACCTTACCGGAAAGAACAAAGGGACCTATGACGGATTTAAAGACCGAAAAACTGGCCGTACTCATTGATGCAGACAATGCCCAGCCCGGCATTGTGGAAGGGTTGCTCACGGAAATTGCAAAATACGGAACCGCCAATGTGAAGCGGATCTACGGGGACTGGACCATACCGGATCTCAAGGGGTGGAAGGAATTTTTATTGCAGTATTCCATCCAGCCCATCCAGCAGTTCAGATATACCACGGGAAAAAATGCCACAGACAGCGCCATGATCATCGATGCCATGGACCTTTTGTATACAAACCGGTTTAATGGATTCTGTATTGTTTCTTCGGACAGTGATTTTACCAAACTGGCCTCACGGATCAGGGAAGCCGGCCTCTTTGTCTATGGCTTCGGCGAGAAAAAAACACCGGGACCCTTTGTATCGGCCTGTGATAAATTCATCTTTACCGAGGTGCTGCGTTCCAAGGATGAGGATGCCGTTAAAATCAACCGCAAAACCGCCTCGGAATTAAAACAGGATACAAAGATGGTGAGTCTTCTGCGCCGGGCCGTTGAAAACGCCTCCGACGACAGCGGCTGGGCCCATCTGGCCTCGGTGGGCAGCCATATCGCAAAACAGGCCCCGGAATTTGACCCCAGAAATTACGGGTATAAAAAACTCGGGGAACTTGTCGCGGCCACCAAACTTTTCCAGATCGAGGAACGAGAAGTGGGCGACGGCCCTTCCAAATCACTCTATTTAAAAGACATCAGACGACGATAACAACCGGATCAGGACTGGAAATGGACGCTAACGGCCCGGGGCCGGGAAGCTCCGGCCCTGATTCCGGGGCATTCTGAAGAAATAATCATATGAAATTCAATGTAAAAGCGCTTGAAACCGTGAGCCGGGATTTTTTTGGCACCTATGGAACACCAAAACTCCTGGGATCTTGGTTTTTCTCAGAGCTTGGAACCCAAAGAAAAGAAGATGTTTTTAATGCCCTTGTGAAACGCTGCAGGTATGAAAACAACGAAGTTGGTTTTTTTGAGGCGGTTCTTTCCCGGCTAGAAAAAAAGGCTGATCCTGTTGTTATTGGCGGGACCGAGATCCCGAAGCTTTACCTGTATGCCCTTCTTTCCGAGCTCTTTCCCGGAAACCGGCTCCATGCCGTCAAGACCGTGGGTGAGCTTGAGAAGATCGCCTTTGTGAGGGCAGAAAACAGGGCCTGCCTGCAACAGGTCATGGACGAGTTTCCCGTCCGGCTGTCCGATCATGTGATCCGCCAGTCCAGGGTCTCCGAAGCCGTTGCAAAGCAATACCTCCCCTTTGCAGGAGAGCTGGACCTTTCAGGAAAGCCCATCACCTTTGACGGCCATTTTAAATCAGGAGTGTTGGAGCAGATGTACCAAAACCGGGCCATCTTCCTTCTGGACATGGCCTGTCCGGTTTACTGTCGGTTCTGCTTTCGAAAGCACAAGGGTACCCGGAAGGAAAAAACCCCGTCCAGGGCCCATGTTCTGGCGGCCGTGGACCATGTCCGGACCCACCCGGCCATCCGGGAAATTCTGATCACGGGCGGAGAGCCCTGCTCAACCGGCCCAATCTTGACGCCGCCCTGGGCGGCCTCATGACCGTCCCTCACTATACGAGGT
>JAAUSZ010000124.1 GCA_012031875.1 Desulfobacula sp.
CCTTATCCTTTATGGGGTCATTGCCCAGCAAATGGATGCCGGACAGGCGGTGTCCATTGAAAAACTGTTCATTGCAGGGATACTGCCGGCGATTTTTAATGGTGGTGCTTCTCTCTGTGTGGAGTATCTGGGAAAACCGGAAAAATCCCATTCCCCTGACACCGCTTACCTGGAAAAACGTCCTTGCCGCCCTCCGGGAATCCGTCTGGGAGATCCCTTTGCCGGTCTTTGTATTCAGCGGGGTTTATTCCGGGTATTTTGCCGTTTCAGAGGCGGCCGCGGTAACGGCCATGTATGTGCTGGTCATCGAGGTCCTGGTCTACCGTGAGGTGAAGCTCCGCGACCTTCCCGGCATTATCCGGGAAGCCATGATCATGGTGGGAGGGATTCTTCTGATCCTCGGGGTCTGCCTGGCCTTTACGAATTTTCTCATTGATGCCGAAGTTCCTATGAAAATTTTTAATATCTGTAAAATTTTTATCAGCAGCAAATTGGTTTTCCTGATTCTCCTGAATGTTTTTCTTCTGGTTCTGGGCACCATGCTGGATATCTTTTCCGCCATCATCATCATGGTGCCGCTGATATTGCCCATTGCCCGGGAGTACGGGGTTGATCCCGTCCATCTGGGTATTATATTCCTGGCCAATATGCAGATCGGGTATCTGACGCCTCCGGTGGGGATGAATCTTTTCATTGCCGGATACCGGTTTAACAAGCCCATAATTGAAATTTACAGGGCCACGGTCCCCTTTATGCTGGTGCTGCTGCTGGCCGTCCTCATCATTACCTATTGCCCCTGGTTCAGCCTTGCCTTTATTTCCTGATCCGGCGCGCCCCTTTCAAGCCCCCAGGTATTTATCATAGATCTCTGTGACCTGATTTCCGGTTTCAGAAAAAGAAGCGGCCGGGACCACAGGGTCTTTTTCCTGGAGGCTCAGGCTGTGGATGGATTTTCGCATGGACAGGTAGGCATTCTGAAGCCTTTCACTCTCGCAGTCCGTAATGATTTCTTCGGCGTTCAGGCTTTCAAGAAGCCTCATATTATCCGTCCAGATGGTCAGGTCCGGGCAGTCATGGGCATGCTTTAAAACCAGGTATTGAACCAGAAATTCAATATCCACGATGCCTCCCCGGGACTGCTTTAAATCAAAAAAGCCCTTTGAGGCTTTCAAATGCTCCTCCCTGACCTTTTCCCGCATGTCCCCCACTTCTTTTTTTAAAACCGCGCCCTCCCTTTTTTCGATGAGGACCGCTTTTCGGATCTCGTCAAATCGCGACCCCAGGGTTTGATCCCCGGCCACCCATCTTGCCCGGATCAGGGCCTGGTGTTCCCAGGTCCAGGCCTGATGCCTCAGATAGTCTTCAAAGGCCTCGATATGGGACACAATCATGCCGGAGGCCCCTCCGGGCCGAAGCCTCATGTCCGCCCCGTACAGGGTGCCGGCCGGGGTATGCACGGTGAGGGCATTGACGATTCGCTGGCCCAGGTTGGAATAGAACCGGAGGGTATCAATGCTCTTGGATTTGCCCTTGGTCATCCCGGACTCCCCTTTGTGAAGGAAAACAATGTCCAGATCCGATTTATACCCCATTTCCAGCCCGCCCACCTTGCCGTAGGCCACAATAGCAAACCCGCAGTCATCCATGCTCTGCCCGGATACGCCGTCGGGAATCCCGTATTTTTGCGCCACAAGGTCCCAGGCGATGCCAAGCACCCGGTCCAGAACGGTTTCCGCAATATAGGTCAGGTGGTCGCTGACCTTCATCAACGGATAATTCCCGCTGATATCGGCGGCAGAAACCCGCAGCATATTGACCTGGCGGAAGATACATACCTCTTCCAGCAGAAATTCGGTTTCACCGGAAGGAATCCCGGCCATACGCCGTTCCATCTCATTTTCCAGGGCTTTTTTGCCCGGCGGAGAGTAGAGGGTGGACGGATGCATGAGTTCATCCAGCAGGGCCGGATGGCTTGAAAGAAAACGGATGATCCAGGGGCTTTTCTGCGCCAGGGTGATGAGGGTATCCAGCGCGGTTTTGTTTTCAATGAGAAGCGAGAGATAGCAGGTTCTTCTTTCAATGGTGATGATAAGATCCACCAGTTTGATCAAAAGGGGCTCGGGGTCATCCTGGGCCCCGATCTTCCGGACCAGCACCGGGATGAGCCGGGCCAGTTTTTTTCTTCCGTTGGAGGTCAGCCGCCGGGTATTGGGATGTTCTTCCAGGGATCGGAGGATGCCCAGAACCCGGTCCGGGTCCTTGAACCCCTGGACGGCCACGGCATCGGCCGTGAACTGGGGGTCATTGATATTGATCCACAATTCTTTCAGGGCCTGGGCGGGTTTGTCGGGCGGTTCCGCTTCTTCCGTCAACAGCAGTTGGTTGAAATGATGGTGAACGCCTTGCATATGATGCCGGAGGTCCTTGAGAAACCCTTCCCATTCGTCATAGCCCATGGAAAGGGCCAGGATTTTTTGTTGGTCTTCTTTTTCCGGGATATCATGGGTTTGAAGGTCTGCATAGGCCTGGAGCCGGTTCTCCACCATTCTTAAAAAGCAATACGCGGTTTTAAGGTCGTTTTTTGTGGTTTCATTGATGCATTCATGGGCCTCCAGCAGGTCCAGCACTTTCAGAATACGCCGCTCCTGGAAGGTGGGTTCCACCCCGCCCCGGATGAGCTGGAACAATTGCCCGA
This sequence comes from Desulfobacula sp., assembly GCA_012031875.1. Classification (GTDB taxonomy): domain Bacteria; phylum Desulfobacterota; class Desulfobacteria; order Desulfobacterales; family Desulfobacteraceae; genus Desulfobacula. The sequence continues at coordinate 2,696 of JAAUSZ010000124.1, forward strand.
AAAATTCAATCTCCCGGATGCCGCCGGCCCCCAGCTTGATATTGTGTTTTAATTTTTTATGGGCCACCTGCAGGATGATCCTGTTTTTCATATCCCGGAAGGAATCAAAGGACCCGTAATCAAAATACCGCCGGTAAATAAAGGCGTTCAGGTTTTTCAGCAGCCTGAACCCGGCCTCGATATCGCCCGCCACGGGCCTTGCCTTGATCATGGCGTATCTTTCCCATTCCCTGCCCTGGGCCTGGTAATACTCTTCAAAGGAAAAGCTGCTCATGACCAGGGGGCCGCCGTCGCCAAAGGGCCGAAGCCGGGTGTCAATCCGGTAAAGGGTATTTTCATGGGACCCGGCGGCAAAAAATTTTAAAAACAGGCGGCAGGCCTTAACAAAGAATTCATCGTTGGAAATCCTGTCCTGGCCGGTGGTATAACCTTCTCTGGGATAAACAAAAATGAGGTCCAGGTCCGAGGAAAAATTCAATTCTCCGGCCCCCAGTTTGCCCATGCCGAGAACAATGAGCCTCTGGAAATTTCCCGCGGGGTCCGCGGGCCGTCCGTGGCGGATGCAAAGGGAATCATAAATGCTGTCCATGGCCCTTGCGACCACGGCGTCGGCAAGGCCGGAAAGGTCCCGGAGGGTTTCTTCAAGCGGGGCCTTTCCGGTCAGGTCCCGCCATGCAATCCGGATGGTTTCATAGATCTTGGCCTGAAGCAGGATTTCCCTGATCCTTGCCGGATCCATGTCCTTTGAAATCCGCTTTTCAAGCCTCAAGGCATAGGTCTCTTCGGAATAGGAGGTTTCCAGATCCCGTGATTCTATCAATTCTTTCAGGAGATGAGGGTTCCGGGTGAGTCGGGAGGCAATATACTCGCTGAAAAAAACAGCCTTGATCAAATCCGAGTTCAGGGCCGGGGGAAATTCCACCTCAAGGCCCTGGGCTTTAATGCTTTCGGCCAGGGCGTCAAGCCGGTTCCGGATGGAAATTACAAGGGGTTTGCTCATGTTCGGGAAGATAAACTCTATGTCGGTATGATCCACTTTTCCGCCTGGAATTAAAATTTTAAAATTCCACCATAATATCGGATTGAATTTTTATCAAGGAATAGGCGAAACCGGCACCAAACTCTCCCCCTCTGCAGAGTTGCTTTTGTATGACGTCTTTACATTTTTTCCGTAACGAATCCCCAGCCGGTCCATTCGTTTCCGCAAGGTGTTGGGATGAATGTTCAATAATTGGGCGGCGCCTCCGGGCCCGTTTATTTTTCCCTTGGCCGTGACCATCGCCCTTCTGATGTGAAGACGGGTTGCCTGCTCTAAACTTAAAAAGGAATCCGGTCCGTTTGCATCGCATACCGGATGAACAATCATCCCATTTCCCGGAATCAGGCCTGAAAAATCAAGAGGCTGCCGGTTCCCGCAACAGATCATGGCCCGTTCAATGATATTTTCAAACTCCCTGATATTGCCCGGCCAATGGTAATCGTTCAACTGCCTGATCCCTTTTTCTCCAATCTCCGATGGTTTGGGTAGATTCAGTTGACAGGCCTTTTTACGTATAAAATACCCGGCAAGATCCGGGATATCTGATTTGCGCTGCCGAAGCGGGGGGATATGAATGGGGAAGACGTTCAGCCGGAACCAGAGATCTTTTCTGAATGTGCCGGCAGACACCATGGCATCCAGATTCCGATGGGTGGCAGAGATCACCCGGATATCCAGGGAAAGTACTCCTGTGCCCCCCAATCGTTCTATTTTATGGCTTTGGAGTACGTGCAATAGACGCACCTGGACCGACAGGGACAGTTCTCCGATCTCATCCAGAAAAATGGTGCCCCTGTTCGCCCGCTCAAATCGACCCTGCTTTCTGATCACCGCACCGGTAAACGAGCCTCTTTCGTGCCCGAACAATTCGCTGTCCACCAGGGTTTCAGGGATGGCCCCGCAGTTGACATTGACAAAGGAACCGTTTTTGCGGGCTGAGCTGTTATGGATGACCGAAGCGATCAGTCCCTTACCCACTCCGGTTTCCCCCATCAGCAGGACCGGGGTCTCCATGCCTGCGACCAGTTCGACCTGTTCCATAACCCGGGCAAGCCCCTTTTCCGCACCGATTACCCTGGTTCCGTCTAAGAATATATGATCATCACGCCTTACGGTTTCCATTGATCTTAACTTCCGAATGATGCACCGGCCGGGATAAAATTAAGCGTCCTTCCAAACACAAATATTTAATTTATTGGTTGTGGATAAGAACTATCCAAGGCAAGAGGATCACTTTTTTTCAGGTCGCTCATCATTTGGATCTCACTTTAGCTCAATTATAAGTCAGTCTTTACTATTAAGTAATACGAATGAGTCTGAAAAAACCAGCGGAATAAATTCGACCTGCTGTAAAATTAAAATTTAAATCTGCTGCAAAATGTCTTTCTGGCGCGGGTTAGAAGGGATTCAACAGCATTCAGTGTCACTCCCAGCGTCTCTGCAATTTCCCTGTAGCTCATCCCTTGTTCATGACGCAGGTAAAGGGCAGCCCGCTGGTTTTCCGGGAGCCTTGAAAGGATAAGGTCTATCTGCTTTTTTAGTTCAGCCGAGCAAAGCTGGCTCAGGGGGGTCTTTGCGCCCACGGATTCGGGCGGGTCCGGCATTGTTTCCGGCCGCATTTTCCGCAAATGGTCAATGCACAGATTCCGGGCAATCCGGAACAGGTAGGTCTGCAAGGCGGCAAAATTGCGGTAGGATTCTGCTGTACGGTAAAGCCTGAGAAAGACCTCCTGGGAAATATCTTCAGCCTCCTGGGCATCCTTCAGGATGCTGAAGGCAAAACCGTATACAGCATTTTGATAACGGGTCAGAATTTCTTGGAATGCGCCCCTGTCCCCCTTTAAAACCAGGGCAACCAAATCAGCATCAGCTTTATTTTTATAGGGGGCAAAAAAAATCAATCTTGAGGTCTATCCCCAGGCATCCTTTTTCTGAAATCTTTTTTCATTTCCGAAATAAGATACAAACTTTTCTCACTTCCAAGCAGATTGCGAATCTCGATAATATATCCGGCTTTGTTCAGGGCGCTCTTTTTTGAGAGCTGGCTGTATGATTCAATCAGGGGGGAGACCATGTTCATATCCATCGTCCCCGGCCGGCCATCAACATCAGCAGTTTTTCCTCTTCCTTAAAAAGCAGCCTGACAAATTCCCGGTGATCGGCATCCATCTGTTTTAAGGATTCTGCCACCTTTTCCCTGACCCCTTCTGCCAAATCCATTCTGTTCAGAATTTCCAAAAACCGGCCCTCCCGGCCCTCCCGGCCCTCCCGGCCCGGGAGGCGGGTGGAATCCGGGCCGCATTTTTCGGTCCGCAGCAGTAAAGACGAATCCGATGTTGAGTGCCAGGGAAAAGAACAACAATACCCAGACCCCTTTTTTCCAAAATGTTAGACCCATGATGACAGCAAGTCTCCCGCCGAAAAGAGAAATCCGGAAATACTATATTGATCCAACAGTTGCGAGTAGGTCCACCCGGTCCCCAGTTTACACCCGACTCCCAGGCCAATCAGCACACTTGCCGTCATGGCCCCATACATCCCCCAACTCAGACTCGACCACGAGGGAACCACTCTCCTGGAGCCGGTTTCCTCTATGAACAGGGACAATGTTTTTTTCTTCAGGCCTGCAGAAGGCCGAGCAGGGGGGCGGGTGCCCAAGAGGACAGTGAGGCGGCGCAAGTCTTCGGCCTGTGCCGAACAGTCCATGCAGTTGGTAAGGTGATGTTCAAAAACCGTCCTTTTATCCGGGGACAGTTCTCCATCAATCCAGGTATCCATCATTCCGTGAGCATCCTTGCATTTCATAGCATACCTCATTTGTTCTAGTTTATTAACGAATGAGCGGTAAAAACCCGGCGCATTTTTTTAGCCGGCACTCATAATTCTTAATTTTACGCCATTTGAGAAATTTTGCCTGATTTACCCCATGGAGTAATAAGTAATTCCCCTATGGTGGAGATCTTGAGCGGGCATATGTATAACTATTTGAAACTATAAGATATAAATAGCGGGCATATTTTCTGCTCTCTCTTATGAAAGATAACTATCGGAGAATATGAAGGAAAACTTTAGCTGACAGGAAAACAAATGAAAATCCATCTTCATAAGAACGCCACGACCACGCCTGCACACCGGGCATTTATTCAGAACAACCCCAATCTCAGTGTGGCCCAGCTTGCAGAAAAAATAAGGGTCAGCAAGACCACGGTGCAGCGTTGGCGAAAGCGATCCGATGTATTTGACCGTCCCCATACCCCCAATTCCGTTAACAAGGTACTCACCCCTGTGGAGGAGGTCAAGATTATTCTTTGCCGTCTGGCCACCCGGGCCGGCCTGGACGACCTTCATAAAATTATTGAATCCTTCTCGGCATTGATTGTTCAAGGGCCAGCCTGAACCGCTGCCTGAAGCGGTATGATATCTCAAGACTACCGACGCTGCGCCATACGGTCCCCTTTGACCTCAAGGACTATACCGGCACCTATTTCTATTATACCTGTTTTCAGATTCCCGGGTTTTTCGGTTCAGCCTCCCCGGTTTGTCTGCATACCCTTCTGGACTGCTCATTCAGGATTTTTAATGCAGAATTATCTCTTTTCGGTCCTGAATTTTTATCCCGGCATATCCGGGAGTTTCCGTTAAGGGTTCTGGGCATCATCTACCAGGATCCCGTTGTGCTGACTCCTGATGCAGACACCGAGCCGGACCACCGGCAAGGCATGATGGTGGAGAGCCTGTGCCGGTCACAACGGATGATAGCCCATCATCTTAAGACCCAGTGCCCCAAAGCCATTCAAAAACTGAAAGAAACCTGCGCCTTGCTCAAAGAGAGTGAGACCCGGGCCTTCTGGAGCTTTCTCTGGACTTCCCCTACTGAGTTTGCAGGGTATATCGATCAGTACAATACCCGGTTCACCCTCGGTGCATTGAAGCAGCAAACCCCCCGCCAGGCCCTGAAAATCCATCATGCTCATTTCCCCGGCAGTTTCAGGCAAAAGCCCGGAGTGCCGGCATAGGACCTGAGATTGATATTTTATTCTTTTCGAATCTCAATGGATTGTTTTCTCTATAAAAATAATGAAGCCAACAGCAGTTTAATATCCCCTTGAACCAATCGTATGAGACTTATATTACTCCATTTTTTTTGACTAGTTTATTCTCTTAAAGTAATGCTTGGAGGCTCACGATATCAGGTTCAAGAACGGATCGATCCAGGCGGTTAGCTCCCGCCAAACCAAGGTGCACACCAAGAACATACTGGTGTAATAACAGGTGAACCGGCAATGATGCCGCCACCATTGAGCCCAATTTACGGAGGAAAGAACCATGACCTTAAAAATCAATACCAATGTTGCGGCATTGACCGCTCATCAGAGCATGATTAAAACCGACTCCCAGATGAACACGTCCCTGGAAAGGCTGTCCACTGGACTTAGGATCAACCGGGCCGCGGATGATGCCTCGGGTATGACCATTGCCGATTCGCTTAAGGCCCAGTACCTGGGAATAGGGCAGGGCATAGAAAATGCCAACGAAGGGGTGTCCATTGTTCAGATTGCCGACGGCGCCCTGGAAGAATCCATCAATATTGTCAATACCATCAAGACAAAGGCCATTCAGGCGGCTTCCGACGGCCAGACCGCAGATACCAGGGCAGCGATTCAGGCAGACATTGACAAGCTGATCGAAGAACTGGACACCATTGCAAAAACAACGTCCTATAACGGCCAGCAATTGCTCAACGGCGGATTCTCCAACAAGCAATTGCAGGTGGGGGCCTCTTCCAACCAAACCGCCACCATCAATATTGCGTCCACGGAATCCTCCCAGACCGGTCATATCTCCACGGCCACCCTGGCACTGGACAGTGAAGACGGCGGCGAGGTCCAACTCACCATCACCTCAGCCATTTCAGGAGAAGAGGTCGAGTTGGAGGCTGTCAAGATTCTTCAGAACAACTCGGCCGAGAACGGGATGGGATCCTTGGCAGATGAGATCAACTCCCAGACTTATCTGACGGGGATCAGCGCCACGGCTGTGGTTGCAAGCACCACGGATAAGGCCGTCCAGGAAGGGGCCACCGGATCGGATTTTGCCATCAACGGCGTGGTCATTGGCGCGGTGAATGTGGAAGATAATGATTCTGACGCGGCCCTGGTCACGGCCATCAATGACAAGACCACCGAAACCGGCATCACCGGCCAGTATTGAGGCCAGTGGGGCCTTGACCCTGACCTCCGGCGACGGACGGGCCATCCAGGTGACCGGGGATACCGGGGATGTTTTCGGCAGCCAGACAGCGGACGATTTGACCACCATCGGCTATATTACCCTGACCCAGGCGGGATCCAGCCAGTTCAAAATCTCCGGCACCAGCAGCGGCGGCACCGGGGATGCCCTCACCCTGAGCGCCGACCTTACGACCATCAGCGAGAGCAGCCTGGCCGCAGGATCCACGATTCTGGCGAACTCCGCCCTGGCCGCAGGTACTAAGGTGGGCGGAAATGCCGAGGTCTCAACAGGTGTAACCGGTACCCTGGGTGAATATGAACTGACCCAAGGTTCCACCTTGGCCACCGGTAGTATCCTGTCCCAGGGCACCACCGTGGGCGGCACCGTTACGGTGGACGGGGTTTCTGCCCTGAACCAGGACATGAAGGTGACCACGGGATCTGTTCTGGAGACCGGGACCATTCTGGGGGCGGGCACCGAGGTCACCACCACCTTTACGGACAACGGCGTCACCTATTCGGCCGGCACCACCCTGACCGCGAATGTGACCCTGACAGCGGATCTGATTGTTTCAAAGGACATGACCCTGTCCGAGGACTCTACCCTTGCCGACGGTTCCACTCTGGCCGCCGGCAGCGTCATGGGCGCGGATATTACCATCGCTGCCGATGCCACAATGACAAAAGCCATGACCCTTGGGGCCGGCTCCAGCCTAGCCATCGGGTCTGTCATGATGGCCGGCTCCACACTTGGGGATAACACCCTAGTCCAAGGTGAGGGCGGCGGGAACCTTACCACCTATGCGAAAACGGAACTGGCTGCCGGGTCTACCCTTTTGAGCGGTTCCGTGCTGGCAAAAGATTCTATAGTGGAAGAGGCCATTACCGTTGGTGCGGTAACGGATCTGGACTCTGCCATGGCCCTGGAGGCCGGCTCCACCCTGGTTGCGGATACCCTGCTGACCGCAGGCACCACCATCAGCCAGGACATGACCCTGAATACGGCTGCCGCAGCAGGCGGCACCTCCATTGATGTGACGGCAGGGACGGTGCTCACCCAGGATCTCTACCTGGAAGCCACCACCATCTTGTCAGAGTCCATGACCCTGGAGGAAGGCTCCACCATTGCCGCAGGTTCGGAGCTTATCATTGACAGCGAAAGCGCCGGCGATCTGAGTCTGACCGGCCAGAAGAGCCTGACCCTGAGTGATCTGAGCGTCATGACCCAGGCCGATGCCCAGATTGCCATCGATATTGCGGACGCTGCGCTGGCGGATCTGGATGCGACCCGGAGCAGTCTGGGTTCGGTACAGAACCAGCTCACCTCCACCATCGCCAACCTGTCCGTGACCAAGACCAATATCCAGTCTGCGGAATCTACCATCAGGGATGTTGACTTTGCCGAGGAAACAGCCAATTATGCACGGCTTCAAATCCTTGCGCAGACCAGTTCCTATGCCCTGGCCCAGGCCAACGCCTCCTCTCAGAACGTCTTGAGCCTGCTCCAGTAAACACGGGCGGGCTGATAGCCTCCCTGAGGCGCTTGCCGCAGGGAGGCTTCTAAAAGGGGTTGGAACTATAGGTAATTCACCAGGCTCAGCCCCATGATGGTGGAGCATGAACTTAAGGCTGCCTCATACACGGTCTGGAGGGAATTCAATTTCATGATGGCGGCCACGGTATCTGCATCCCGGACATCCGAGAGCCGGCTGGTCAGGGTTGTGACGGCATCGGATGCCGTGGATTTCGCGGCCGTCAGGGTAGAATAGGCCGTTCCCATAGAAGAGATGCTGCTGGTGAGACTTTCGTAGTGGTTTTCCAGCCGGATCATGGCCTTCTGGATACCATCCACATCATTTTCAGCCAGGGCCTCTTCAAGATCAAAAAGGGTATCAAAAATGCTCCAGGCGGCGGTTTCCCCCTCCACGGGACCTGAATGAATATCCGATGAGGAAAAGCCCAGGTCCGCTGCTGCACTTGTATCGCTGTGGGTACCGCTTGAAAAAAGCAGGTCAAAGGATTCAAGCCGGCGGCTTGTATCCGTATCCTCCCGAATGGTAAAGGTCTGGTTGTCCGCGTTGTAAATCACCTCATAATTCACCCGGTTGCCGCTCTGGGCGGATGCGGTTTCGAGAGCCTTTTCCACAGCCATGGCATAGGATTCGGGATCCGTGTAGGTGCCGGGTTCGATAACGGCTGTGAGTTGAGAGGAACCGCTATCTTCGCCGGACAGGGTTTCGGTGAAATCAATGGTGTCGTTTTCCCCGGCCGTCACCATAAATGTATCAGCCACGGCAAAACTACTCCGGGCAGGTTCAAGGGTCACGGTATCGCCGGCAAACCCCAGGTCCGGCAGAATGCTGTTGTTTTCAAATCCTTTAACAATATCAAAGGATACCGTGGTCCCGTCTTCGGGGATGCCGTTGAGATCCAGGTGGATATCCGCGACCCCGTCGTCGTCCAGGTCCAGTTCCAGGATTCCCCCATCACCCTCGATTTCGGTTGCAAGTCCGTATCCGGGATCATTCCCAATTGTCCAAGTTCCGTTTTCTTCCGAATAGGTCAGGGTCAGAGGTGCCGAGCCTTCCGGGTCCGGGGTATATTCGGTCAGGGTCGAGGCGTTGATGATTTCAATCTCCATGTTCGGGAAGTCCCCCCCCGCTGACGCTCATGTTCGAGATCCGGACCGTATCCGTGTGTACGGCTGTCAGGGTGGTCACCATCTCTGGGTCGGACTTGCCGTCCGTACCCATGGAAAACGAATTACTTGTTTCATCATAGGTCACCTCGTAGCCCACGCCGTATCCCTCTTTCAGCGACGCTTCGGTTAAGGTGTTTTCAACAACCTTTGCCAGCTCTTCCCGGGTGTAGGTGCCGCTGGGAATAAAGGCTTCAATGGTCAGGATGTTTTCCGTTCCGGTGCCCGGATCTTCCTGAAAACAATCTGGTTATTGCTTTCATCCACGATCATCTCATCCTCATAAAACAGGTCGCAGCCGCAGCATTCAATGGACAGGACCGTGTTCTTGCCTGTCTTCACGCAGGTGGGGTCATCGCTGCCTACATAGGTCACACGGGTGGGGCTGTCAGGATCATCATAGGCAAAAGGAGCGGTCTGATTCCGGTCACCGGCGAAGATGTAGCCGCCGTAGGCCTCAGTGTTGGCAAGATCCAGAAGCTGGTCCAGGTAATTCTGCATGCCGGCAGCCGCATCGGTCCTTTCCTGGACGCCGGCCGATGCATTGGCCAATTCCGAACATAAAAGGCTGAGTTCCAGCAACTGGTCCGCCATGGCGTCAAGGGCTGTCTCGGCAGTGGTCAGCAGGGTCTGGCCCTGTTCAATATTGGCCTGGTACTGGTCCAGGCAAGCCATGGAGGAATTGATGTCCAGCACCTGGGCCATGCCTGACGGATCATCCGAAGCTGAGTTGATCCGGATGTTGGTGGAAACCACCTCATTGGCCTTGTTTAAACTTGTGGTCAGCCGGTTCAACTGATAGGTGGCCTGGTTGTATATGGTAATGGTCGGGACTCTCATGGCATATCTCCTAAATTTATCTATAGCCGTTTATTTATGGATATTCGTAAGTATTTAAGAGGGCGGGCCTGCCCATCAATCAGCGTATGTCCAGAAGGGTCTGAAACATCTCGTCCACAGCAGTGAGCAATTTGGCTGCGGCCGAGTACGCTGCCTGCTGAGCCGTAAGGCGTATCATTTCCTCATCCAGGGAAACAGCGGAAACCGAATCCCGCTGTGTGGTGAGCTGGTACACCATGAGTTCCGCATAATCCAGGGAGTTCCGGATACCTGATGCCGTATACCCGATGGCGGAAATCAGAGTCGCCTCGTAGTTATCCAGGCTGGTTTCAGAAAGGCTTGCCCGGGCAGCCTCACCCCGGGTATAGTCCCATTGTTTCAACGAAAGGGTCTCATTCCGGGTGTCGGACATGGCCAGGGCATTGGTATTGTCACCGGAAGACAGCTCCCCCGTCGTCGCATCCACCATGCCCGAGGCAATATAATCACCATCGGCCAGGACCTCGTTCACCCCGATGGTCCCGGCATCGGTGCCGGTAAAAAAGTATTGAGGCCCAGGGCGGCGGCAAGACCGCTGTCTCCGTCCCCATCCCCGGCAAAGGCAAAGCTGAAATCCGATGAATCCGTTGAGGAAAGATCCATCCGGATGGTCCCGTCCCCGGATACGGCCGTATCAAAACTGATCTGAATATCCCCGAGCCCGTCCCCGTCCAGATCCACCATGAATCCGTTGTCATCGCCTCCCTGAGGTATGATCTGCAGGGTGCCGCCGGTGGGGTCGTTTGCAATGGTCCAGGTGCCGTTTGTCCGGGTGAACTGCAAATCCTCGGCAGTCGTTTCCAGGGCCGTATAGTTCAGGACGGTGATGATGGTATTCTCTTCACTGATGCCGCCGGCATTGCTGAAGCGGATGTTGTCAACGGCGCAATAGTCTTCATTGGTATCAAAGACCAGGGTATTATTGTCAGACACCGTTGCGGTAATCCCGCCGGCGCTTCGGTTGAATTCATCGGCAAAGGAGCCCATGGTCCAGTGCCAGTCCGAAAGGGTGGCGGCAGAGCCGATCCCGTCATCATCAGCGTCAAGGGGCCGGCCCGTGGTGTCTGTGGTCACGTAAAACACATCCCCCTCCACCAGGGTGCCGCCGGAAAACTGGAGGGCCATGCCGTCCACTACCACATAAACCGGCACATCGGCATCATCGCTGCCTTCCACCACCACTGTGCCGGAGGCGGTGCCGGACGACCATTCGATCACAATGTCTTCTTCATTGTCCGGAAGGCTGCCTCCGGAGATCACCTTAAATTCATAGGTGTCATCAATGCAGTTGGCTGTCCCGGTTATTGCCAATTCCAGGGGGTCAGCCGTTCCGTCATCATCCGTATTGATCCGAAGGGTGTTTCCGGCCACAAGGCTGCCCTCGGAAATCTCAAAGGTCAGGGCGGTCCCGCGGCTGTCCGTAATTTCCACGATCCCTGGCTCATCGATCTCCACATACCCGGATTCCCCTGTGGGATCACCGTTGCCGTCAACGACTTCCCAGTAGATGACAGCCGGATCCCCCCAGGTCCGTGCCGTG
>JAAUSZ010000125.1 GCA_012031875.1 Desulfobacula sp.
GGTAAACTGACCTGATAATAAATTGTTTTACATAGGTCGGCATGAATAAAAAAGACTGGAAAAAATTAATCCCTGGATGTTTTGCAGGAATGGATGCTCCTTTTGGGATTCACCCTAATGATGAGAAACGAGCTATTAAAATGCTTCATCTTGCTCTGTGCCAAGGAGCTAAAATGCCTGCTGTTATTAAAGAAGCTGAAAAGCACCTAAAAAAATATAGTTCCAGCAAAAAATTTATAGACTACCAAATCGATTTAATCAAATCGTTCAAACCAAATCCATTCAAAAGCAGAATAAATAAATCAAGAGCTTGGCTAATTACCTGGGAGAAGTTTCGAGCTGAAGAAGAAAATGATCAATCAAACAAAATCGTGAGTATTTTCGACTCACGAGTATCCTCGGATAAAATCAAGGACTATGCAGAAAATTTTTTTATCTCAACCCAATATAGTCCTTTTGAAAAAATCACCTTCGCCAATAAACGTAAAAATAATCCTTATCCGGCTGAGTATTTGAGAATCAATGGAATTCAATGGCAGGGCAGAATAGTTTGTGGCCACAATCCATATTTATTAGCAAGACTTGTAAAAAATTTGATAGTCGTAAACAATGAATCTGGTCAAGAGATTATATCTTGGGAAGAACAACCCATTCCTAAAGACTTAAGTTCTTAATGGTTCTGCACACAACCAATCACTGGACGAGATCTCGAGAGACTCAACCGCCTTTTTTGAATTCTTTGGCCCGGCCTATAAGTTTAATCGTTAGCACAGAGAAAAATGCAAAAGCTGAATGAAACCTATTTCAAGATTAAACGCATTCTCGGCGAAGATACAGAGCCTCTGGAATCGGTTCAGTTGGTCGAAACCTATCGTCGCTTTTTGAAGCCCGAAAAAGTACGTGTGGTTCTCCTTGCTGAGTCTCATGTCTTCACGCATGATGCAGACCGAAAAGTTTCAATTCTTCCGATCTCTGATCTCCCAGGATACCCGACAAGGTATGTTCGGTTTATTTACTGTCTTGGTTACGGCGAGAAAACGCTAACAAGGAGTGAACTCCATCCAAGGAGAGATGGGACGCCCCAATTCTGGAAGATCTTTTTCAGTTGCTGCAATGCCGTTTCGTCCTCCGCCGATTTCCGCCCCATTTTGAAACAAACACCAACAAAGCAAAGGATAGACAACAAGATCAAAATCCTGAAACAGTTAAAGGAGCAGGGGATTTGGCTTGTGGATGCTAGCATCGCGGCTCTTTACAAGGACAGCAAGAAAATACCGTTTATGTTCGAAGCATTAAAGGTATCCTGGCAGTCTTATACACGGGATGTCGTTATTGCTGCACAACCAGATTATGTCATCTGCATTGGCAAGGGGGTTGCCAGTGTCGTCAAAACTGACTTGGAAAAGCACTTCTCTTCAAGACACTTGGTGATCGAGCAGCCTAATGCATTTCTTTCCTCAGAAGAGCATTTTGCGAACTATAAAAGGTACAGCCGGATTTGCTGCACCAAAAAGGAAAAGTGTTAACACCCGCATCAGCCCGGGCCGGTAATTCGGCTGTGCTCCAAATTTTCCGGAGGGTTCTGCGTCATACACCACACCCAAAACATGAATTTCCAATTTAAATACAGAAAATATGCGGAAGCGCTCTATGAGGCCCTTTGCGGGGATGCCTTTTATATCACCATGGAAGCGTCGGTTCACGGCCGGGGGCCGGCAAAGGAAGCCATGCTGAAATATATGGAATTCTCCATGGGGGAGGGGGAAAAATACGGGGAGCTGTATATGCCCGCCGGACATGATTATGGGGTATCGATCTGGGCCAAGCCGTTGAGCCGGGAATGGGAAGCCCGGAAAAATCATGAGAAAAAAAGGTTTCTGCGGGATGAAATGGGAGAAAAAAGCCTGGAGACGTATGAGGCCATTGTCGGGTTCATGTCGGCCCAGGCGGAGGCGCTCGTTGATCAAAAGGCCTGGTATCTTTCCATCCTCGGCGTTCTTCCCGGATTTCAGGGCCGGGGCCTGGGGCCCGGCCTCATTCAGAACGTGCTGAAAAAGACGGACGCATTGGGGGTTTCAACCTACCTGGAGACCTTTACCCCCCGGAATATCCCCTTTTACCAACGGCTGGGATACCGGGAAGCCCGGTTTGTCGATGAGCCGGAAACCGGAAGCGGATATTGTCTGATGATCCGGGAACCGTCACCGCCGGACAGGGGCTAGGGGCAGGTTCGCAAGGGCTTGACCATCTGCCTGATCCGCCCCGATTCAACGGCCTCCATAAATTCCAGGCCCAGCTCCCGGCTCCGGGCGACGGCTTCCCGCCAGCAGGCCATGCGCTCTTGGTCCCTTCCCTTAAAGGCATAGAAATCCTTTCGGTCCGGGATCCGGCCCAGGGGAAGGCTTTGGACAAAGGCCGGGGACGGGGCCACCACCACCACGCCGGCCATATTGTCCCGGTCCGGAAACCGGTTCAGGCGCTTGTCGAACCAGCCCGGGGTGATATGCTCATAAAAATGGGGAAAGAGGACCAGCCGGTCTTCTCCGGGCGGCACCGGGCAGGGCAGGAAGGGAATGTCCAGGTGGTAATCCAGGATCCCGCCGTCCCGGAACATGCCCTGGGCGCCGGGAATATCCGAAATCCCGGCCATGACCGCGGGAATGGCCCCGGAGGACAGCAGGGCCTGTCTGAAATTGTCCCGGGTCAGGCCGAAGATCTTCAGGGGAAAGCGGTTCATGGCCGCATAGGGCGGGGGTTCACCCGGAGCGCAAAACAGGGCCCGCTCAAAAAACAGGCCCAGGAGATCCCGGCTCATGAGATTGGCCCCGGCGGCCAGGCCCAGGCCCAGCCACTGGAGGGGCAGGAATTCGCTTTGGAGGGGTCCCCGGCAGCGGTTGGACAGAAATGAAATCCGCATGAAGGGATGGCTCAGCACCTGCCCGATCTTGTCCTCGTCGATGAAGGCGTCCAGGATCCTCAAGGTTTCCCTATTGATTTCCTCCCGGCCGGGCTTGGGGCCGTACTGCTGGGCGATATACCCCCTTTCCAGGGAGTCCAGGGCGGCCAGGGGGTCATCCTGGCAGAAGGCCGCCATCCTGAAGGCCCCGATGGAGGTTCCGATGAGGTGAAGGGTCTCGGTCCTCCCCTTGAAAAGATCCATGAGGACCCGGTCGATGCCGGTGAGGACCAGGAATTTGGCCGACCCGGAAGCCCCGGCCAGGACCTTGATCCGCGCAGGGTCAAGGCCTTCGTCCCGGAGGATTTCCATGGCCCGGTGGCCGGCCCGGATGGAAAGGGTATCAGCCATGATACCGGATGTCCGGGGCATTGCGGCGGGGGGCCCTGTAATACCGGAGTTTGGGGAACCCGACCATGAGGGCGCCATGGCAGGTATGGGTCTCGGGCAGGGCCAGTTCCTTTTTCAGGTCGGGCCACTGCCCGGCGGCGTAATTGACATACCCGGCCCAGCAACTGCCGAGGCCGAAGCCCGTCAGGGCCAGCTCAAGATAGGCCAGGGCCGTATGGCAGTCCGCCGAGGCGCTGCCGAATTCATTGGAGGCATGGGCAAAGACCAGTTGGGGCGCATCCCGGCAGATCCGGTCGGAGCCCTTGTCCCAGGCGTCCACCAGGGCGTCCATCTTCAGGGCCTTGGCCGTTTCCGGGCTTTTATGGAGCAGGTACCGCATCCAGTTGATGACATGGCCGCCTATTTTGCGGACATCTTCCTTTTTGTCCACCACCAGCCATTTCACCGGCTGCCGGTTGCTGCCCGAGGGGGCGCAGCAGGCGACGGCCAGGGCCTTTTCAAACAGGTCCCGGGGCACGGGCCGGTCCTTGTAGCGCCGGATGGACCGCCGGGATCTCAGGAAATGTTCCGTCCGGCGTTCATCGAAGACCAGGTCCTTGTCCATGTCCAGGCAGTCTTGGGGGGCCAGGATGGAAAGGGTCAGAGCCCCCTGGGGGCAGACGGCCACGCAATGGCCGCAGGCGATGCAGAATTCCTCTGCGCCGGATAGGGGCGCGGGTCCGTCTTCCGTCATTTCAATGATATGGGCCGGGCATTCCACGGCGCAGATCCCGTCCTGATTGCATTTTTCAGTATCGATATGAAACAGGGTCATGATTTCTCCTTTTTTTTTGCCCACGATACCAGACCCGCCACGGGAATTCAATATGCAGAGGTAACGGTCCCTGCTTTTTTCTTGACCCTGAAGGCCAAAAAGGATTAGAATTAAACCATCTCCAAAGCAAGGCCATATTTGTTTTGGTTTCTGTTCGGGAACTCACTCATACGGGATTAAAGGTCATACTCTTTTTAAAACAACGGTTAAAAAGGAGGTGAATGATGAGGATGGAGCCCAAAAAAATAATGTGCGCCATTGATTTCTCCGATTTTACGCCCATGATCGTGTCCTATGGGAAATCCCTGGCCTCGGAATTCGATGCAGGGCTTTATTTATGCCATGTCGTCCCCACGCTCATGGTCTCCGGCCATATGCCGTCCTATATCGATTACGCCGGCATTGAGCAGGACCATGTCCGGAACGCCCGGACCAGGCTGGAAGAAATTGCCGAAGAATTTGATATTCAGTGTGACATCATTGTTTCGACGGGGCATCCGGCCGATGAAATAGAACTGGCCGCGCAGCAGAATACCATAGATATGGTCATTGCCGCGACCAACGCGGGGTCCGGGATGGTCCGGTTTTTAACCGGGTCCGTTACCAATAAGCTGGTCAAAATCTTATCCTGCCCGCTTCTGGTCCTGCACGCAAAAGATGACGGCCGGGTATCCCGGAAAATGGAACCCGTAAAATTAAACCGTATCCTGGTGGGATGCGATTTTTCCCCGGATTCCCGGCTGGCCTTTGATTATGCCCTGAGCCTGGCCCAGGAATTCCAGACCCGGCTTTATCTGGCCCATGTGGTGAGCCCCATGGAACCGGTTGAAATCATGGCGCCGGACCCTGTCATGTTTGATATCAACCCGCTTTCCGGCTGGACCGGCGCGGGGACGCCGGAAAAATCACCGGATGACGCCGGGCAAAAAAGGCTCACCTGGCTCAAGCAGGTTGAAGCCCGGCTCCTGGAACTGGTTCCTGAAGACGGCCGGAACTGGTGTACTCCGGTCACTGTGGTGCTGGAAGGCAGGCCCTACCAAAAATTGATCGACTATGCCGGAAAAATCGATGCAGACATGATCGTTCTCGGGGTCCGGGGCCACAGCCTTTTGGAAAAATTCCTGGTGGGTTCTACAACGGACCGCGTGATCAGCAGGGCCTCGTGCCCGGTTCTCGCCGTCCGCACGATTTCCTGAAACCTGATTTGAGGAGGCTCCCATGATTAAAGCAAGCGATATTATGGAAAAAGATATCATTTCCGTCCAGCCCGGGACCGAGATTGCAAAAGCCGTTGAAATCCTGTTGAACCATCACATCAACGGGGTTCCGGTGGTGGACGAAACCGGCGCGCTGAAAGGGATTCTATGCCAGAGCGACCTGATTTTCCAGCACAGGAAAATTCCCGTGCCCCCTATTTTCATCCTCCTGGACGGCATCATCCCCCTGTCTTCGTCCAAAAAATTCAATGCCGAACTGAAAAAGATGGCGGCCGTCAAGGTGGAAGACGCCATGGTCAAAGACCCGGTCTCTGTAGGGCCGGAAGCCCCGATTTCAGAAATCGCAAGCCTCATGGTGGAAAAACATTTCCATACCATTCCGGTGGTTGAAGCGGGTAAGCTGGTGGGGATTATCGGGAAAGAGGATATCCTGAAGGTCCTCATCCCCTGACCTGATCCAAGCACCCCAGGGTCAGCAGCCCATGCAGGACCCTGTCCCGAAAAGTCCCCGGATCAGGGGGATATGGTATTTTTCAGGTTGGGTCAGTCCCATCCACCGGGCCTGGAGCCGGGCATCAGCAAAGCTCACGGGCAGGATATCCTCATGAAAACGCGCTGTCCGGTCCTGGAATCGCCTCTGGCGGTCAAAGGGCAGCAGGGAATGGATGAGAATTCCGTCCAGATGGGCCAGGGCCTGGAAATCCGAATCCTCCGGCAAGCCGGTCCTGTCCCAGAAAAAGACCTGCCGCCTCATCTCCCCTTCAAAACCCAGGGCCGGATTTTTCGTCACCAGGGTGAACTGGACGGCCCGGTTGCCCGGCTCAGGGTAGAGATATCGCAAATCCTGGTCCAGGAAATGGGGCCGTTTGATTTCCGCGGCCGGGAGCAGGTCCCCGGTGTCCGGCATCTCCCCCGGTTCAATGAACACCACCTCCAAGGGAACAAAGGGGTTTTCCCTGGAAATGCAGGCCAGCACCGCCTTTTGATAGGCCGAATCCCGGACGGCGGGGCCGAAAAAGACCTGGAAGGGGGAGGTGATGGTCCGGGCCAGGGGCTCTATCTCCCGCAAATCCCGCCGGTCTTCCAGGATGAGTTTGGCCAGGCAGGGCCGTCCCTCCAGGAGAACATAGAGATCCCCGCCTTTTTCGCCCTTAAAGGAGACCTCAAGGTCCGGGAAGGGGATGAAACCGGTGTCGAATGTTTCTTCGGCCAGGTCCAGGGCCCGGACCATGTCCCGGGAAGAGAATCCGGGGCTGGAGATGAGGGTGTACGGCGGAAGGGGATCATATATCAGCCCCAAGTCCCGGCTTTTTTTCCTGAAGGCCGTGCCCGGCAGCACCAGGAGGGGAAAAACCTGGAGATGCTCATCAAGGCCATGGTCATGGACAAAGGCAAGGGTCTGGGCAAAGCCTTCCAGGGTATCTCCGGGAAGGCCGAAAATCAGGTCCACGGTGGGGGCGATGCCTTCCCTTTGCAAGGCCTTGGCCCCGGAAAGAAAGGCCCCAAGATTTGTCGGGCGGTTCATCTTTTTCAGGGCCGGGGGATTGGTACTCTGAAGCCCCACTTCAAGGCCCCTGAACCCCGCCTCCTTGAGCCTTTGGGCCAGCTTTTCATCCACGGATTCGGCCCGGATCTCACTGGTAAGGAAACCTTCCCGGCCCGGTTCAGGCCGGCCATCTTTTCCAGCAGGGCGGGAAGCCCGGGCCGGGAATTCAGGGACGGGTCCAGGAGATAGACTTCCTCCACCCCTTGCTCCAGGGCGTAGGCCACCCCATCCAGCACGATCCCGTCTCCGGACGCACTCCGGGTTTTCCGGGATTTATGGTAATAGCAGAACCCGCATTGGTAGGGGCAGCCCCTCTGGGTTTCCAGCAGCATGACCTTTTCGGCCCCGGGCTCAAGATACCCGTTCACATAGGGGCTGCCAAGGCCCAGATAAGAAAAACCGGTCAAATCCTCGACCCGGCCCTTTTCCCAGAGGGCGTCTTCCGTAAGAAGGCGCCTGAAAACACCCTCTCCTTCTCCATAGACATAAACATCGACACCGGGGGACCGGGCAAGTTCATTGTCCGGAGTAATTTCGGGCCCGCCGAAAATGATCCGGGTTCGGATCTTCTCCTTTATTTTTTTGCCAGATAAAGGGAGCGCATAAGGTTCCAGGAAAAAACCGTAAACCCCAGGATATCGGGATGATATTCTGCAACAACCCGGACCAGGGTCTCGTCTCCGGCATGGGAGGCCAGGGACTCCGGCAGGATATCCACCCTCAGATCCGGGATGCCGGCCGCGGCCTGTTTGAGGCAGGCCGCGCCAAGGGGGATGTTGCCGGTCCTTAAACCGAAATTGAGTTTGGGTACGGGCAGTTGGATCAGAAGCACTTTCACCCGGCCAGACTAATATAATCGCGGATTAAAGGCAAGGGCCGGGAGGGGCTGTCAGAAAATTTCTGACAACAAGATCATAATATTTCCGATTTTAAACTTTCTGTGATAAGGATAGATATCTAATCCAGTATAAAATTATTTGTATGCGTTTAATTTTCATCCCCCAAAGGCCTTGGAAATTAAACATAATTTCTAACCAAAGGAGAGTCAAATGAGAACAAAACTTTTGTCAGCGGTCATTTTTGCCATGCTTTTCGCCTTTGCCGCAACCGCCATGGCCGAACCCATCGTGATCAAATTCAGCCACGTGGTGGCGGTTGACACACCCAAGGGCCAGGCTGCGGAATACTTCAAGAAACTGGCCGAAGAACGCACCAAGGGCGCAGTGACCATCCAGGTCTATCCCAACAGCCAGCTCTACAAAGACAAGGAAGAAATGGAAGCTCTCCAGTTGGGCTCAGTGGATATGCTGGCCCCGTCCCTGGCGAAATTTGCGCCCCTGGGCGTAAAGGAATTTGAAGTCTTTGACCTGCCTTATATTTTTGACGGATACGAGGATCTCCACAAAATCACCACCGGACCTGTGGGGAAAAAACTCCTGGGCATGCTGGAAGTCAAGGGAATCCAGGGCCTGGCCTACTGGGACAACGGGTTCAAGGTCATGAGCGCCAACAAGGCTCTCAAAACCCCGGCCGATTTCAAAGGCCTTAAAATGCGCATCCAGTCCTCCAAGATCCTCGACGCCCAGATGCGGGCCCTGGGAGCCATTCCCCAGGTCATGGCCTTTTCAGAAGTATATCAGGCCCTCCAGACCGGTGTGGTGGACGGAACGGAAAACCCGCCCTCAAACCTCTACACCCAGAAAATGCATGAGGTCCAGAAATATGTCACTTTTTCCAACCACGGCTATCTGGGATATGCCGTCATTGTAAACAAAAAATTCTGGGCAGGCCTGCCGGCCGATATCCGGACCCAGCTTGAAGGCGCCATGGTCGATGCCACGGTTTATGCCAACAGCATCGCCAAACAGAAAAATGAAGAAGACCTGGCCTCTGTAAAAGCTTCGGGCAAATCCGAGATCATCATGCTTTCCGATGAGGAAAGAGCCGCCTGGAAAGCCGCGCTGGTAAAAGTCCACACGGAAATGGCGGACCGGATCGGCGCGGACCTGATCCAGGAAGTGTATACCGCCACCGGGTTTAAAAAAATAAAAAATACGAAAAACCTGGGGCGGATTTGACGGAATGCCGGGGCTCCCCTCGGCATTCTGTATTCTGCCGGATTCAACATTTTTTTGTGGAGGATTGTAAGGATGCTGAAATTTCTCGACCATCTGGAAGAATGGCTGGTGGCCACGCTCATCGGCGCCGCCACCATCATCATTTTCCTGTCCGTCGTGCATCGCTATGCCAGCGGCCTGCCCATACCGGGGCTCCAGGACTGGCTCTTGTCCATTAATATGAGCTGGTCCCAGGAACTGTGCATTTATATGTTCATCTGGATGGCCAAATTCGGTGCCGCTTACGGAGTCCGTACCGGTATCCATGTCGGGGTGGATGTGTTCATCAACAGTTTGAAGGACAAGACAAGGGCCAAATTCGTGGTCATCGGCCTTTCCGGCGGTGCGCTCTTCACCGGCATTATCGGCACCATCGGTTTCGGCTTTGTCTGGGAAGTCGGGCTGCGCTACGCCGTTGCCACCACCTTTGGCTTCAACTGGCCGGACCTGACCTCGGGACCGGTTTCCCCGGATCTGGAATGGCCGGTGTGGATTTTCTATTCCGCCATCCCCCTGGGGTCCTATCTCATGTGCTTCCGCTTCCTCCAGGTCATTAAAAAATTCATCCAGACCGGCCAACTGCCCCAGACGGACACCTCCCATGTGGACGGCCTTTCCGAGGATTTTGATTTTGGTGAAGCCCAGACCGGACCGGCTGCCGGGACCAAAGGAGGCAATTCATGAGCGCATTGATTATTTTCGCCCTGCTGGCCTGTCTCATGCTGACGGGCATGCCCATTTCCATTTCCCTGGGGCTCACAGTCCTGACCTTTTTGTTCACCATGACCTCGGTGCCCATTGAATCCGTGGCCATGAAGCTTTTCACCGGCATCGAGAAATTCGAAATCATGGCCATCCCGTTTTTTATCCTGGCCGGGAATTTCCTCACCCACGGCGGCGTGGCCAAGCGCATGATCCATTTCGCCTCGGCCCTGGTGGGCCATTTCACCGGGGGTCTGGCCCTGGCCGGAATCGTGGCCTGCGGCCTCTTTGCCGCGGTCTCCGGGTCCAGCCCGGCCACGGTGGTGGCCATCGGGTCCATCCTGCTGCCGGCCATGGTGAGGCACGGCTATCCCATGAAATTCGGCGTCGGGGTCATCGGCACCTCCGGGGCCCTGGGCATCCTCATCCCGCCCTCCATCGTCATGGTCATCTATGCCGTCTCCACCAATGCCTCCATCGGCAAGCTCTTCATTGCCGGCATGATCCCGGGCCTTCTCCTGGTGGTGCTGCTGATGCTGGTGACCTGGGTGGTGGCCAAAAAAAGAAATTATCCCAAGCTCCCTAAGGCGGGTTTTGCCACCGTGGTCCGCACTTTCAGGGAAAGCGTCTGGGGACTCATGCTCATCGTGGTGGTCATCGGCGGCATCTATTCCGGAATTTTCACCCCCACGGAAGCCGCGGCCATGAGTGCGGTCTACGCCTTTGTCGTCTCGGTCTTCATCTACCGGGACATGACCTTTAAGGATATTCCCCGGACCCTCCTGGCCTCGGCCAATATGTCGGCCATGATCCTGTATATCATCACCAATGCCGTGCTCTTTTCGTTCCTGCTCACCTCGGAACAGGTGCCCCAGCAGTTGACGGCCTGGATCACGGGCCTGGGCCTGGGAAAGGTGGGCTTTCTCATCATGGTCAACCTGCTGCTCCTGGCGGCCGGCAATTTCATGGAACCCTCGTCCATCCTTCTCATCACCGCGCCTTTGCTTTTTCCCATGGCCATGCAGCTCGGGATCGACGAGATCCATCTGGGGGTCCTCATGACGGTGAATATGGAGATCGGCATGATCACGCCGCCGGTGGGCCTGAACCTCTATGTGGCCTCGGGGATTTCCCACCTGGGCCTGACGGAGACCACCAAGGCCTGCGCCCCCTGGATACTGGTCATGATGCTCTATCTCATCCTGATCACCTATGTGCCCCAGATTTCCCTGTGGCTTCCCAATCTTTTGTTTTAAGGAGGAGGACCCATGATACTGCCCAAGATTAAAATCAAAAAAATACTCTTTGCAACGGATTTATCCGAGTCCGCCCGGCAGTCCCTTGCCTATGCGGTCAGTCTTTCCAACCTCTACGGGGCCGGCATCACCATTGTCCACGCTCTGGAGGAAACCCAGGGCATGGAAGCGGCCATTGCCTATCATGTCGGGCCGAGGCCTGGGCCAGGATCAAAAGAAACAGGAGGACAGCGCCAGAAGCGCCATCATCGGGAAACAGCGGGCCGTTGATCCGGGCATGAAGGACGCCCTGACCCAATTTTATGAAACGGTTTCGGAAAATGAGGAAAACCAGTCCTTTGTCCTGGACGAGGTCGTGGTGGGCCGGGGAAACCCGGTGGATGTGATCATTGAAGCGGCCCAGGCCAAGGAATGCGACCTCATTGTCATGGGAAGCCACGGCCACGGGGGCCTGGCCGGAATCCTCATGGGCAGCACCGCCAAAAAAGTGACTCAGCAGGCCAAGATCCCCGTCCTCATTGTCCGGCTGCCGGAATAAACCTTAAAACAACCTTGGGGCTCGGATCAAACCGGGCCTCAAGGCTGCACACCACCCTCATTCGCCGGTGCCCATCACGAAAGCGCCGTAAGCGCTAAATAAACCCCACCTTTTCCGGTGTTGAAAAATCAGGTAAGAATCAGGATGCTGGGGGAGCCATTGCGTTCTTCTGAAGATTGTACGGCAGCAAAGCCCTGAACTCTTCTTCGGTCATGGCAGAGGCAAGATGCTCAAAAAGGTATTTGAGATACCAGTAGGGATCATGGCCGTTCGCTTTGGCGGTTTCAATGAGGCTGTAAATGGCAGCGCTCGCTTTGGCCCCTTCGGGTGTATCAGAAAAGAGCCGGTTCTTTCTGCCGAGGACAAAAGGCCGGATGGCATTTTCAATGGAGTTGTTGTCAGGGCTCACAAGACCGCTTTGCGTATATCGAATCAGTTTGGGCCATTCGTTCAGGGTATAATGGATGGCCTTTCCAAGAAGGCTTTTCGGAGGCACCTGTTCCACCCTGGCATCCAGCCATTGTTTAAACTCATTTAAGATCGGCACGGCCTTTTGTTGCCTTTCCTGGTAAAGAGCGGCAGGGGTCAAATGATTCTCCCCGGCTTCTTTTTCAATCTTGTACAGTCTGCTGATATATTTTAAGGCTGTGCCTGCATTTCCGGTAGGGGTGTTCCTGTTCCCTTTGGTCACCTCAACGAATTTTCTGCGGGAATGCGCCCAGCAGCCCACATGGAGGATCCCTTTCTTATCGTCAAGAAAACCATACCCGGCATATCCGTCCGTCTGGACGATCCCCTGATAGCCGTTCAGGAAGGCCGAGGCAACATCCCCGGACCGGGAGGGATGATATTCAAAGAGAAGCACGGGTTTTCCCCGGACCGATCCCTTGAAGGCCCACATATAGCTTTTTATCCTTCCGGGCTCCTTGAGCACCTGGACGGGTGTTTCATCTATATGGATCACCGGGCCTTTTCGTATATCCTTTTTCATCATATCAAGGAGGATTTCGCAGGCCTGGGCTGTTTTTATGGCCCAGTTGCACATGGTGGCCCGGGGAAGGTCGATGCCTATTCTTGAAAATTGTTTTTCCTGACGGTAAAAAGGCAAGGCATCGGCAAACTTGGCGGTCAGGATATGCGCCAGAAGTCCTGGTGTGGCCATGCTTTTGGGAATGATCTGCTCGGGCATCCGGGCAATGGATACGCTTGGGCCTTCATCTTCCACGCCCTCACAGTTTTTGCAGGCATATTTGATCCGGATATGCCGGATGACTTGAACCTTTGCCGGGATATAATCCAGTTGCTCGGATACTTCCTCGCCCATTCGGGTTTTTTCATGACCACAGGCGCATTTCTTCTCCTCTTGGGGCAAATCATGAATCACTTCGATACGGGGCAGGTGGTCGGGTAACGGCCTGCGTCCCTTTTTCTTGCGGGAATGGGAGGAGATCTCTATTTGTTCAGCATCTTCCGGGCATGGGGGCGGTTCAGGAATGTCAAATAGAGACATCTGTCCGTCATCTTTGGGCGTTTTGTCCGCTTTCCGTCCGAAAATCCTGTCCCGAAGTATTCGAATCTGTTCGTGCAAAAGCCTGTTTTCTTCAAACAGGTTTAGGGCAATTTGCTTTATTTCGTCCAGGTTGTCCGCATGGGTCAGGGTATCTTTTGTCATGCTCTGAATATAGCATAACCACGAGGCTTTTCATAGTTTTTTTACTCAGAAAACACTCGAAAAATTCAAGACTTTATGGGCTTTTGTGATATCCAGGCCTTCAATCAACCACAAAAGTTCCTGCCTTCCGATTTTCAAGGTCTCCTCACGGGTTACCGGCCATTTGAACATGTCTTTCTCAAGCCTTTTCTGCCAGAGGCAAAACCCATTCTTATCCCAGTACAACAATTTAATGATATTCCTGCTCCGGTTGCAAAAGGCAAACAGGCTGCCTGAAAAAAGATCCAGACCCATCTTTTCACTGACAAGAATGGAAAGGGTGTCAATGGATTTTCTCATATCCGTAGCACCCAGGGCCAGATAAACTTTGACATCCCTTGGAATCATAAGGATCGCAAGGTGAGCAGCACCTGCCCAAGGGTCTTTGTTGAAAATCCATCCGGAATTTCTATCTGAAACTGATGCCCGACATTGAGTTTGAGCACACCGTCTGCCCCACTGGAAATACCCGCAAGTTCAACAAGCTCCGGAAGAGTCTGTTTCTCCAGCTTTCTTTTCCAGTATCCAAAGCCCCGGCTCCTAAGACCACTCTTCCGGCAGTATTCTGCCTGGCTCAATCCGGATGCTTTCCATTTTTCTACATGACGCTGCCAACATTTTTTATTCTCAGCTCGCCGCTGACCCCATGTCTGTGCCATATCCAAGCCCCCCTTATTGTTTAGGATGCCCTTTTATGACACAGCTTCCCTTCTGAAAAAAGATGCGGTTCTTTTAGCGCTTACGTTTAATTTCCTATAGTTGTTCATCGAAAGTCTCCTTTTCTGTGATCTTTGAGCGGTTCACATTGTTGGAGACTTTCGTTTATTCCCGTAAATGTCAAACTTTGGGAGTCTCCCCGGCAAAGCCGGG
>JAAUSZ010000126.1 GCA_012031875.1 Desulfobacula sp.
GGTGAACTGCTTGAAAGCGAATTGTTCGGGCACGAAAAAGGCGCTTTCACCGGCGCTTTAAGATCAAGAACGGCCGGTTCGAGATTGCAGACCAGGGAACTATTTTTCTGGATGAAATCGGGGATATGAGCCCTGATCTTCAGGTCAAATTATTAAGGGCCATCCAGGAAAGAAGATTTGAACGGGTCGGCGGAACAACACCATTGAGGTGGATATCAGGGTCATCTCCGCTACCAATAAGGATTTGCAGACCGCCATGGCCCAGGGCCTGTTCAGGGAGGACCTGTACTATCGCCTGAATGTCATCCCCATTCATATTCTTCCCCTGCGAGAACGAAAAGAGGATATTTTCCCCCTGGCTGATTATTTTCAAAACACCCTGGTTCAGCGGGTGCCGGGATATAAAGCAAAGGTTTTCTCCGAAAGTGCCCGCCAGGCCATGCTTCGGCATGATTGGCCCGGGAATATCAGGGAACTTGAAAACCTGATTGAAAGGGTATCGGTCCTTGTCGAGAATGATACCATTGAAGTTTATGACCTGCCGGATTATATTGCAGAAATGTCTTCCCAGGCCATGCCGCCTTCCGTGGCCGCGGTGTTCAACAATGAAGTCGGATTCAATGAGGCGGTGGACCTATACCAGAGATCACTGATTCTTTATGCCCTGAACCAGACCAGTTGGGTAAAGGCAAAGGCGGCCGAAATCCTGAAGATCAACCGGACCACGCTGGTGGAAAAGATAAAGAAAATGAATATCATACCGGAAAGCGACAGCCCCTTCTTTTAGAAGCCTTGGGTTGTCATTTTTTTGACATTTCATTACCCTCAATTTGATCCCGGTCGTCCGACAAAATAAAGCAAAAATCCCTCATAGTCATTTTCAGCTTTAATCCCCTGATTTGATCTGCTATAATGCATGGCGGAATCCTGATATGGCATATTACTTGCTTTGATATATCCGTAAATGGTATGAAATCAACCGGTAAGGTTAATGCAAAGTAAAGAAATGATGCGATCAAATTTAAAAATGGTTAAAATTTTGCAGATCTTGGTAATATCAGGTCTCCTGTTTTCCGCATTCCCGGATAAGGTGTGGGCTGCCCCCGCAGTGATCCGCAATATCGACATACAAAAGGATCCCCTATCGGTGAAAATTTTTCTAAACCGCGACATTGCCGTCAAAGTTGTCCGGGTCGGGAAAAAAGAAGTCTTGATCGCCCTGACAAATGCAACCCTGGGAAAGGGATTCAAGATCAAGGAGCAGGAAAAATCCCTGGTTCAGAAGGTGGCTGTTGAAAAGATGCAGGGAAACGTGATTGCCGTTCTGTTAACCGGCCATCACCCCTATGAACATATGCAGTCAGGGTTTAATAAAGCAGATTCAAGCTTTGTTCTCACCCTTGAGAAAAAGGGGGAAAAAAAGAAAACCGGGGATACTGTTTCTGAAAAGAAAGAGGCGGCCCCTCCTCTGCCGGAAGAACAGGAAAGCCTCGAATTCACAAAACCGGGACAAGAATCCCCAAAAGGAACAGATGCAGGGCCTGAATCGGAATTAAAAAAAATACCGGGTCCCAAAGAAGAAGAGGAAGATGCTGAAGCCGCAAAATCAAATGAGGCGGGTAAATTAGTCAAAGATCTTGAGTTGAAAAAACCTGAAAAAATCCCGGTCCCCCCGGTCTATGTCCCGCCAAAAAGAGAGCAAAGCGGGAATAAGGGGGACATCAGTGATCTTTTAAAGATTATGAGCGGTACAGGATGCGATTCAGATCTGATTTCCAATTCACTTCTCCTCTTGAAGAAAGAACTTTACCAGGAAGCCTTTGATTCTCTGGATCAGTATATTATTCAGGGCAATGCCACCTGTCTTGAAAAGGCTCATTTCCTCAAAGCCCATGCTTTTTTGCAAACCGTGAAAAAGGATGATTTTGCCCAGCTTTTAAAAGCGGAACGGATGTATCAGGATGCCTTGGTATCCTATCCCAAATCCCCCTACGTTCCCTATGCCTATTCCGCCATCGGCATCATTCAGAAACAGATGAACAATATCGCGGCTGCAGAAGGATATTTCAATATTGTCAAGCGGGATTATTTAGACTATTCAGGGCTTCCTGAAGTCATTTATCACCTGGCCGATATTTATGAGAAAAAAGGATTTCTTGACAAGGCCTTAACCTATTACAAGCAGGTTTTTGAAGATACGATCGAGAACAGCCATATCCCGGATGCAGGCATCGGATATGGCCGGGCGCTTTATGAAAAGCGTCAGTATCTGGATTCGTTGTCGGTTTTAAATTATGTGGTGGAATCCAATCCGGACAAGGTTTATAAAACCCATGAATTGCTGCAGATCATGGGAAATGCCAATTTTGAAATAGGGCAAAGCAAGGCAGCCAGAGATATATTAACCCGGTTATTGAATCTTTTTCCCGACCTGAAAGATCCGGATATTATTTTGAGCAAAATCGGCGACACCTACGGCATGGACAATAATGACGAAAAGGCGGTAAAGATATATGAGCTGGTCCGCCAAAAATATCCGGATACCGAAGGCTATATTGCAAGTTCCATCGGAATTGCACGGCATGTGAAGTCTGATCAGGAAAAAATCGATATTTACGAGATGATCAAAAAGAAATTCCCTGAAAATACATATTCCAGGATCGCCATGATGCGTCTTGCCGAAATTTATCAGGCCAATGGAGATTACGGCAGATGTATCAAGGAAATTGAAAGTTTGTTGCTGGCGCATCCGAGGGGTCTGAGATATGAAGCCATCAAACTGATGCAGAAAGCCTATGAGGCCATGTTTCAAAAACAGTTGAAATCGAATGAATTTACCCAGGTGCTGAACCGGTATGAGCTGGAACACCCGAGAATAGACAGGATGGGAAGCAGGAAGATTGCCTTGAGCGTCGGCCTTTCCTATCTGGATGCAAAACTGTATGATGAATCCTTTAACCACCTCATCAGCGCATATAAACAGTATGATAAGTCTTCCCGGCCGCCGGAACTGCTTTTCGGACTGGGTGTGGCCATGGATGAATCCGGCAGGGATGAGGATGCCTTGAAAATTCTGAATGCCTTCTCAAATCAATTTCCAAAAAATGAAAACCGGGTGGAAACATTGATCCGGGCCGGGAATATCTATCTTGAGAAAAAAGAGTATCAGATGTCTTCCGACAAGTTTAAAGACGCCCATAAAATATCCAAAAGCCATCTTGAGAAAGGAAAAATTCTCATGATGCATTCATCCGTATATGAAAAAAAAGGAGATATGAAAACAGCCTCAGATCTCCGGGAAGAAGCAGCAAAAGAAATCGCCCTGGCCTCGGGTGAGAATTATGAGCTGTTGACCGAGGTATATAAGGAACTCGGTCAATCTTATAGTGCCTTGAAAAATTACGTGAGAGCCGCGGATGCTTATCAAAAAGCCCTGGCCCTTTCCAATAATGATCAGGAAAAGGCGAATCTGGGGTTTCTGCTGGGGGATGCTTATCAGAAGGGCAATATCCTTTTAAAAGCCAAAGAAGCATTCAAACAGGTGGTTGCTTCTTATGATTCCGTCTGGGCAAGGCTTGCACAGCAACGGTTAAATACACTTGAACTGGCGGAGACGGTTCAGAATTCCTAGGAGGACGGGAAAGCAAAACAAAAATGCCGGGACATAAAATTTTTTTTTATCATTGAAAATCCAAAAGAAAGAATGGAATATGTCCGGTTTTTTGAAAATCTCGGCTTTCTTGTGGAAGCCACTCCTGATGGATCCGATGCGTTCTCATGCCTTGCTGAAAAAAAACCGGATATCACCATAGCAGACCTGTCAACCCCTGGTTTTTCTCCTGTTGATTTCTTAAAAAAAATCAACGAATCAGCCCTTTCCTGCCATATTCTCATGATTACCGCGGACCCTGTGGTTGAACATGCCGTAACCCTTATGAAATTGGGCGCGTTTGATTATCTGATCAAACCCTTTGAAATGGAACAGCTTGATTTATGCGTCAGAAGCGCTCTTGCCCGGCTGAAAATAAAATCCGGCCCGGAGCCGGCTGCGTCCCAGACCCGGAAAGCCAAAATCATTACCCGGAATGGAGATATTCAGAAGCTTTTGGCCCTTGCCGAAAGGGTTGCAAAATCCAGCGCTTCAGTGCTGATCCAGGGGGAAAGCGGTACCGGTAAAGAGCTTTTTGCAAAATATATCCATGAAAAGAGCGACCGGGTCAATAAACCCTTTGTTGCCGTGAATTGCGCGGCCCTGCCTGAAAATCTGCTTGAAAGCGAATTGTTCGGGCATGAGAAAGGGGCGTTTACCGGGGCGATTTCAAGGAAAATCGGAAAATTTGAGCTGGCTCACAGGGGGACCCTTTTTCTGGATGAAATCACGGAAATGCAGTTTCATCTCCAGGCTAAATTGTTAAGGGTTCTCCAGGAAAAAGTGCTGGACCGGGTGGGGGGGATAGAACCCGTTGAGGTGGATGTCAGGGTCATTGCCACAACAAACCGGGAGGCAAAAGAGGCCGTGGAAAACGGCGATTTCAGGGAAGATCTTTTTTACCGGCTGAATACGATTCCCCTGGTCATCCCGCCCTTAAGACATCGAAGGGGGGATATTGAAATGTTGGCCCTGTTTTTTATCCAAAAATATTGTAAAATTGACGGGCGTCATGTCAAAGGGTTGACAAAACAGGCCGGCGACATCCTTAACAACCAGTTGTTTCCCGGCAATGTCAGGGAACTTGAAAATATTATTCATAGAGCTGTGCTCCTTGCCGATTCGGATTTGATCGAACCGGAAAACCTGATGCTCGACGCCCTGGAATCCGAGGACGTGCTCCCGGCATCCATACAGGGTGGCGAGTATGAATCCGAGCCGGGCTCGCTCAGGGATATGGAACAAAAAATGATCTATAAAGCCCTTGATCAGACCGAGGGCAACAGGACCCATGCAGCAAAAATTCTGGGCATCAGCGTCCGGACCCTTCGAAATAAACTCAACGAATACAAAGAAAACAACTGATCCGGAATTCAGGCATACAATTTGCAGAATCACCAGAAAAATAGTATTTTTTATTTGATGCGGATGATTTATTGCTTATCGGGGGAAAATGGCGGATTCAAGAATTTTCGGCCACACAACACAATTGATCGGCAAGGCGCTTGATGTATCGGCCCGGCGCCATAATCTGATCACCGGCAATATCGCCAATATGGACACCATCGGTCATGAGCCCAGCGATCTTGATTTTAACCGGACCCTGAAGCGGCTCATGGGTGAGAAAGAGCCTGATTATCTGGACAAGACCCATGCCCAACACCTGTCCCCGGACCAGGGTGAAAATCTTTCCATGAACGGAATGAACAGTGAAGAAGTGGATATCTATCATCTTGATTCGGTCAATATTGACACGGAGATGATGAACCTCATGGAGAATAATATCAAATACCGGACCACAACGGAATTGCTGTTGCGGAAGATGAAAATTCTGCATTATTCCATTGATGAAGGGGGAAAATAAGCCATGGATCTTTTAAATGCATCCAAGATCAGCGGGACTGCCCTTGCCGCCCATCGAACCAAACTGAATGTGATTGCGGAAAACCTCGCCAATGTGGATACCACAAGAACCAAAGAGGGGGGGCCCTACAGAAGGAAAATGGTGGTTTTCAAGGCCGAGGACATTGATTCCTTTAAAAGCGTGGTTGAAAGAAAACAGGAAAAACAGGAAAAATGGGGGATAGAGCTTTCCCCCATTGAATTTGATTCTGAAAAAAAACCGGACAAGGGAACCGGGGTTAATGTGGACCAGATCATCAGATCCCAGGAGGATTTCAGGCTGGTGTACAACCCGGCCCACCCGGATGCAGACCCGGAGACCGGGTATGTAAAAATGCCCAATGTGGACCATTTGACGGAGATCGCGGATATGCTGGTGGCCAAAAGAAGCTATGAGGCTTCCACAACAGCCCTTTCCGCCACAAAGGACATGATATTGAAGGCGCTTGAAATCGGGAAATAACAGGAGGATGAATGACCATGACCGGCATTAAAGGAATTAACAGGATCAGCTTAACCACGGAGCCGCTTCCGGAAAAGATCAGCCGCCGGAATCCTGAATTTGCTGAACGGGTAAAGGCTGCCGTCCTGGATGTGAATGAAAAACAGCAGATTGCGGAAGATTCCATTGAAAAAGTCATTAAGGGTGAAATGGAAATCCATGAAGGCATGATGGATATCGGAAAGGCTGAAACCTCATTGAAGATTCTGGCTCAGGTCAGGAACAAGGTCATGGCGGCCTATAATGAAGTCATGCGGATGCAGGTATAATGCCGGAAAGCACCCATTGGGAGAGATAACCGTTTATGAATCCTGTGATTGAGAAAATCCTTACCACCCTCCGGGAAATGCCCCTATCCAGAAAAATTGCCCTGGGGGTTCTTGCCATGGCCCTTGTCGCCGGATTCACCACCATGTTTATCTGGGCCAATAAAACAGAATTCAGGGTTGCCTTCAGCGGGCTGACAAAGGAAGACGCCGCCCTTGTGGTTGAAAAACTCAAGGAATCCAATACACCTTACCGCCTCACCGGCGACGGTACCACCATCACGGTGCCGGAAGCCGTTGTCTATGATGTCCGGCTGGCCATGGCAAAGGACGGGATTCCCAAGGGGGGCCATGTCGGTTTTGAGATCTTCGATAAAACCGAATTCGGAACCACGGATTTTGTGCAGAATATCAATAAGACAAGGGCGATCCAGGGAGAACTGGCCAGGACCATCACCGCCTTTGATGAGGTGAAAACGGCCCGGGTGATGATCGTCATGCCCAAGGATTCCGTCTTTGTCGAAGAGGTAAAAAAACCGTCGGCATCCATCTTGCTGGAACTGAACTCAGATCTGGATAAGGAAAAGGTCACCGCCATTGCCCACCTGGTGGCCAGCGCCATTGAAGATCTGACCCCCAAGCTGGTGACCATTGTGGATACGGCCGGCCGGATTCTTTTTGAAGGAAAATCAGAAGAGGAGCAGGCCAAGATCAATGCCGAAAATCTGGCAGATGCCCAGTACCAGCACAAAATCAGGTTTGAGGAAAACCTGACCAAGAGAATCCAGACCATGCTGGAAAGAATTGTGGGAAAGGACAAGGCCATTGTCCGGGTGACCTCGGAAATGGATTTTTCCGAAGACGGCATGAACGAGGAAATCTTTGATCCCTTTGAAAGGGGAGGAGAATTTGTCCGGAGCCGGAAAAACAGGGCTGAAAAGGTGGTCGGGCTGACTGAGGAGATTCCTATCCCCTCCACGGTGAATCCCATTGTGGGGGATGACAAGCTCCAGGGGGAGCAGAATAAGGAACTGGCCAATAAGAGCGATGACACCTTTAACTATGAAATCAGCAAAAGGGTCAGGGAAGTGAAAAAGCCCATGGCGGTGCTGAGCCGCCTTTCCGTTGCCGCGGTGGTGGACGGAAAATATGAGACCAGGGCGGATGAGGGGGGGAACCAGGGAAGGACCTATGTTCCCAGATCCGCGGAAGAAATGAAGCAATTCCAGGATATTGTCGTCAAAGCCATGGGATATAACGAAGAAAGAAGCGATCAGGTATCGGTGGAGTGTTTTCCTTTTGCTTCCATTGCTGAAATTGAGGCTGAACCCGGCCCCAAGGGGCTGGAAAAGATCCAGGAACAATATGGCAGGCTCATTGCCAATCTTTTGATCGTCGTGGCCTTGTTCCTTCTGGTCATACGGCCCATTGTCAAGACCGTGAAGGAAATCAAAACCACTGTGGAAAGAGAAGCCCTCCCGTCTCCTGAAGACCTGGCCCTCCTGGGAGAAGAGAAAAAACCGCCGACATTCATTGAAATGGACGCAAAACAGCAGAAAGAATTCCTGGAACTGATGACGGAGGAGCAGCGGGAGGAATTTTTAAGCAGGATGAACCCGGAAGAGCGGGTGGCTTACCTGATGAATATGCCGGTCAATGAAAAAGCAAGATACTATGCTGAAAAAGATCTGTTAAGGACGGTCAACATCCTGAAAGGCTGGATCAGTGAAGGAGAGGATAAATAATCATGGCTGATGTTCTGGACCCCTCAAATATTTCCGGACCCAAAAAGGCGGCCATCTTCCTGATGCTCATGGGGGAGGAATATGCCACCAGGGCCTTTGAAAAAATGACGGAAAGGGAGATTTCAGACCTGGCTTTTGAAATGTCTTCCATCGATCATATTACGCCGGAGATGATGAAGGCGGTTTCCCTGGAATTTGTGGAAAAATTTGAAGGGGAATCTAAAATGATCATTGAAAATGAATCCTTTATAAGGAATGTGGTTAAAAATACCTTAAAGGATAAACAGGCCAATGCCATCCTCGATGATCTTGAAAAGAAAAAACAGGATAAACCCTTTATCTGGAGCAGGAATGTGAACGTGGCCACCCTTGCCGGATACGTGGTCGGAGAGCATCCCCAGACCATTGCCATGATTCTGGCCCATATGCCGTCGGAAATCTCTTCGGAGCTGATGATGGCCATGCCCACGGAATTAAAGGGGGATATCGCCATGAGGATTGCAAAATTGGGCCAGATTTCCGAAGATGTGGTCAGGGATGTGGACAAGGCATTGAAGCTGGAACTTTCCGGGGCTGTAGGGCCGGGCGGAAAAGCAGGCGGCCTTCAGGTTCTGGTGGATATTATCAACGGGGTGGACAAGGCCACGGAAGATGTGGTGATGGCCCATGTCGAGGAGGACAACCCGGAAATGGCCAATGATATCCGGAACCTGATGTTTGTATTTGAAGACCTGACCGGTATTGATGATACGGCCATGAGAGAAGTCTTAAAGAAGGTTGAGGGTCAGCAGCTCACCTATGCGCTTAAGACGGCAACCGATGAAATGAAGGATAAGATTTTCTCCAACCTTTCCCAGCGGGCCGGTGAAATGCTTAAGGATGACCTTGAGTCCATGGGCCCTGTCCGCCTGACCGAGGTTGAAGAGGCCCAGCAGGCAATTGTCCGGGCAGCCAAAGAGCTTGAGGCCGATGGAACGATAACCCTTGGAAAAGGAAAAGACGATGTCCTTGTCTGATCGGGAAGAGGGGTTCAAGCCCATGGATTTGAACTCCCTTGAGACTTTTAACCAAGAGATCATGAATAAGAATGCCGAAACCGGGCCGGATTTGACCCGCTTCAAACTCTTGTTTGAAATACCCGAATTCGAAGAAGAAAAACCTTATACCTTTGAGGCTGTTTATCATGAAACACGGAAACAGGAAGAAATTGTTTTCAAGCCCTTGATAGAACCCCGGAAAAAGAAAGAAAATCCCGGGAAAAATGAAAATGACCCGGCAGGCTCCGGCCATGACGCGGCTTTGACGGACGAAATCCTTCAAGAGCCTGAGGAAAGCCCTGAAGAAAAAGGATATAAGGCCGGGTTTGAAAAGGGCCTTGAAGACGGGTTGGCAAAAGGTGAGTCCCAGGGTTATGAAAAAGGCTTTCAAAAAGGGGAGACAGAAGGCTTTCAAAAGGGGGAGGCAGAAGGGGAGATCAAGGGTCATGAAAAGGGATATGGGCAAGGATATGGGGAAGGAGAGGCCAAAGGAGAAGAAGATGCCCGGCAAAACGCCCTCGAAATACTCAAGGCCCTTGAAGAGTCTTTGGCCCTGGCAGACCGGACCATTG
Source organism: Desulfobacula sp. (assembly GCA_012031875.1). Classification (GTDB taxonomy): domain Bacteria; phylum Desulfobacterota; class Desulfobacteria; order Desulfobacterales; family Desulfobacteraceae; genus Desulfobacula. The sequence goes on from JAAUSZ010000126.1 coordinate 9,674, forward strand.
GTCTTTTAGTGGATAAATACGAGGACAGGATTATTTCCCTTATCCAGCAGATTGCAAAAAAAGCGGTCATGGCCCGGCTTAAAATTGATGACGGGGTCGTGAAGCGATTGATTCTGGATGCCTTAAAAACTCTGGTCAACCCGGAAGAAGTGGTTTTAAGCATATCTGAGGATGACTATGAATATATTGAAATGATAAAGGAAGCGTTTTTTGATGAGATCGAATCCCTGAAAAGCATCTCGGTAAAATCCGATCCCTCGGTCAAGCGGGGGGGGTGCAGGATCGATACCGGCACCGCATCCATTGCATCGGATCCCGAGGAGCGACTGGAAGCCATATGTGAAGCCGTCAGAAAAGCAGGTATGTAAATGAGGCTTGACCTTCTTGAGAAAATCGATTTTGAAAAATATGAAAGGGCCGTTGACCGGTGCGTCCTGATCCGGCCCGAAGGCCGGATTTCCCAGGTCATCGGGCTGATTGCCGAAGGAGACAGCCTGGGGCTCGGCATCGGCAGCCTTTGCAGCATTCTGAATGATCAGGGAAAGGAAGTTCAGGCCGAGGTGGTGGGCTTTAAAAAAGAAAAAGCCCTGTTCATGCCCTACGGGGATATCCGGGGAATCAGCCTGGGCAGCCGGATTATTCCGCTTATGGCCACCCAGGAAATCGGTGTTTCAGATCAACTGCTGGGAAGGGTCATCGACGGCATGGGAGTTCCCATTGATGGGAAGGGCAGGATCGAATACACAAAAACCTATAATCTGTACGGAAAGCCCATGGGCCCCATGCAGCGGGAACCCATTAAAGAACCGCTGGACGTGGGCGTTGCGGCCATCAACAGCATGATCACCCTGGGAAAGGGTCAGAGGGTGGGCATCATGGCAGGATCAGGGGTGGGAAAAAGCGTTCTCATGGGCATGATGACAAAGCATACCGGCGCCGATGTGGTGGTGATCGGTCTCATCGGGGAGCGGGGCCGGGAGGTCAAGGATTTCATCAATGATACCCTGGGCGAAGAAGGGCTTAAAAGAGCGGTGGTGGTTGCGGCCACCTCGGATTCCCCGCCCCTTGTCAGGATACGGGGGGCTTATCTTGCCACGACCATTGCAGAATATTTCAGGGACCAGGGGAAAGACGTCCTTTTGATGGTGGACTCCATTACCCGCTTTGCCATGTCCTCCAGGGATGTGGGGCTTGCCGCGGGAGAACCGCCCACATCCAGGGGATATACCCCGTCCTTCTTTGTCCAGATTCCCATTCTTCTGGAGCGGGCCGGAAATATGGAAAACGGGGGCTCCATTACCGGTATTTATACGGTTCTGGTGGAGGGGGATGATATGAATGATCCTGTCGGCGACACGGTTCGTTCCATTGTGGACGGCCATATTGTCCTGTCCCGGAACCTGGCCAACCAGGGGCATTATCCCGCCATTGATGTCCTTTCCAGTGTTTCAAGGGTCATGCGGGATGTGAGCCAAAAGGAGCATGTGGTATTGAGAAACAAAGCCGTCAGCGTCATTTCCGCCTACCGAGGCGCCGAAGACATGATTACCATCGGCGCCTATATTGACGGGTCAGACCCTGATGTGGACGAGGCAAAGAAATTGATGCCCGGGATTACTCAGTTTTTAAGACAGGACATGAACCGGCGGGCGGATATCCGGTCCAGCGTGGAGGGATTGAGACAGGCCCTGGGGATTAAAAAGCCGGACAAGACGAAGCCGGACAAGCCGGATAAATAGGCTGGGAAATGAAACGGTTTGCCTTTAAACTCCAGCCCCTGCTCAATTACCGGGACTACCTGGAACGGGTTGCAAAACAGAACACCGCCAAGGCCCAGATGGATGTTGCCTTGTGCGAAAAACAGATTATGGAGTTGAAAAATACCCGGGACCAGCACCAGGAAAAGGTTGAGATTGAACTGGAACAGGGAACAACCGCTTCCCGGTTCAGGCAGTGCCATGATTATCTGGATGCCGTGGAAATATTTATGGAACAGGAAAAAGCAAGAAAGATAAAATTATCCGGGATTCTAAAGCAAAAACTGCTGGAATTGAAAAAGAAAACCGTTGAGAAAAAAGCCATGGAAATTTATCGTGAAAGATTAAAGTCTGAATATACTCAGAATATGCTTGCAGCAGAGCAAAAAGAGATGGATGAGATCTCATCCTTAAAACAGCAAGGAAATTATCCCATGAAGCATCTGAATAGAAAAATCGTCTGTGTGGGAACCTGCCTCATCCTGTCCCTTTGTTTCGGGACATGGATTCACAATGACGGTTTTTTGTCCGTCCATGGGAAATACGCCTTTGCCGAGGATAAGCCCCCGGAACAAAAGAAAACGCCGGAGAAGAAAGAAGAAAATGCCGAGAAAAAAGGCAAGGCAGGACCCAAAGAAAAAGCGGACGGCAAAGCCTCTTCGGAAGAAACAGAACCCGACCCCTGCCCGGAATGCCCGGAATGTCCGGACCCTGCAAAGGTGGTATTAAGGGGCCTGGAAGAAAAGAAAAACGTGATTGATAAACAGCAGAAAACCATGGACCAGGAAAGAAAAGAGCTGGATTTATTCAAGGAGCAGATTGATGAAAAAATTGAAAACCTGGCTGCATTGAAAAAACAGATTGAAGAAGATCTTGCGCTTTTGGACCGGAAAAAAACACAGAAAGAAGTGGAAAAAGAGGCTGAATATGAAGAAAAAATCGGAAGGCTGGTTAAAATGTATGCCGGGATGAAACCCAAAAATGCAGCCCTTATTGTGGATAAAATGGATCTTGAAGTGGCCCAGGAAATTTTTATGAGAATGCGGGAAGCCTCCGCGTCCGAGATTTTATCCTTTGTAGACAGTGAGAAGGCGGCAAAAATCAGCGAACGCCTTGCCTTTAAACGAAAACAGTAGGATCAACCCCCTCCCTGTTTTATACCCTCCCCCCATCCGGTAATATTTTCCCACGGGATTTGTTTTGTTGGGAAATAAATTCCAAAACACACCTGAAATAATCCGTTTTTTGTCTCCGTAAATTTATAACAGACTGAATTTATATATTAATATTCTACTGAAAGAATAATGGCATGACTATTGCTGCTTTGTTCTTCAAAGAAAACCCAAACAGGTGAATTATGAATTTTATGTTTTCAGACATCGGCTCCTCATTTTTAAACATGGTGCAGCAGGACATCCCCAAGGAACTTCTGAGTACCGATAATACCGGATCTCAAAAGAAGACCTTTGCAAGTCATTTCCATAAGCAGGTCGAGAAGCTGGATGCCCTGGACACCTCATCTTCTTCACCCACAGTCCTGGAAGCTCTCCAAACCGGCCGGGATTCAGCTTCAACCACGGCTTCCCTGACCGAAAAGCTTGATCAGAAAAAAGGAACCGGCTTTGTCACTGCATTAAAGGGAATTTTGTTAAAGCTGTCAAAGGGGGATCTGAAAAACCTGTCCATTGATGCCCAAGGTCTTGAGTCCCTGAAAAAAATGCTCTTAACCGCGGGATTCAAGGAGGGTGAGATCAATGAAATTTTTTCAGACCTTCTTGAAACCACGAAAACCGGGACCCTGACCCTGGACGTCCTGATGGCAAGGCTTTCAGCCCTCACCCCGGAGAAAGCCTCAGAAGAGGAAGATGAGCCTGAAATCTTTCTGGAAACATCGGCCCTTCCATTTATCGAATCCCTTCTGACCTCCCTGGGAATCGACAAGGATGAGATCCAAAAGATTCTGGCCGAAGCGGACAAGGGTGAAAAGGGGATCAGCCTTGATGTGATCCTTGAAAAGCTCAAAGGAATTCAGAAAGAGGCTGTTTATTCCCGTAACGCTTATGAAACCCCTGAAAGCGATCTTAATTATCAGCACCTGATGGAACAACTGGGCATGGAACAATCCGAGGAGGCTTCATCCCCGCTTTCCCTGAACGAATTTGTGGATGCCCTTGAAGAACTTCGGGAAAAATTATCAGTCAAAGAAACAGGGACCGAAGGGGCAGGGAGTTCTGATCAGAAAAATTCAACGCTGGTTTCTGAAAAAATGCCTGACCTGATCGCGGCCCTCTTTAAGGGTCTGGAATCATCAAAACAGACGGAAAAACAGCCCGTGTTCGGGTTCTCTTATGAACAGGTCAAAAATCAATTTGAAAACCAATTGCTTTTACCTGATGAAAAGAATTCAACGGCCGCGGGTCTTTTTTCAGTCAATAAGGCCTTGCCGCAGGAGTCTGACACAAAGCCAAAGGACCTGAATAGGGCGTTTGAACTGATTGCCGGCCAAAAGAAAAGCAGCGAGGCGGAATCCGGGAGTTTTTCAGAAGGAAGCGGAGGGGTTTTGAAACAGTTAAGGCCTGAAATTCAAAACTGAATTGACTCGTTGCAGGTTTCAGGTACGGAAGC
>JAAUSZ010000127.1 GCA_012031875.1 Desulfobacula sp.
TGATAATGGTGACGGGTATCCTCTTTGAGAAAATAGACAGCCATCAGAGGGGTTATAAGCCTCGCCACCATCAGGGACATGAGAACGGAAATAACAACCGTCCAGCCAAACTGTTTGAAAAGAAGCCCTATGACGCCACTCATGAGAGAGGTCGGTAAGAACACGACCACAATCGTTAAGGTTGTGGATATTACCGGCAGGGCAATTTCATTAACAGCGTCTTTTGTCGCTTCAAGAATGCTTTTCCCCATGTGCTTATGGCGCACGATGTTTTCAATTTCCACAATGGCATCGTCAATGAGAATGCCGACCACAACGGCCAGGGCCAAGAGTGTCAGGGTATTAAGCGAATACCCCAGCCAATACATGATACCGAAAGAGGGAATGATGGATAAAGGCAGGGCCGTGGCTGAAATAAGGGTCGCCCGCCAGTCCCGCAGGATAAATCCGACCACCATAACCGCAAGGATTGCCCCCTCATAAAGCATATGCATTAAGCCTTCATATTGCTCCAGTGTATAAGTGACAGTATTTACAATCGGGGTAATGGTTAAATCCGGGTATTTTTCCTTCAGGGTTTTAATGGTCTGTGCCGCATCTTCTGCGATCTGCACTTCATTGGCGCCTTTTGCGCCATATATTTGAAATGCGACGCTTGTTTCACCGTTTAATAATACAGCTTCAGTACGCCTGGCATGGGTATCATGGACCGTTGCAACCTGGTCCAACCGGATATGGCCTCCGGCCGGCATCGCAATCGGCAGGGCGTTCAGATCTTTGGCCATGGCCGCTGCGGCAATTGTTCTGACCGATTGCTCTGCCTGCCCGATATAGCTGCGCCCGCCTGAAGATTCCATCTGTACCTGTTTTATGGCTTTGGAAACATCCGCCGCCGTCACATTCAGGGAGGCCAGTTTCACCGGATCGACTTCAACTCTCACCTCGCGGGTGACACCACCGGCTCTGCCAACTTTTCCAACGCCGTCAATGGACATAAAGCGCTTGCTCAGCGTATCATCTATAAACCATGACAAGGCTTCTTCGTTTAGCTTTGCGGAAGAAACCGCGTAGGTCATTAAAGCATCACCGTCAATACGTGCGGCGGAGACGGTCGGGGCTTCGAGGTCGGTGGGCAGGTCGGGCCGGATGCGATCAATGGCGTCTTTTGTTTCTATGAGGGCGTCTGAAATATCTTTTTCAAGATCAAATGAAATTGCCATCCTGACGCTGCCTTCGGTAATAGACGTGGATATGTGCTTTACACCGGAAATGGCGGCGATGGAATCTTCCACTTTGCGGGCAAGCTCCGTCTCAAGTTGTGAAGGCGCTGCACCCGGGAGAGATAAGGACACCTCAATTTGAGGGAAATCAATATCGGGCAAATCCTGGATTGTGAATCTGCTGAAACCGTAAAGTCCCGCAAAAGTGAGGAGTATGAACAGCAATATCGGCGGAATGGGGTTTTTAATGGACCAGATGGCAAAATTCATTTTTCAGCGCCTTTCTCAGTTGAAACCCGGACAATATCCCCATCGTTCAAAAAGCCCGCGCCATCCAATACAATGCGGTCGCTTTTGGATATGCCGGACAGGATTTGCACATGGGTATCCTTTATCTGCCCGACTTGGACTTTCTGCCGGTTCACCGTTGTGCCGGAGGCGTCCTTGTGGATGATAAAAACGGAATTGTGCCCGTCGCTCAGAACGACGCTCTTTGCCGGAATTTTCAGGGCGGTTTGCTTGCCCAGTATAATCTGCCCCTCCACATACATGCCTGCCTGGGCGCTGCTACCGGTTTCAATATCTGCAAAAACCGTAATCATTCGGGTGTCCGGGTTAAAGGAAGGCGCAATCCGGCGTATTGACCCTTTGGCTGTATTGCCGTTTGGGAGGGTGATGGAAACGGTTTGGCCCCGGGTAATGTGCACCGCCTGCTCTGCCGTTAATTCACCGCGCCATTCCAGCCGGTTCTGCCGGATAAGACGGAATAATTCATCGCCTGCCGAACCTACGGCCCCCAGCGTTGCCTTTCTCGCACTGATCACGCCGTCATCCGGCGCAACAACATCCGTGTATTTCAATTGCAGGGCCTTGGCATCCATCTGGGCTTTGGCTACTGCCGCTTGATTAAGATAATCGTCTATGGCCTGATCACTCATTGCGCCGGAGTCTCTCAACGTCAAGGCGCGTTTTTTATTTGATTCTGCCGAAATCCGGTTTGCTTCCAATTCAGCGTATTCGGCTTCGAGTATTTCAGTATTGAACCGCGCTAAAACCTCACCTTTTTTCACGGTATCACCCACATCCGAGATAACGGCAATGAGCCTTTGTCCTGAAATCTCCGCGCCGATAACCGCTTCCTGCCAGGCTGAGACAGGGCCGGTGGCTTTAATGATTTCCGGCCATTCCGTTTCGGCCGCCGTTGTTTCGCTTACCGTAAGGGCCACTGCCGCCGGTGCCTCTTCCACATTTTCATCCCGGCCTTTCAACAGCGTAAGGGCAGCGAGAACTGCAATAATAAGGGATAGTATGAACAGGTTAGATTTCTTCATCGATCTTAGTTCCTGTATGAATCGGTTTGCCGAGCACACGATGAAGTGCTATCCATGCGGTGCTGCAATCGCGTTTGGCTGTGATAAGGTTAATTTGCGCGGTCAATAATTGGCGGCGTGAATCTTCAAGTTCCAGGAGGCTGGTGGAGCCATTCTTCCACAGGGCCTCGTGGGCCGTGAATGAGAATTGCGCCGCCTTTAGGGCTATCGTTGAGGCTTCATAGCGCTCCTTGGCGGATTGTTGTGCCGCCAAGGCGTCCTGCGCCTCCTGCAGGGCGGTGCGCAAGACCTCTTCTAAAACGGCCAATGCCCCCCGGTACCGGGCTTTTGAGGCATCGACAGTTGCCGCGCCACGGCCGCCGTCAAAGAGAATGCCGGAAACGGTTGCACCCAGTGCCCAGGTCGTAAAATCAAGGGTTGTCCCTGCGGCGCGGATCCATTGCCCGGAAAGAAGGGCTGACAAATCCAGCTTGGGCAGGCGTTCGGCTTTGGCGACCTTAATATCCGCCCATGCAGCCTTGGCGTCATATTCTGCTGCACGAACGCCGGGATGGTTCATTAAGGCCGTCGCATCAATATCCTCCGGCATTTGCGGCGGCTCCGGCAAGGCAAGCGGGGTCCCGTCAACATCTGGTCTTAGGAGCAATTCCTGGATCACTGTTCTATCCATACCGCTTAAGGCAGACAGGGCATGGAGATTTTTTGGCACCGCTCGTTTTGCAAAGCAAGCTCAATAACGATAAACGCAACATCACGGCTTGCGGAACCCTCATCAATCTGCGTAGAGAATCCGGCCTGCACCTTTTTATGAAGCAGGCCGAGGGTCTCTTTGCGTGAGGTAAGGTCGCTTTCCAATACAAGGCTGGAAGACCGGCCTGCCCGGAAATCCAGAACGGTTGCCGCAACGTCGGAAGCCAGTATCATGCGCGTATTCTGAGCGTCGGCCGTGCGCGCATCCAGAAGGCTTTCCGCTGCCTTGTCGGAATTTCGAATGCGTCCGAATAGATCCATTTCCCAACTCAGGCTTGGCCCGGCAGAAGCGTTAAGGCTCTTTTTTCCTGTCTCAACGCCTCCGTTATAATTTTGGGTCAGGCCGGAGGCGACGCCTAGGGTAGGAAAATATTCAGATTTTGAAATTCCGGATTGCGCTTTTGCCTCGTCAAGCTGCGCCAATGCCTGCTCCAGTGTCGGATTGGCGGTAAAGGTTTTTTCCACCAAAATGTTAACTGCGGGATCATTTAAATCCTCCCACCATTTTGTTTCATAGGTCCTCTCAAAGGAGGCGTGTTCTGCTCCGGATAAAAATTTTTCAGACGGAAGATCATTTTCAGTCAGCGAGGAACAACCGCAACTCAGAAGCATTAAAAGACAACCTATTTTTAACTGGAAAGACATGTTCTTTTTCTTCACGCCTCTAAAATTTGTAACTCGTGCCTAAAACGACCATGGGCTGGAATTCCTGCTTTGTTATCGGGCTGTCTGCCGCATCACCGATCAATTGGTCGGCATTCACCATGAGCATCACGTCCCAGCTTTCCGTAAGGTTGTAGAAGGCGCCGACCGAGACACCGACAGACTGAAAGCCGGAGTCCACTTCATACCGAGTATACCCGGAACGCGCCGCCTGCGTGGGAGAAACGCCGAAATAGGTGGTCATATGGTCCTCATCAGCCCATTTTATTCCGATTTTCGCCATGACCATGAGTTTTTCGGAAACGGAGAACATCTTGCCGATGTCGGCTTCTGCCGTCATGCCGTAATCCTCATTTCCTTTTGTGAGTTTGCCGGAGATCGTGATGGGGCCGAAATCATATTCACCCATAAGATTCCCTACCGCGCCTGTATCAATATCACCCATACCGCGCAGGTTTTCTTTATCATCATCTTCGTCCCGGCCCATGGCAAATCCTATTGATGCGCCAAGTTTATAATTTTCATCTTGGAGGAAATAACTGCCGATTCCATCCCCACCGTCTACAAAAAACAAACCGTTCTTATACTCCACCGAAATATTCGGGAACGGCGAAAGGGTGTAATTGTCCGAGCCTTCATATTTCGGCCCATACATCACACCAAGACCCAGTTCAAAATTCCAGTTCTTGTCTTCAGTCTGTGGACGCGACCGGTCAATGTCTTCAGAATTCGGGCCTACCGTGTTTTCAGCATGTGCGCTGACGGACAATACGGCAAGAATGGACAGGCTCAAAAATAAAATTTTACGCAGATGGTTCAACATGGGTAACTCCTTTTGGTTTAGGTTATATGGTTCATCCTGGGCCGGAGTATAAGGGAGGATTCCGGTTAGCGCATCGGTCTTAAGTCTGAGATCTGAAAAATAATTTCATATCCGACTTAAGGAGGTTGTAATTTTTAATGAACCCTTTATAGTTATGGAATGAAGAATTTATCCAATCATCTTCCGGCTTTCATGAAGCGTTTGTGGTGTCAGCTTGCCCTTAGTTATACCCTGCTTGCCTTTTGCGCGCTGATGTTGATCTTTTTTATGCTATACGCCATTAACGATTACGAAGATTTCCGTAAAGCCATTACCCTCGACATTGTTGAAGATCGGGTGGCCGGCGAAAAGCTCATCGTCTCTCAGGCGATCCGTGATGCAGGCAACACCGAATGGCTGAACAAAGCCCGGGATAACATCCGTGAAAAATTGATAAACATAGAGCATGGCAGCGGAGCCACAATCTACCGTATTACCAATTCCAGCCGTCCCGAAGTGTATATTCAGATTACCGACGGCAATGACCGTCTCTTGATGTCTGATCCCGCCGATCTTCCGGAAAAAGCAGCGGCCCGGTTCGCCGCACAAAAAAGACAGCCTGCCGAAAAAAGCAGTGTCATACGGCTGGCGGAAAATGGGCCGATCTGGGTGGATATGCCCATAACGGATGGCCATGACGGGATTATCGGACGCTTGTGCGTCTTGTATATCGCCGAATTGAATCTCTGGGTGCAATTTCAAAGTATTTTAGATTTTCTTCTGATGGCATGGGATAATATCTTTATTTGCTCTATACCCATCGGCATCGCCTGTGGCCTGGTGGCCTCCCGCTATGTAACCAGGCAGTTGCAGAAAATGAATGAGGTTACGGAGAGCTGGCGGCAGGGTCATTTTGATGCGCGTATTGCACTGCCGAATGATGATGTCCTCATCCGGCACAGCCGGCATCTCAATGACATGGCCCAGGATTTGGAGATATACCTCAATTTGAAACAAAATATTGCCGTCAGTGATGAGCGCAACCGTATGGCCCGGGAATTACACGATACGGTAAAACAGAAACTCTTTGCGCTGGGGCTGCAATTGGCGACCGCCAAGGCCAAACCCGCCGTGATGGAGGCCGCCCGCGAGCATATTCTGGAGGCGGAAACCATTACCCGTGAAGCCCAGCATGATCTCATGGAAATCATCACCCAACTGCGTCCTGCAGGAACCGATACCTCGCTTCATAAACGTATCGGCATGATTGCCGAGGATTTCAGGCGGCGCTTCGGTGTGAGTATCGAATACAGTCATTCTGATTCCGCCCGGTTTAATGCAGAGACAGAGCATCATGTGCTGCGGATTGTGCAGGAATCGTTGATGAATGCGGTACGCCACGGCAAGGCATCGAAAATCCTGATCGACGGCAGGATCGACCAAAACATGGCCACACTGACCATTGCCGATAACGGGAGAGGGTTTGATACCGACCAAAAAACGGGGGGATTCGGCATTACCTCCATGCGTGACCGGGTGCGCGATCTGCTGCACGGGTCATTTGAAATTAAAAGCGCCACAGGCGTCGGAACCCGGATCACGCTTTCATGGAAATATGAATCATGACCCCAAAAATCACCCTCATTCTTGCCGATGATCACGCCATGGTTCGCAAGGGATTAACCGCCTTCCTGTCCACCGCCCGGGATATTGAAGTGATGGCTGTTGCGGCGTCTGGCGCGGAGGTTGTGGCCGATGCCGAGAAATATGCGCCCGATGTGGTGTTGCTGGACCTGTTTATGCCTGACCAGCCGGCGGTTGAAACCGTGCGGCGGATTAAAAGAGTCAGCCCGCGCAGCCAGATCATCATGGTTACTTCCCATGAAGGAGATGAATATGTCGTGCCCATGATGAAGGCAGGCGCCATTTCCTATATCCTTAAGGATATAACCCCGGAAAATCTTATCCGCACCGTGAGAAAGGCGGCGGCGGGCCAAAGCACCCTAAGCCCGCGCATTGCCCAGGCGCTTGTGACGGTTGTCACGCAGGCGCGGGCGGACAAAACGCAGGAAAACCAACTCCATGAAGATTTAACCGAGCGTGAGATGGAAGTGCTTCAATGCATAGCAGAGGGATTGTCAAATATGAATATTGGAGCACGGCTGAATATCTCGGAAAAAACCGTGAAATCCCATGTGAGCAATATTCTGAGCAAGCTCTATTTAACCGACCGCACTCAAGCCGCCGTGTATGCATGGCGTGAGAGACTTGTCAAAAAATAGCTGCTGCAGTTTGCATCCCCCCATCCGCTTCAATGGGTTACCGGCAGGGAAAGGGTAAACCGAGCCCCTCCGGACGGTGATATATCCACAAAAATAGAACCGTTGTGCCATTTGGCAATCCGTTTTGCAATGGCAAGACCAAGACCGTATCCGCCTGAGTTTTTATTGCGACTCCCATCCATGCGAAAGAACGGCTCAAATATCTTGTCCGCGGCATCGGCCGGTATGCCCAGGCCGTCGTCATCCACATGGATGGCACAAATTTCATGCCCTGTCACAAGGGTGATCTCCACATTCCTGCTTGCATACCGGCAGGCATTCCTGATCAGATTTCTAACCGCCCATCCCAGATATATGGGCTCAAACCGCATAACAAACCGCTCAATCAAGGGATTGGTTTTAAACTGAATGGTTTTGTCTGCAAAGGCTTTCTCCTCTGAATAGATAATGGCCTTGAGCCAGAAAATCATTTCATTCTTCGGCAGGCTTTCAATGGTATCCGGTTCCCTGTCAAACTTGGCATAGGTCAGCATTTCGTCCACCAGGGCTTCGATTTCTTCCACATCTTTGCCGATCCTGGAAATATATTGATTCTCCCGATATTCGGCAGGAACGGAATCATTCAGCATCTCCAAACTGAACTTGATCCTGGAAAGCGGGGTTCTGATCTCATGGGAGACACTGTTGCCGAGTTCCTTCTGGGACATGAGAAGATTCTGAGATTTTTCCATCATAGTGTTGAAGGCCGCTGCTATCTGGATCATGGGTGATATTTTGGATACGCTCACCCTTAACGAATGATTCCCTGTGGAAAATTGATCCGAAGCCGTTTCTAATTTCCGGATGTCCCTGTTGACAAAATAGGTCCAGAGGAGCGCCGGACCCATGAGGAATGAAAAAAACAGGATGAGAAAAATAAAAAAGCTTTGGGAACTCAAGGAATCTCCGGGAAAAGGGCCGCCCATGGTGACCACAAGATCCGAACCCGGTAATAGCTGAGCCGCTAGATCTCTTTTATGCTCCCAGACAATGGCACCGTTCCTGAGATCTTTTTTATATTTTTCTTCGATTTTGAACTCATCTATTTTATATAACCCCAGAGGATATCCGAATTGGGGCTGCAGCTTTTTGATCTCTTGTTTTTGCCCTTCCTCATCCAGGCCGATGAGTTTCTCTGAAATCAGAAAAAAAGTTCCCCTGGCCAGATCCTGATCTACCTTATGGATTTCGGCCTCAAAAATTTTTCCATGATCGGTCCCGAGCCGAACAGGATGGCAGCAAAAATTACCAAAAGAAAAATATAAACCGTAACAAATATCCGTTTCATTAATCTTCCTCTGATCCCCATGCATCAGCCACAAACAGATATCCGCTTCCCCAGACGGTTTTGATTCTGAAGGGCTGGTCCGGATTGTCGTTCAATTTTTTTCTCAGTCTTGATATAGCCACGTCCATGGACCGGTCCAGACCATCATATTCTCTTCCCTTGACGGACTGGTATAAAATTTCCCGGTCCAAGACCTTGCCGGGTTCAGAAGCCAGAAACCATAAAAGGTCAAATTCCATGGTGGAAATCTCAATTGGTTCCCCTGCCAGGGTGACGGTTCTGGATGCCATATCAACCAGAAGGGTCCCGAACCCGATTTTTTGGCCGGATGAAAGGTGATCTTCCGACAGGGAGGTTTTTGCTCTTCGAAACAGGGCCCGGATTCTTGCCAGGAGAACCCTGGGCGCAACCGGCTTTTTAACATAATCATCGGCGCCGAGTTCGAGTCCGGCCACCTGGTCCATGTCATCCTCCCTGGCAGTGAGTATGAGAATAGGACCCTTATAATTTGATCGAACATCCCGGCAGATGGATAATCCATCCTTTCCCGGCAGCATCAGATCCAGAATGACCATATCCGGTTTGTCGTCATCATCAAAAATCCGGTTGGCGGCAGAATCCCCCCGGTACTCAACAAGGACTCTATAATCTTGTTTTTCAAGATATTCCCTCACCAGTTCAGACAACATTACATCATCTTCCACCAGAAGGATTGTTTTTTTTGTTTCATTCATTTATCTGATATCATTATCCATTTCAACCATTTTGGACAAAGAGTACCATAAGATACCGTTCTTCACCATCCCAAAAATGTTATTAATTGTAACTCATTCGCTGATCCGGTGCTACAGGTTGTTACAGACTGTTACACAAGCTCAACAGACTATTTTATAACCCCGATGTATATATGGCTCCATTACGTCGAAACGAATACGGACGCATTACCAACCCAATATGGAGAAAGAAAAATGCTTAAAATACTTAAACCGATTTCTCTGGTTATCTTTTGTTCAGTAACCATTTACGTCATCATCTTCTTTTTTGTCAACGCCCATGCCGGGGAACCGGAAGCAGCCGGATTTTCAGGCCGCATCATGGTCGGAGGGGCCTTTACCACCGGAAAGCCTTCACCGGACAATGCCTCGGCCGATAAAAACCGGCGGATCACATCCCTTTCCCAATCTCCGGAACACCTCACGGAAATAATTCCGGTGGGAACCGGAGAACTGAATTATACCTTTGCTTCCACCGGGACTACAGTGAGCCTGGGCACAGGCAGCGGACTGGGAGCCTTTGTAATCTCCCAACCCACGGCTGAAACCGGAACCTTTTCTCTGGGCCTGAATTATATGAAGGATGAGGTATGGCAGGATCCCTTCATCATTGGGGCAAACCGGACGGAAACCGACCGCAGGACCAAAGAATTGGCCCTGTCCTGGGATAATATCCTGAATTCCGGCTTTAATTTCAGCTATACATTTGATGATGTGGACATTGAAAACGATGTGGCCGGGAAAAGAAACCAGAACCTGAAACGGGATGGACAGCGCCATGCCATCAAGGGGGGAATCCGCATCTTTGAAACCGATATCAGTGAATTGTCTGCAGGATTACGATATGAGCGCTCGGACATGACCGGGAAAAATTTTTCCTATGACGGATACGGCATTGAACTGACCCATGTCCTGAGGGGAGGGGGCTGGGATCTTGGAACCGCTCTTTCGGTTTCATATCATGATTATAACGGCATTCACCCCGAATTCAACAGGGCCCGGGAGGATAGGATACTGAGCCTTGGAAGCGCTTTTACGCTTCATGAGCCCTTTAAATTCAAACACTATTTCATCACCCTTTTCGGGTCCGCAACCCTGAATGATTCAAGTATCGGTTTTTATGATGAATCCTCTCTGACCGGAGGGCTCGGAATCGGTTATGAGTTTTAAAGAGGAAGACAGATGCTGATTGATGACGCTCGTCACATTAAAACAACGGTCCGGTGTATTCTGCAAATTGGAATTTTCGCCGTCCTGCTTATAAAACTCACGGGTTGCACGACCCTCAGCAGCATGAAGCTTCGATTGGAACCCTCTCCTCTCCTGAAATGGCAGTACAGGACAGGCAAAGATGTTTATTCATCCCCGGCAATAGACAGCGATGGAACCATATACTGCGGATCGGATGATGGAGGCTTCTATGCCCTAAATCCTGACGGGACACTTAAATGGAAATTTAAAACCGGTAGCGAGATCTATTCTACTCCTGCTATTGCCGATAACGGCACAATTTATTTTGGAGCCAGGAACGGGTCCCTTTATGCCCTTGATATTCATGGATCATTGAAATGGGAGTTCAAGACCGGAGGATGGATATGGAGTTCTCCTGCCGTAGATGGCAACGGCACCGTGTATGTCGGGTCGAAAGACAACTGCTTATATGCCATTTGTCCTGACGGGCTAATGAAATGGCGTTTTAAAACAAACAGTTGGATCAGGTCATCACCGGCCATTGCACATGACGGCACAATTTACATCGGATCGGATGATGACAAGTCACTCTATGCCGTAAGTTCGGAAGGAGAACTGAAATGGCGGTTCAAGACCCAAAATGAGATTCCCGGTTCACCTGCCATCGGCCGGGACGGTGTGATTTATATCGGATCAGATGACCATGCGTTTTATGCGATTTATCCCAATGGGTTATTAAAGTGGCAGTTTGTAACCGGAGGATGGGTACGATCATCTCCCGTGATTGGGCCTGACGGAACAATTTATGTGGGATCTGCGGATCACAACCTTTATGCTTTTGATTCGACCGGAAAAGTTAAATGGACTTTCAAGACTGAAAGTTGGATTCGTTCATCACCTGTGATTGATGCGGATGGTACGATCTATATGGGGTCCGACGATGGATATGTTTATGCGATTAACCCCAACGGGACGCTTCGGGAGCGGCATGGCACAACGGATGCTATTTATTCTTCCCCATCCATCAGTGAAACCGGAATGCTGTATTTTGGAACAGACGACGGCTTCATTAATGCCCTTGATGTGAGTTCCAGGGGCATTGCCGTATCCCCTTGGCCAAAATTTCGTTGCAACGTCCGGAATACCGGAAAATCCACGGGGCCTGGTCGTGAATAAATTTGATAGAAATCTTGATGTTGCATTCTAAATTCCAAACAAGAAACATGCTGCGGACAAGCTGCAGATGTTCGAAGTTCGGCAAATATAAACGGAGGAAAATTCAATGTATTCTGATTTTGATGTTATTTCAACTTATTATGATGCCTTGTATGTAAAAGACAAGGAATACTCATTGGAAGCTGCCAAGGTGAAAGAACTACTGACCAAGCATGGCGTTCACTTACAGGCCGACCTACTTGTTCTGGCTTGTGGCACAGGAGGGCATATACCCTATCTTAATGACCACTACCATGTTTCCGGCCTGGACCTCAGCGATGATATGCTAACACTGGCCAGAAAAAAGTTTCCCGGTCTCAGATTCCATTTGGGCAATCTGATCGATTTTGAACTGGAGATGGATTTTGACGCTATAATCTGCCTGTACGGATCCATTGGATTCGTCAAGACCGTAGACAACCTGCGTGCCGCCATGGAACGTATTGCCGCCCATCTGCGGCCCGATGGACTGGTCTTGATCACCCCGTGGAGCACAGTGGAGGATTTCAAAGATATCATCGTGGTCGATGCCGCTGACAGGCCGGATTTGAAAATCGCCCGTATGGAACAGGTTCGCCTCAAGGAACCAAAAATTGTAGAGGTTACGTTCCATCACCTGCTTGGAAAAGACAATAACGTGACTTACCATAAACAATCAGTGGAAATAGGCCTTTTCTCGCGGCAAGAGTACCTATCTGCCATGACCGATACCGGATTGAAAGTCGTAGAAGAATATACAGGGACCGATGTCCGTGGCGGCGCATATATCGGAAAACGAGTTATTGTGGATCGATAATCTATTTATAAAATAGTTCATAAGATAAAACCGAACGAATAAGGATAGATCGTGGGACCGCAGCGAACCACGATCTATCCTAAGGCGCAATAAATCAGTTCCGCATTAACAAATACTCAATGGATTTTTCCAGTTGGATATCGTTGCCGTTGCTATATCGGATATCCATGGGAACTTCCACATCCGGAGGGACTCCCGATCCTTCCAGATCCGCACCGTCAAAGGTGGAATGCCTCACGGCAAGATACAGCAAATCCCCGTTGGACAATGGGAACAACCGGGCACCCAACACGGCGCCGGCGGTCCGTTCACCAATGACAGCGGCCAAGTGATATTTTTTCGCACCAAAGGCAAGGATTTCCTTCCCGCTTCGGGTGGTTTTGTTGACCAGATAGACTGCCGGTTTACGCCACTGCGGATCATATGTGGATGTTTCACCGGTATTGTCCGTGGATACGATGACCGGCACCTTCCGGTTGAACATATTCAGATAGTCCGGATTAGCACCGCCCAGACCGTATCGCAAATCGATAATGAGGCTGTCTGCATCCTTAATAGTCCCCCAGGACACCGCATCCAGCAGCACCTGATGATACTCTTCTCCGGCATAGGAATAGATATGGATATATCCGATCCGTTTCCCTTCCCGTTCAATGACTCGGATGCTTGCCTGCTCGGCATCCAGCATTTCGGTTCTGGGATTGATCATTTTAGGCATTACGAGGACAGTTCTGAGGTCACTGTACTCGGTTCTTCGAATGATGAACGGAAGTTCGATGCCGATATGAGCCTCAAAGCTTTCAACAGGGCGATAGGGGGCGCCGTTTACGGATATGATTTCATCACCCTGAAGCAGACCGGCCTGATCCGCCGGCCCGCCGGGCAGAACCGAGGCGATGAATACTTTCAGGTCAATGGTTTCCGTGATGATCCCGACGGTAGGATATTGTATTTCCTTCTGTTTGAATACTTCCTGGATTTCAGGGAGAGATGAGAATATTGAAGCGAGATGGTAATACTCATAATCCTGGGGACACAAATAGTAGGTGTGCGAGGCGTTTAATCCCCTCAGCATGGCGTTGACGGCATTGGAAAATTCGTTCTGACCGGATATGCCTTGCAGCTTCTTATTACATGCGAGTTTCAAGGCTGGGAAATCGGTTTCGATTTTCTGAGGGTTGTAGAAATTCTTTTCCACGATCCCGATGATTTCGAAAAGCAGGTCAGGGGAGGGCGTTCTTTCCGAATCTCCCCTGGCGGAAAGGGCGCACCCGAACAGAACCAGATAGACGACGATGGTCAGACCGACGTATCGATAGCGGTGTTTCATTTTTCCCCTTTTTATACTGGAAAGTCCTCACCATAGGATAGGAAGCTGCTTTTTGTCAAGAAAAGCATGAAAGATGATTGAAAGCCTGAAATATGACTCTGTCGTTTAGCCAAGTATCGACCGTGTAGCTCGGTTTTGCGTAATATTATCTTGAATGATAACACGCCTTGTGTCATATTGGTTTCCATCTTGTTGATGATAGTTTTTTTGTCGCTAAAAGCATTTTATTTGCTTGATCTATCAAGCGCAACGAAGTTTGTTATTCTTTTGGTGGTGGATATGCATCAA
>JAAUSZ010000015.1 GCA_012031875.1 Desulfobacula sp.
GCGGACCGCTATTTTGAATGACCTTTTCGCTGGCTGCACTGATACACCAGTGGATTTAAACAGGGACAATATTGTCAAAGATCAAAAAATATTAACGCAAGCAAAAACCTAACCGGACATTACTGAAAAAAAATAATGAATTGTTCTGATATAATCGATCCTTTCTTTCTTTACAATGTTAAATGAATGTTATCGATAATGACCCCGAACTCATAACTATTAGGAAAGCGAAATAAATGAATATGTTAACGGATATCAATGCTCTCTTGACAATCAATATCATCAACAACATGACTATATTATGAAAATACATAGCCTGAAATTACTGATTCCATTCGGTACAAGCCGCCGATGGGCAGCAGGTGACCAATGGATGTTGCTTTTTCTCTTGGTAGCTGTAGTCGCAAGCATTTATTTTTATGCTTTTTATGACATACTGCTGTTGCTTGTATTCTGCACCACCTCTTATGCCGCTGGATCGTTTGTCAGTTTCCAGGACGATACCCGCATCGGTTATCAAATGTTGTTACGGTTTATAGTTGGAAGCCTTTTCTTATCATTTGGGGTGTGGCTTTCAACTCTGCACAATCTCCATTACCGGGAGTTATATTGGGCAGTTTCGGTCATATTAATTGCCGTTCGGTGGAGATATATCAGAAGGTTGGGCCGTAACATTCATAGATACTACAGACTGTATACCCTTGCAAACCCTTGGCTATTGGTCCTTTTTTGTAGTGTGTGTGCGTTGTTTTTCCTTTACGCCAGTTACCCCATTCATAATTATGATGCCTTGACAAAACATATCAATATTCCGGTCAAAATTTTGTCAAGCACCCATTATGATTATGATGTGATCGAATCATTGGTTTTTGGGGAAAGCTCTCTGTTCATGCATATGACGGGTCTGTACCTTCTGGCCCTTGGTGGTAAAAAAGCCCTTATGTATGTGGTGGCCTTTATGTCACTGGTGATGGTTTCCATCCTTTTGCGTTTTTTGCGGAGCAAAGAGGGATCAAGTCCTTGGGGTGCGGCATTGTTTTTACTTTTATATGCGGTGACGCCCTTGACCCTTGACCTTTCAGCCTATAGTTATGGATCCGATACATTCATGCTGCCTTTCCTCTTTATGGTAGCCGCCTATGTTTTAGATTCACCAGCCAGGGCAGTGGTGCGCAATTTCCCGCTGCTGTTTCTGCTGATTGGGGCGGCGCAATATGCCAAGCCTAATGCATCGAACTTTATATTTTGTCTTGTAGCGTTAATGTTGTTGCGCGCAGGTATGGCTGTCCAGCAAGGGGAAATAAGTTTGCTTAAGACTTTTAAAAATCTTGTCCTTGGACTACCGATGATGTTCGCTCCTTGGCTTCCTGCTATGCTGATCATTTGGTACAAGACCGGAAACCCAATGTTCCCCTTTGCCAACGATTTTTTCAAGAGCATATATTTTATAGTTGACAAGTTTAACCCCGACGCTTACACGAACAAGCTTGGGTTGGATTTCAGCTCTCTCTGGTCTATGGTTTTTCATACTGATCGGAATATGGGGATGCCCCCCTACGGACTTGGAGTACATCTGTTGCTATTACCCGTAGCTCTTATTGTGCCTCTTTTTCGTAGGAACTGGAAGATCATTGGTTTTGCTGTCTTGTGTATTGCAAATTATTTAGTGAGTATTCGGATTACGTACAATATACGCTATTTCCTGCCAGCCTTTGTGCTGTCGATCTTTCTCGTTGCGTATGCCATTGGGTGGATACTACAGCGGATTCCCAACATTACCTGGCGATCCCTGTTAGGAGTATCAGTACACGTTGGTTTGGCAGGACCTTGCATTGCATTAATATTTTTTCTGCCGGCCTGGTCGTCTGTAAAGTATGTTCCGGACATGCTCAAACCCCATGCTGAATTGACCTTGGCGCCCATCGATAGCGTGTATGCCCATATCCAGGACAAAAGCTCCAGAGTTCTGCTGAACGCTTATGACCCGTATCGCAGTACATACCCTGGGTTTTTGTGTTCCCTGTCCTGGCACAATACGTTTTTGTTAGAGCTGTTGAGAAATGAAGAATTGAGTGAACATGATTTGTTGGCATCCTTCGATTATGTGATTACTACTAAGGGCCGGGATAATCCCTACCGACCTGGTGTGGTGGATCGTAACAAGGAAATGCTTGAGACTGTCTTCGAATCTGACGGATATATTCTATTCAAGGTGAAGCATGTGTTAAAGTGGCAAGAGGTATTCTCCGAATCATATCCGGATGGGGTCGATGTCACGGTGGCAAAGCCCAAAACGTATCCGATTCAGGGTTTGGGCGCTCGTGTCAAGTTGGTCCTGGAATTTTCGCCCACACAAGATGGTGGAAAACCAGAACAGGGTCGGTTCCAAATCAACTGGCTCCACAGCGTCACAGGCAAGTTTACAGGAACCAGCTTAATCCCCTTCGATCTTCAACCAGGCAGGAACACATATGAACACGTGTTTGATACGGAATCATTTTTAGGAATGCTGGGTGTGGTGTATTTAGCCAGTCACGATGAACGCCCCGTCAGGGCTTTTGGGCTGAAGGTGTGGTCAACTAAAACACAGCAGAATGTGCTGAAAAAATATCTTGATGAGTATGGCGCTAAATGGCCTCCCTTAGCCTCTGTTCTAAAGGAGGCCCGTTGATTTTGAAACAGTGCTCCGCCTTACTTGTTGGGCGGGTGTCATATTTCTATTGGTTAGATAATTTTCTTGACAAAAAACATCTTCCTGCCCTACTTTACTGCAACGCAGTGGATGAGTGAATTTTAGCTCAAAGGTCAACTATATCTATATTCTAAACATGGGGGATTAATGGAGAATAAAATATGAGTGTTCAAGCTTTGATTTTGTGTGGGGGGAAAGGGGAACGTCTTCGTCCGCTGACAGAAAATATCCCCAAGCCGCTAGCCAAAATTAAGTCAAAAACAATTTTGGGTCATATTATCGATTATATCGTTACCTACGGTATCAAAGATTTGATTATTGCCACTGGCTATCAATCCGAAAAGATCAAAGAGTACCTTGAAACTTCTTGCCATGATTGCAATTATTCTATCATAGATTCTGGAGATGTTGACATTGTCCAAAGAATTAAAGATGCTGTCCCTCATATTACGGGTGATTTGATTTTACTTTATGGGGATACTTTATCTGATGTCAATATTAATGATTTAATCAAATTCCATCATTCACACAGAGGCACAGCTACAATGACGGTCTGGCCGCTTAGAAGCCAATTTGGTGTTTTAGAAGTTGATCAAGAGGGGATGATCTCATCCTATCAAGAGAAGCCAATCTTGGATAAGTGGATTAATATTGGCTATTTCTATCTTGAACCAAACTCCCTGAAATTGTTGGATAGTTGTGATAGTTTCGAAAACTACTTGACGCTTCTAATTGAGAAGAGAGAACTGAATGGATACAAACATAGAGGTGCACATATTACCGTTAATACACTTAAAGAACTTAATGACGCAGAAGATAATATAGATAAAATATATGATTATAATATTATAGGTAGAAATTAATGACTGAAAAAGACAAATGGGCTGGAAAGAACGTTTTTATTACTGGAATTAATGGATTTATTGGCGGAAATCTTGCTAAGAGGTTCGTTTCTCTTGGGGCTAATGTTTTTGGTTTGATTAGAAATAGAAACATGAGAACCTTTCTTTATTATGAGGGGATTGCAGATAGGGTAACGCTTATCAAAGGTGATTTAACAGATAAGGATTTGCTTTTAAGAATTATTTCAGAAGAGCAGATCAATTATGTCTACCATCTTGCTGCTCAAGTGGAAGTCGGTGTTGGCATGATCAATCCATTTGATACTTTTGAAGTAAATATAAAAGGAACCTATTCTTTGCTTGAAGCTGTAAGACTTTGCCCTGATAAAGTAAAGGCTATGATAGTCGCTTCGACTGATAAAGCCTATGGTCAGTATAGAATAGATCAGATGCCCTACAAAGAAGATTATCCTCTTATCCCTATTTATCCATATGATGTTTCAAAAGCATGTGCAGATATGATCGCTAGAAGCTATGCTTCAGATATTTATAATCTTCCAATTGTTGTAACTCGGTTTTGTAATATTTATGGGCCGGGTCAGCTCAATTTTTCTGCTCTTCTTCCTGATGCGATTCGGTCTGCTCTGGGATATACAACATTTATTCCTCGTGGTAGTGGTGAGCAGATAAGAGATTTTATCTATGTTGATGATGTTGCTGACTTGTATACTGTGATTGGTGCAAAGATAGGGAGAGATCCTTCAAAGCATGCCGGTGAAGTTTTTAATGCAGGTACGAATTCTCCTATTTCTGTCAGAAGTGTCATTGAAGAGATTTATACTGCTGTATCGAATGAGAAAGAATTACAGAAGGTTATTGAACGGATGGAAGGAAAGAAGACAACCGGTGAAATTCAGCAGCAATACATGGACTTCGAGAAGGTGAACCGATATTTTGATTGGAAACCCAAACACTCATTGAAAGAAGGTATAGCCAAAACGATTGAATGGTTTAAAGTCTATCTTGCCGACAATTATAATAGGAAATAATTTTGGTATCAATTAGTTAAGGGTTGAGATGTTTATTATAGAGACCTGTCCGAGAGTGTCTTTTTCGCTTACTCTTCATTATTCTAAAAAAGTATGCAGAGATTCATTATTTTTATTATCTATTCTGAAAGGAAAACCGGATGAAAGGCCTTAGACCAATTGCCCTGATACCTGCTTACAAACCTGAAGCTGTGATTGTGGATATCGCTTTAGCGCTTGTCCGGTCCGAAAAATTCCATAAGGTTGTAGTCGTCAACAATGGAAATGGACCAGAGTATGAAGATATTTTCAAAACACTGGAAGAGATCGATGGGGTGGAACTTTTTAGACTTTATGTGAACTTAGGCAAAGGAGCTGGTTTGAAGGCCGGAATCAACCATATTCTTTGCCGGTTTTCTGATGCTGTAGGGGTCGTAACAATGGACTCAGATGGTCAGCACCTTGTGGAAGATGTGATCAAAGTGGCTACCAAGCTCATAGATACCCCCAATGGTTTGATTCTAGGCAGTCGGGAATTTAAATCTGATGTGCCTCTGCGGAGCCGTTTCGGTAACTTGATGAGCCGTGGAGTGATGCGTATTGTGGGCGGCTTGAGCCTGCGGGATACGATGACGGGCCTTCGGGGTATCCCTATGGCGTTTCTTGCTCCCCTTTTGAGACTGAAGACTCAGGGCTATGATTTTGAATTGGATATGCTGCTTAAGGCAAAAGCTGATGGACTTGTTATTATTGAAGTACCGATCCAGACAGTCTATATTGATAAGAACGAGTCCTCTCACTTCAACCCCTTTATGGATTCATTGAAGATCTATTTGGTGTTTATTCGCTTTAATCTTTCTTCATTGCTCTCCGTCATTATTGATTATCCGATTTTCAGTGCGTTATTCGCTATGACTGGAAACGTATTCGCCAGTCAGTTTGTGGCACGGTCTTGTGCAGCTACTGTGAACTACTATGTTAACAAGAAATTCGTGTTCAAGTCTGATCGAAGTCATAAGGCAGCCATTGCCATGTACCTCACAACATGGTTGCTCATGGGCCTTTTATCCTATGGGCTCATCCAACTGCTACACTCGAGGTTGGGGATAAATATTTACATGGCCAAGCTTTTTGCAGAGGGACTGTTGTATATTGTTGGTTTCATTGTTCAACGTGAATTGGTTTTTACCTCGAAAGACTAACCATGATGAACAAGGATTCTATCAAAGATGGTCATGTCCTTTGCAGTCCATCCGTGTATTGCAGGAGGGTAGAGCAGCCGAATGAGATTCGGAGGTGCGAACTGCACCGTGAGGCGCACTATTTGTATCGTTGCTTTTTCAATGGTTCCCCAGATGTCGTGTTAAAGGATCGATATGCAAGAGCGCACGAACGTTATTGCATAAAAGAGAACAAATTGGAACGGCGAATAATGCATGACATGCAATCACTTGACCTAGATGCAGAAGCTGTCGAATATGTCCTACGACTGAAAAATCGTGAAAATATCCTGACGCGAAAAGTTGAAATCCTGCACTTTCTCGCAGAATGTGAGCCAAAGCGCTCCGGTGATTTCTTGAATTCCCAAGATTTGGGGCCAAGAGTTTGGATTCATCTGTTCGGGCTTCTGGGACATACGGTTAGATGCTTCATTAAAGGCCATGTGCTTGTGAAGAGGTATGGACTTGCATGACATAATTATTGTGGGATCTGGTCCCGCAGGAACTGCAGCGGCTCTGCAACTGGCTGGGGGTGATGTTCTTCTGCTGGACGCGGGCTTCACATCGCCTAAGATACCCAAGAATTTTTGTGGTGATCTTTATCATCTCAGAAAAAAAGAATTAAATCTTTTCCCTTCACTGGTAGGGGACAATTTCGAATCGTTGGCGAATTTATTTACGGATAAAAAAATTAATCTCAAACTTAAGTCGCCTTATATGAGCTATATCATCCGCAACTGGAAAATGTTGTCACATATTGACTCAACCTCATTCGAGGGGGTCGTCAGTCTGGCTAAAGGCGGATTGGCCAACGCTTGGGGTGCCGGGGTTTTTCGATACACAGATGAAGACTTGAAAGAGTTTCCCATCAGCTATGTCGATCTGGAGCCATACTATGACAGATTGACTGAGCATGTGGGTATTTCTGGAGTCAATGATGACCTATCTCCCTGGTTCCAGCAAGACAAGGGATTGTTGCCGCCTATACGCTTATGCGGTATGGCCGCTGACCTGATGGAACGCTACATAGCTGCTCGTGAGTTTTTCAACACAGAGGGTATATTTATGGGCCTCGCCCGGCTGGCGGTTCTTACTGTCAAGCACAGGGGCAGGGCTCCGTATGCCTACGATCATATGGAATTTTTCCGACCAAATATTGAGGCCATATACACTCCGGCATTTACCTTGGATGAGTTGGTATGCGAAGGGCGGGTTACTTACAATCCTGGCTGGCTTGTAGAGCGGTTCGAAGAAATTGATGGTGGCGTTCAGGTCTGTGCGAGGCCCGTAAATGGAGGAGAGGCCAGTTTTTTTAAGTGTCGCAAACTGCTACTGGGCGCCGGCGCTTTAAATACTGCCCGGATCGTTTTGGCATCCGCAAGGGATAATGTGACGCTCCTTCCGATCATGGACAATCCCATGTCCTGCTTTCCCGTATTTCGCCTGGACAGGCTTGGGCGTGTTATAGAACCCGAGGATGCCTCTGTGGGTCAATTGAATATCATTTACGAGGGGGAAGAAGACGTCGGTACTGTTCAGGGGTCTTTTATGGCACCAATGGCCCTTTACGCTCGGATGTGATCTTCGATTTGCCTTTTCCTGCCAGCGTGGCACGCAATATTCTTAAAAGCACCGCCTCAGCGACGGCATTGATAATGCTGTTCTATCCTGGAGTGGTGCGCCCTGGAAATTTTCTGCGGCTCAAGGATACAGGAGCCTTGGCGGTTGAATACCAGCCAGAGAAGCACACCCGTATGCTTGAGCAAAAGCTCATAGGTATGATGCGTAAGGTCGGGTACTACAGCCATCCTGCGTTGATTCAGTACCCACCTATGGGATCCGGATTGCATTATGCGGGCATGTTGCCTATGAATGAAAATCCAGGACAATACCAATGCCACCCAGATGGAAGACTTTCAGGGACCAAAAATGTCCATATCATTGATGGCGCCTGCTTTTCTTCTCTACCTGCCAAAAATTTAACTTTTACCATCATGGCAAATGCGATGCGTATTGCATTTATTGCGAATGGACAGAGATGATGCGTGTTTTTATTGTGGGAGCAGGGGGTTTTATAGGAGGGGCTTTAGTTCAATATCTCCACGCGCACGGGATAATTGTAGGAGGATCATCCCATAAATTGTCACGTTTGAAATTATTGACAGGCATATTGGAACATACAGCAGAAATTAGGTTCGATCAATTCGTGGAATCAGAGTATTTTAAGGGATATGATGCGGTGATCCACTGTGCATACAAATCCGGCTTAAACTCGGGAAAGTCTAATGTGGAGAGTACCCGTTTGATCTACACAGCAGCAGAAGACGCGGGCGTGCCCTTTCAATTATTTGTGAGTTCACATTCCGCACGTCCTGATGCAACCTCTCAATATGGCATTCAAAAATATGAGCTTGAGTGTTTTTTTATAGAGCATGGCCAGGCTGTTGTTCGGCCAGGATTGGTAGTGGGACCTGGGGGGTTGTTCGCCCAAAATCGAAAATCCATCCTGCGCGCACCTTTTCTTATTCTCCCATCTGTAGATCAAGTGCCAGTGTACTATATTGCACTTGAGGATTTATTGAACAGCATTACACAAATTCTTGAGAAAAGATTGACAGGTGCGTTTAATCTCTTCTGTGAACCTTCTGTGTCATTGAGAGAGTTTATCAAGGCAGTGAGCCGATCAGAAGGGCGAGTCATCCCGTTGCTTTCGATTCCGATTCAGCTCTCTTTAAGGTGATTGATTTATTGCAGTGGATAGGAATCCCTTTGTCTTCGAGTATATCACGCTTATCTGTGCTGCGTCAGAACATGAAAACGCCACTCCACATATCTGATCTTAGTCGATTTGTTAAAAAACAAATTCTGATAGCTGACGCAGTTAATTCCATGAATCTTTCAAGATGGCACTAATCCAATGCCAGTTGGTCAACCTATGGAGTTCTCTGTGTCAGGAAAGATGTCGCCTCAATTGGAAAATA
Source organism: Desulfobacula sp. (assembly GCA_012031875.1). Classification (GTDB taxonomy): domain Bacteria; phylum Desulfobacterota; class Desulfobacteria; order Desulfobacterales; family Desulfobacteraceae; genus Desulfobacula. The sequence continues at coordinate 8,764 of JAAUSZ010000015.1, forward strand.
AAATTGGGGGCTTTGAGGCACCCAAACCTCTTAGCCTAAAATTGATACCACAAATCTTGCTCCTGATGAAGCCGCCCAGGAAGTCATAGTCTTCATAAGCCGGAAAGGTTTCATTTGAGCAGACAAGCAGCCACAAAAATCATGATGCAGAATTAAAAAATTGGATAACGGTATTTTATGTGTATCAGTATTATTATTGTGAATTTTAATGGTCATAAGCTATTGGAGAAGTGTTTGCATCATGTGGAAGCTCAGACGGTTCTGCCTGAGCAGGTGTTTGTAGTGGATAATGCCAGCACGGACGGTTCCTTGGATATTCCAGGAATCTCCGGCAGGGTTACTGTAATGAGGCTGGCCGATAATGTTGGTTTTGCCAAGGCCAATAACCTTGCTTTAGCCCGGTGTAGAACTCCGTTTGTCGCCCTGCTCAACCCGGATGCATTTCCTGCACCGGACTGGTTGGAGAGATTGCTGGCAGCGGCATCAGTATATCCGGAATATTCGATGTTCGGCAGCCGCCTGGTGTCTTCGACAAATCCTGAGTTGCTGGATGGTGATGGGGACCAATACCATATCAGCGGTTTGGTCTGGCGAGAAGGCCATGGATTTGACTTCAAGCCGGAGCAGGAACCCTGGGAGGTCTTTTCTCCGTGCGCGGCTGCCGCCATGTATCGGACAGAAGCCCTGCGGCAGGCAGGTGGCTTTGATGAAGATTTTTTCTGTTATGTAGAAGACGTGGATCTCGGATTTCGTCTGCGTCTCTTAGGCCACCGTTGTTTGCAGGTGCCGGATGCTGTTGTGCAGCATATGGGATCAGCCACCACGGGCGGGCAACACAGTGATTTTGCAATTTACCACGGTCATCGCAATCTTGTCTGGACATTTTTTAAGAATATGCCTGGTGTTCTATTCTGGCTGCTCCTGCCCCTTCATGTGACCGTTAACTTGGCAGCACTTTTCTGGTTTTCAACGAGAGGACAGGGCAGAGTGATATTTAAATCAAAAAGAGATGCGTTATCCGGTTTGCCTTGCATTTGGGGAAAACGGTGCTATGTTCAGGCAAACCGTGCTGTTTCCGTCGGCAATATCTTCAAGCTTTTAGATAAACACATTTTCCATCCAACCTTAAATAGGAGCAAATAGTTAATTGCCTGAAATAACTTCGATTATTGTAAATTATAATGCCGGTGATATGCTGTCGGAATCGGTAAAATCTCTTTTGTGTGAGGCTTGTGTATGCAATGTCATTATTATTGATAATAATTCAAAAGACAACAGCATGTATGCTGTTGAACGATTGGCAGAAGGTGATAAACGAATTGTGTGTATCTGTAATTCTGAAAATCTCGGCTTTGCCAAAGCCTGTAATATGGCCATTCCAATGGTAAAAAGTGATTATATGCTGTTTCTTAATCCTGATTGCATTGCCGGACAAGGCGTATTGGGAAGAATGATGAACTATATGGAAACCAGTCCCGACGTTGGAATGGCAGGACCTTGTCTGCTCAACTCCGATGGTAGTGAACAGGCAGGAGGGAGGCGTGCAGTGCCTACTCCTTGGCGCACATTTGTCCGGGTATTTCATCTTTCGTGGCTGGGCAGATACTATCCCCATCGTTTCAAGGATTTTCTTCTGCATCAACAGGTTCTGCCCGATTCCCCAATTGAGGTAGAGGCCATTTCAGGTTCGTGCATGCTGGTCAACTGCAAGGCCGTGAATGATATTGGAGCAATGGACGAACACTATTTCATGCATTGCGAGGACCTTGACTGGTGCATGCGGTTTCGGCAGAAGGGGTGGAAGATCGGTTTTATTCCCGATGCAAAGGTTATCCATCATAAGGGCTCTTGCAGTAAATCACGGCCGATTTTTGTCGAATGGCACAAACACAAGGGCATGGTTCGATTCTATCGAAAATTTTTCCGGCATCAGTATCCGCCGGCCTTGATGTGGATAGTGATCTCGGGAGTCTGGCTGCGCTTTGGACTGGTAGCGGTTCATCGAGGGATCAGGTTTATCAGGAGCGAGTTGAGGCATGGCGGGTAATCCAATACTTTCTGAGGGAGACCGATACAAACCCGACGAAATTGGTGTCATCGGTGCAACAAGTCTGGTGGGAGAATTTCTGTTGCCGATGTTGACCCAATCCGGATGGCGGGTTACGGCTTATTCGCGGCGTATGGCCGGGCAAGCAGTCAATGGGGTGGAATGGCAGAAATTTTCTTCTTTTCAAAGAGTAAAAAAAGACCTGCCCTACTGGATTTGCCTGGCGCCCATTTGGGTATTGCCTGAGTATTTCACCTTGCTGAAAGCCCATGGGGTGCGGAGAATTGTTGTACTGTCTTCGACCAGTCGTTTTACTAAGGAGGATTCTTTGAACCCGCAAGAGCAGACCGTGGCCCAACGCCTGGCAGAAGCAGAATTGCATGTGCAGGCGTGGGCGGAAAAGAACCGTGTGAAATGGGTCATTCTACGAACAACGATGATCTATGACTTTAAGCGGGACCAAAATATTACCGAGATCGCCCGTTTTATCCGGTGTTTTGGTTTTTTCCCTTTATTAGGTGAGGCCAGCGGCTTGCGCCAACCGATTCATGCGCAGGATGTGGCCGGTGCGTGTATGGCGGCTTTAAAACCGATAGGCCCGGACAATCGCGCCTATAACCTTTGCGGCGGAGAGACGCTTTCTTATCGGGAGATGGTGACCCGGATTTTTACAGCATGCGGCCTTCAAGCAAGATTTCTGCCTGTGCCTTTGTGGGCCTTTCGTATCGCCGTTGCCCTAATGTGCTGTTTACCGCGTTATAGGCAATGGTCGGCTGCCATGATCCACCGTATGAATAAGGACATGGTATTTGATAACAGTGACGCTGTTAGAGACTTAAGATTCTCCCCACGGCCATTCCGGCTGAACCGGAAGGCTGTGCAAGGAGTTTAGCATGTCCATTATTTTGACCAGCTTTCTGCTTGGGTTCCTAGGGTCGTGGATTGTTTTGAAATATGGCGGGAGAATAGGAGCAATCGATATTCCCACCAGCCGAAGCTCACATTTTGGTAAAGTTCCTAAGGGTGGCGGCTTTGGTATTCTTGCGGCATTCGTCCTTTTGAGTTTGATCCTGGAAATTCCCATATGGATTTGGATTCCTGCAGTGATTATGTCGTTGATAAGCTTCTGGGGAGGAGATAAACATTGCCTGTCTGTAAAGCAAAGGCTTTTGATCCACTTTGGATGCAGTCTGTTTTTTTCGATTTTCTTTTTATATTCAAAACAATTTGGTTTCGGTTCTTATATGATTTGTTTGCCAATCTCGGTTTTTATCGTCGGGACGGCCAATTTTTATAATTTTATGGATGGGATTGACGGAATAGCCGGGATTACAGGTTTTATCGGTTTTTCCCTGATGGCCTTTTATGGCAGGATATCCGGCATGGACCCTGTCTATGGAGTTTTAAGCCTTTCCATGGCGTTTGCATGCCTTGGATTCCTTTGTTTCAATTTCCCCAAAGCAAAAATTTTTTTAGGTGATGTCGGAAGCATTCTTTTGGGTTTTTTGTTTGCGTGTTTGATTATTGTCTTATCCGAAGACCTTGTGGATTTTTTTGTCATGGCAGGATTTCTGGCTCCATTTTATTTTGATGAAATTTTTACCATGATTTTCAGAATAAGAGATAGAGATTCTTTAATAACACCTCATCGAAAACATATTTATCAGATACTGGTCAATGAAGCTCGCGTAGGGCACTGCAAAGTTTCGCTGGGTTATGGCTTGCTGCAACTTATCATTGGTGTATCCGCCATATTTATCAAGCCGGCAGGGTTATTTTTCCTGCTGGGAACCTATTTGATTTACGGTCTGATCTTTACCTGTTTTTCAATTATGATCCGCAGAAAGTTTCCGTTAAATGAGAATTAAAATTTCCAGAAACCTGTTTTTGATCTTGCTGATGGACACGATTCTTTTGTGTAGCTCTTTTTATCTGGCCCATTTAACCCGGTTTGATTTTAATATCCCGCATTGGGCCGTGGACGGGTTGAAAAAAATGCTCCCTTATGTGGTGGTGGCAAAACTTGTCTGTTTTTTTGTTTTTGACCTGTATAAAGGGATGTGGCGCTATACCGGCCTTAACGATTTGATGAATATCGTTAAGGCCTCAACCATAGCCAGTCTTGCACTGATCGCCTTTATTTTATTTAAAACCAGGTTTGAAATGGTTTCCAGATCGGTATTTGTCATTGATTGGTGTTTGACCGTTATACTGATTATCTCTTTGAGGGTTTTTACCCGGCTGTGTTTTGAAAGATTTACCGAAAATATCAGTGCCTGGGATTTACTGCCCAAGGTCTTTCGGAAAAAAATAAAAAAGGGCAGAGGAATGCTGATTATCGGCGCCGGAGATTGTGGAGAAAAAATCTGCCGTCAATTTCGGGAAAATCCTTCCATTCAATCCCATGTTGTAGGATTTCTTGATGATGATAGATCAAAAATCGGCAGAAAAATTCATGGTGTCCCGGTCTTGAATACAATAGATGAGCTTGAGCACACAGTCAGAACTACCGGGGTCGATCAGGTAATTATTGCCATTCCTTCTGCAACTTCAGAACGGATGAGGCGGATTGTGGATCTTTGCAAAAAGTCGGATGTTGATTTTAAAACAATTCCGGACATGGGAGAATTGATTGACGGAAAGATAAGTATCAACTCCATCAGAAATGTTGAATACAGGGATCTTTTGGGAAGGGAACCCGTCAAATTGGATAAAAGAGAGATTGGGAGTTATCTGAGCCGAAAACGGGTTCTTGTGACCGGAGCCGGCGGATCCATTGGAACAGGCATTTGCAGGCAGATATGCAGGTTTTCTCCGGAAAAAATAATTTTGCTGGAAAGGGCGGAGAGCCCGCTCTATGAAATAGACCTTGAATTGAAAAAAAATTTTCAGAATGTTCAAGTGGTTCCCGTTTTAGGAGACATCCAGGACGAGAAGGAATTAAAGAAGATATTTGATCAGTTCTGTCCGGAGATTGTATTTCATGCAGCAGCTTACAAACATGTCCCCATGCTTGAGAAGCACCCCTGGAAAGCGGTTGAGAATAATATCATTGGAACAGGGAATATTGTTGAAGCGGCGCACAATTCAGGATGTGAGCGATTTGTATTTGTTTCAACCGATAAAGCAGTGAACCCGGCAAATGTCATGGGAGCAAGCAAGCGGATTGCAGAATTGCTTGTTCAGAAAAAGAACAATGCAGAAGCATCAAAAACCAGATTTATAACGGTCCGGTTCGGCAATGTCATCGGCAGCGTTGGCAGCGTCATTCCCCTTTTTAAAAAACAGATTGAGGAGGGGGGGCCGGTAACCGTTACCCACCCTGAAATCATACGGTATTTTATGTTGATTCCCGAAGCCTGCCAGTTGATTCTTCAAGCCGGAGCCATGGGAAAAGGAGGAGAAATCTTCATCCTTGAAATGGGCGAGCCGGTAAAAATCGATAATATGGCAAGGGACCTTATACGATTTTCAGGTTTTGAACCAGATGTTGATATCAAAATCGTTTACACAGGGTTAAGGCCGGGTGAGAAATTGTATGAAGAATTGATGACGGATCAGGAGGGTGTTATCAGCACCGGCCATCAAAAGATCATGGTTCTGAACAGCCATACGGGCGACATGACCAGGCTGGCCGGTAGATTGGAAAATCTTGCAACTGCTGCAAATAACAGAGATCAGAATGAGATAAGAAATATATTAAGGCAGATTGTACCGGAATACAAGAATGAAACGGTTTTTTGATTTTTCAGTTTCTTTAATACTGGTTTTTATGCTGTTCCCGATGTTTATCATGATCGCACTGGTGGTGAAAAACAAATTGGGATCTCCGGTATTGTTCCGGCAGATGAGGCCGGGATTTAAAGGCAGGCCGTTTGAAATATATAAATTTCGTTCATTAACAGATGAAAAAGATGAAAAAGGAAATTTTCTGCCGGATGATAAGCGATTTACCCCCTTCAGTTCTCTGCTGCGGGGATCAAGCCTTGATGAGTTGCCTGAGCTGATCAACGTATTGAATGGAGATATGAGTCTTGTCGGTCCAAGGCCTCTTTTGATGCAGTATCTGGAGCGGTATGATGAGGTACAGGCCCGGCGTCATGATGTCAGGCCGGGAATCACGGGATGGGCTCAGGTAAACGGCCGGAATGACGTTAGTTGGGAGGAAAAATTCAAGATGGATATCTGGTATGTGGACCATCAAAATTTTTGTGTTGATTTGAAGATTTTATGGCTGACCCTGTTTCGGGTTTTCAGACAAGAGGGTATACATCAGAAAGGACATGTAACAGCAGCCGAATTTATGGGGAGTGCAAAAAATGACCAATAGATTTGATAAATGGGAATATCCGGAAATCATCGACGGTAAACCCACCAAACATCATTGGGTCGTTCAGGGATCGGCAGGACTGACCCTTGGATACAAAACAGATATCGGCGCTTTTACATACATCAATGCCCATGAAAAAGTGGTGATTGAAGATTTTGTTCAATTAGGGTCCCATTGCTCGGTTTATTCTGTTTCGACCATAGATGGGAAAAAGGGGAAGGTGACGCTAAAGAAAAATTGTTGTGTCGGCAGTCACAGTACGATAATGCCGGGTATCACCATTGGCGAAAATTCAATTGTCGGTGCCCACAGTTTTGTGAACAAAGATATCCCGGATAATGTGATCGCTTTCGGAACACCGGTTAAAATTATCAAGAGTATGGAGAGATAAGATGGATTTTGCCCCATGGCCTTATTTTTCAGACGATGAGATAGAAGCGGTTGTCAATGTGCTTAAATCCGGACGAGTCAATCAATGGACAGGGAATGAGATTAACGCATTTGAAAAAGAATTTTCCCATTATATTGGAACAAATCATGCCGTAGCCATTGCCAATGGTAGTCTTGCCCTTGATTTGGCGCTGATAGCGTTTAATATAGGAAAGGGAGATGAGGTGATCGTCACACCCCGGTCCTTTGTTGCCTCTGCCGGTTGTGTCGCATTGCGGGGGGCAATTCCTGTTTTTGTGGATGTTGATCCGGTCAGCCAGAATATAACGCCTGAGACAGTGTCAAAAGCAGTCAGCAAAAAGACAAAAGCAGTGATTGCCGTCAATCTGGCAGGTTGGCCCTGTGATCTTAAAAGGATTAAATCCTTTTGTGAACAAAACAAGATCTTTTTAATCGAAGATTGTGCCCAGTCCCTGGGTGCAAAATTTGAAAGGAACATGGCCGGAAGTTTCGGGGATTGTGCAATATTTTCTTTTTGCCAGGATAAGATCATGACAACCGGTGGAGAGGGCGGGATGCTGGTGACAAACAATCCGGATATCTGGGAGAAGGTCTGGAGCTATAAGGATCATGGGAAAAATTTTGACACTGTGTTTCGAAAGGACCATCAGCCTGGTTTTAAATGGCTTGTGGACAGCTTTGGAACAAATTGCAGGATGACCGAAATGCAAGCTGCCATGGGCAGAGTCATGCTCAAAAAGTGGATGGATGGGTAAGGAAAAGAAGAGAGTTCGCAGGATGGTATGAAAAGCATTCAAGACTATTCCGGGGTTGAGGGTACCCATACCGGAAGAAGAGGTTTATCATTCATACTATAAAATATTATGTTTTTTATAAAATCAGGCCCTGCTAAAGAAATCTTGGAACAGAACTGCGATCATCAATGCATTGAATGAGTTAGGTATCCCCTGTAATACCGGTGTCTGCCCGGAACTCTACAGAGAAAAAGCTTTTAACACATGTAAATACAAGATCCGTGGCGGGAAACGAGATAAAAGCGGCCCTTACCTTCCTGTTGCCAGACAACTGGGAGAAACCGCCATCATGTTCATGGTGCATCCAACTCTAAAACCGGAATCTGTTCATTATATTTTAGATCAAGTCGCCCTTGTTATGGGAAAGGCTTGTAAAAAATAAAGAACTTTGGCGCTTTCTAAGAAAAAAATTTGTTTTGTCGTTTTCAACACCGATGACGGCACAGGTATTTTTAAAAGATCAGATTCAGGCTTTAGCCAAGCATTTCGAGGTTATTGTAGTGGGAAATTATACGGATAACCCGGAATTTAAAATTGCTTGGGAAGGAGTGAATATCAAAGATATCCCTTTGAGCCGTTCCGTGAAACCGATACAGGATTTAATTGCATTTTTAAAGCTTCTTTTTTTTTGAAACGCCAACAGTTTTTTGTGGTGCATACCATTACCCCCAAGGCTGGTTTGATCGGCATGACGGCGGCTTTTCTGGCAGGGGTTAAGATTCGTGTCCATACATTCACGGGTCAGGTGTGGGTGACACGCAGGGGGGCGGCATCTTGGGTTCTTAAGAATATTGACCGATTTTTTGCCTTACTGACAACCCATGCATATGCTGACAGTGCATCCCAACGCGAGTTTTTGATAATAAAGAAAATAATTTCCCGGAAAAAAATAAAAACAATGGCTCATGGATCCATCAGCGGGGTTGACCTAAAAAGATTTAAACCTGATCGTATCAATCGGGAAAAAATTCGCAAGGCCTTTGCCGTAGAAGAAGATTCAGTTGTCATCCTGTTTCTGGGCCGGATGAATGTGGATAAAGGTGTAAAAGATCTAATAAGCGCTTTTGTTAGAATGGAAACCCAGACAGCGCATCTTTTTTTAGTGGGCCCGGATGAATGCGGGATAAAAAAACAGATTCCATTGATGGCAGGCTCATCTCAGCTAAGAATTCATATTGTGGATTATACATTCGAACCTGAAACCTATATGGCTGCAGCAGACATTTTTTGCCTCCCAAGCTATCGTGAGGGATTTGGTTCTGTTATCATTGAAGCTGCGGCCTGTGGCCTTCCTTCTGTTGCATCGCGGATTTATGGATTGACGGATGCAGTAGTCCATGGAGTGACGGGATTTTTTTTCCCGCCGGGTGATATTGAGAGTTTGCATAACGCGATTGTGGCGCTCGTAAAAGACCCCCAGCTTAGAGTCTGCATGGGGAAGGCGGCACGAAACCGGGCATGGGATTTGTTCGATCAAAAACGATTGACACGATCAATGGTTCAGGAATATTTAATGCTAACACAAATATAATAGAGAGATGAAATGAAAGTTGTAATTTTAGCCGGCGGCCTTGGCACCCGTATCAGCGAGGAATCATACCTGAAGCCCAAACCCATGGTTGAGATAGGGGGAAAACCGATTTTATGGCATATCATGAAGATTTATTCTTTTTATGGCCTCAATGAATTTGTTATCTGCTGTGGGTATAAAGGATATGTCATAAAAGAATACTTTGCCCATTATTTTCTTCATATGTCGGATGTGACATTTGATATGGAACGAAATGAAATGGAAGTGCATCAGAAAAAATCAGAACCGTGGAAAGTGACTCTTGTTGATACAGGAGAGGGAACACTCACAGGCGGCAGGCTTAAACGGGTGGCAGAATATATCCGGGCCGAGGATATGTTTTGCTTCACCTATGGGGATGGGCTGGCAGATATTAATATAAAAAAACAGGTTGAGTTTCATCGGAAACACGGCAAAATGGCAACGGTAACAGCAGTCCAGCCTCCCGGCCGTTATGGCGCCCTGGACAGGGATGGCGATCGTGTGACCGGATTTATAGAAAAGCCGCGCGGGGATGGCGGCATGATTAACGGTGGATTTTTTGTTCTCTCACCTGATTGTATCGATCTGATTAAGGACGATCAGACCAGTTGGGAGGGTGAGCTGATGGTGCAATTAACCAACCTGGGTGAGCTAATGGCCTTTGAACACAAAGGATTCTGGCTGCCTATGGATACCTTGCGGGATAAAAATCATCTTGAAGGATTATGGGAGTCCAACCGGGCTCCTTGGAAGGTCTGGGATCGATGATCCTGTTTTCAGACGCTTACCGTGACCGGTCGGTTTTTCTTACCGGTGTGACTGGGTTTAAAGGGTCATGGATGGCATTATGGCTTTCTATGATGGGGGCCAAGGTCACCGGGTATGCGTTGAGATCTCATCCCCCCAGCCATTTTGATTTTCTAAATCTTGGCATGGACATGCATTATGAAGATATCCGGGATGGGCAAAAATTAGAAAAGCTGTTACGGGCATCAAAACCTGATATTGTGTTTCATCTTGCCGCACAATCCTTGGTGCGCTATTCCTATGCAAATCCTAAGGAGACATTTGAAACCAATGTCGTCGGCACCTTGAATTTATTTGAAGCTTGCAGAAATTGTGATTCCATCAAGGCCGTCATCAATGTGACAAGCGACAAATGTTATGAGAACAAAGAGTGGATCTGGCCTTACAGAGAGAATGAACCCATGGGCGGATTTGATCCTTACAGTGCTTCCAAGGGGTGTTCGGAACTGCTGACCGCCTCATATAGAAATTCATTTTTTAATCCTGACCGATACGGCAGAGATCATCATGTATTGATCGCAAGCTGCAGGGCGGGCAATGTGATCGGCGGCGGGGACTGGGCTGAGGACCGGCTCGTGCCTGATATTGTAAGAGCTGCATCACAGGGAAAACCCGTTGATATCCGGAATCCCCATGCCGTAAGGCCATGGCAGCATGTTCTTGAACCACTGTCAGGGTATTTGATGCTGGGTGAAAAATTATTGAACCATACATCCGATTACGCAGAGGCATGGAATTTCGGGCCCGATGAAACAGACAACCAGGAAGTCATGCATGTCCTGAATCTGATGCAAAAAAACTGGGATCAGGTGCGATATCAATTGCCTGCTGATAAAGCGAAACTTCATGAGGCAACGCTTCTAAGGCTTGATTCAACAAAGGCAAGGGTTAAACTTGGCTGGAAGTCGATATGGCACACCGATACGGCCGTGAAAATGACGGCAGACTGGTATCGGGCTTATTATGAATCAAACCGCTTGTTGAGCCGGAAACAGCTTGATTCTTATATTACCGATGCTTTTAAGGCGGGTTCGGCCTGGATTCATTCATGAAAATTCTAACAACAGGTATCAAAGATTTGTATGAGATCGAACTTGAGCCATTTGTGGATGATCGGGGTTTTTTTGTAAGGTCATTTTGTGTGAATGAGTTATCAGCGATAAAAAAGGATATCAAAATCGTTCAGATTAACCACACATTAACTTTGGAAAAGGGTTCGGTAAGGGGGTTGCATTTTCAGAAACCGCCTTTCTGTGAGGCAAAATTTGTTCGCTGCCTAAAGGGGGCTGTGTTTGATGTAGCCGTTGACCTGAGAAAGGGGTCTCCTTTTTTTCTCAATTGGTATGGTACTTTGCTGACCGCCTCCAATATGAAAATGTTGGCCATACCCGAGGGTTTTGCCCATGGGTTTCAGACCCTTGAAAACAATTGTGAACTTTTGTATCTGCATACTGAATCTTATCATAAAACCTGTGAGTCCGGACTGAGATACGATGACCCGGTACTCCATATTGACTGGAAACTTCCGGTGTCAACCCTTTCAGACAGAGATAAAACACATCCTTTGCTGGATGATCATTTCAAGGGGATTGAAATATGAGATGCCGGTTTTGCGGCAATGAATTGAAACATGAATTCATTGATTTATACCATTCGCCCTTGTCAAATGCATATCTGCGTTTGGATGCCCTGAATCAGCCTGAAGTGTATTATCCGCTGAAAATTTTTGTATGCGATCATTGCTTTCTGGTTCAGATCGACGAATACAAAACTTCAGGTGAGATATTTAATAAGGAATATGCTTATTTCAGCTCTGTTTCATCAAGCTGGCTTGCCCATTCAAAAAATATGTAGAAATGATTATCCCCCGGCTTAATTTGGGCCGGGATTCCCTGGTCACCGAAATTGCCTGTAATGACGGCTATCTTTTGCAGTATTTTCTTCAAAAAAAGATTCCCTGTCTTGGGGTTGAGCCCACAAAGAGTACAGCCGATGCCGCAAGAGAAAAAGGGGTGTCCATAATTGAGGATTTTTTTGGAACCGGCCTTGCTAAAAAACTCGAAAAATCAGACCTTATTATTGGAAATAATGTTCTGGCCCACGTACCGGATATCAACGATTTTGTTCAGGGCCTTGCCATTGGGCTCAAGGCCGGCGGTACCATAACATTAGAATTTCCACATCTTTTGAACCTAATCCGGTATCGCCAGTTTGACACCATTTATCATGAACATTTTTCCTATTTTTCGCTCTATACAGTGCTAAAAATATTCACTAGGAACAGGCTTGTCGTATATGATGTTGAGGAATTGACCACACATGGGGGAAGCCTTAGAATTTTTGCCGGTCACGCCGGGGAGGATTTTTATGTCAAGAGCAGGGTAAAGGACCTGCTGCAAAAAGAAAAGGATGCAGGCCTTGATCGGATATCCGGCTATTGTGGATTACAGTCTGAGGCTAAAAAGATAAAGATGGAATTTTTGAACTTTCTGCTGTCAGCACAAAAAGAGGATAAAAGAGTCGCCGCCTATGGGGCTGCCGCTAAAGGCAACACGCTTTTAAATTATTGTGGTGTTAAAAACGATCTCATTGATTTCGTAGTGGATGCCTCTCCATCCAAACAGGGCCAGTTTCTGCCCGGAAGCCATATTCCTATCGTAGAGGAGTCTGAGCTGATAAATCTGAAACCGGACTATGTGATCATTTTCCCGTGGAATATCAAAGAAGAGATCATGGCCCAATTGCAGTATGTAAAGTCCTGGGGCTGCCGGTTCGTCATTGCAATACCTGAAATAAAGGTGATATGAACCAGAAATGAAAATACTTGTCACAGGCGCAACAGGCTTTATCGGAAATCATTTGATCCCTGAACTGATTAAAAGCGGAAATGAAATAGTGGCAACCGGTTCCGAAGATATTCGTGACCTGGATAGGACCTGGTTACCGGAGGTTCACTATATCCGGCACAATATAAATGACGGTTTTGAAAATGGTTTTGATTTTTTTTTAAAACCGGACAAATTAATTCATTTGTGCTGGCCGGGGCTACCCAATTATAAAGGGTTGTTCCATTTTGAAGTCAATTTATTTTCATCTTATGCTTTTATAAAAAATCTTGTCGATCATGGATTGAAGGATGTCAGTGTTATAGGAACGTGTTTTGAATACGGAATGAAGAACGGCCCCCTAACAGAGGATCTTGTGCCGGAACCTGCAAATTCATACGGACTTGCCAAGGATAGCCTGCGTAGATTTTTAGAGGAATTAAATCACCATATTCCATTTTCGCTTAAATGGATCCGGCTTTTTTATATCTTCGGAAAAGGACAGAACAAAAATTCCATACTTGAACAGCTAAAGGTATCCATAGAAAGGGGCGACACCGTATTTAACATGTCGGGAGGTGAGCAGATCAGAGATTATCTTCCTGTTGAAAAAGCAGCAGAATATATATCGAAAATATCGCTTTCCGGCAATGCATCAGGAATTTATAACTGCTGCAGCGGGCAACCCATTTCAATAAGAAATCTAGTGGAGAATTTTCTCAGAGAAACAAAAAAAGAGATTAAACTCAATTTGGGGTATTATCCCTATCCGGACTACGAACCCATGGCGTTTTGGGGAGATGTTAAAAAGCTCAAGAAGCTCATTGGTGAACAATGAAAGAAGAACAGGAGATCTATCGGATAAATCAACTGCCGGTTCTTCAAAACCAGGTTTTTACGAATCAGAAGAATGCCTTTGAATGCACAAAAGGGGATTTGATTCTGGTTCAGGACATGAAGACCGGTTTGATTTTTAATAAAGCATTTGATCCTTCTTTAATGGCATATACCCCGGATTATCAGAATGAGCAGGCGTTGAGTACCTGTTTTAAGAATCATTTAAAAGAGATAGCCGGGCTGATTGGTTCGCATTTCAGGGGGTGCTCTTTAATCGAAATCGGATGCGGGAAGGGACGTTTTCTTGAAATGCTTCATGAGGATGGCTTTGATATCTGCGGGATGGATCCGGCCTATGAAGGTAATAATCCATTAATATTGAAAAAATATTTTACGGGTGAAAAAGGATTGCAGGCCGGCGGGATTATTATGCGGCATATATTGGAACATATTCCTGATCCGGTGGATTTTCTCATGCAGATTTGTGATGCCAATGGCGGTGGCGGTAAAATTTATATTGAGGTCCCCTGTTTGGATTGGATTCGATGTCATAATGCCTGGTTTGACCTTTTCTATGAGCATGTGAATTATTTCAGGATTAAAGATTTCTATAATTTTTTTGGAAGGGTTTATGATTCAGGCCATGTATTCGGTGGTCAGTATTTTTATGTAATTGCTGATTTGGGGACTATCCGCAGACCGGTTCGTGATAAAACCGATGTTTTCTCTTTTCCCAGGAATTTTTCAGAAGGTATTTCAGGATGGGCTCATCGTTTGAAACAAAAAACAATGCCTTCGGTGTTGTGGGGCGGTTCTTCCAAGGGCGTTGTTTTTTCTTTGCTGATGCGGCGTGCCGGAGCCATCCTTGATTTTGTAATTGATATCAATCCTGCAAAACAGGGAAAATTTCTGCCTGTCAGCGGGTTACAGGTATATTCTCCCGAACAGGGAATGAATCGATTGGCCTTGGGGGCCGACATCATTGTTATGAATGGGAATTATCTTCCGGAAATCAAACAGCAAACAAAAGACAGATTCAATTTATGGGTGGTAGACAATGAACACGTTTGACTTGGAAACGAAAGACCGAATAGAGGCAATTGCAAAGAATGATGCATTGAAAACAAGCGCAGGCAATTTTATGAAGGCCTCTCTTCAACCCCAGTATTCATATAATTTCCGGTGGCTTGGCCGCCCGATTATTCAGTATCCTCAGGATATCATCGCAATGCAGGAATTGATATGGCGGATCAAACCGGATCTCATCGTTGAAACAGGGATTGCCCATGGCGGGTCTGTGGTTTTTCATGCTTCGATGATGGCGCTTCTTGAAAAATGCGGTGATATCAAAAAGGGTCATGTTGTTGCGGTTGATATTGATATCCGGGCTCATAACAAAGCCGAAATCGAAAATCATCCCCTGGCCTCTTATATCACCATGATTCAGGGCTCATCTGTCGATAATGATGTTATTGAAAAGGTTAAGTCCATAGCAAGGGGGTATTCCCGAATACTTGTTTCTCTTGATTCAAACCATACCCACGCACATGTGCTCGGGGAACTCGAAGCCTACGCGCCTCTCGTAACACCGGAAAGCTATTGCGTTGTATTTGATACGATCATAGAAGATATGCCGGAGGATTTATTCCCTGACCGGCCCTGGGGGCGAGGAAATAATCCTAAAACAGCAGTTTGGCAATATCTTAACTCACATCCTGAATTTGAGATAGACAGGTGTATTCAGGACAAACTCCTTATCACCGTAGCTCCGGACGGGTATCTGAAGCGTATCGCATGAACATCGGACATGCTTAAACGGAATCTTATTGCCAATTATATAGGTCAGGGATGGGCCGCCATCATGGGCATAGCCTTTATCCCTTTATATATAAAATACCTGGGGATCGAGTCTTACGGCCTTATCGGACTTTTTGCGGTATTGACCGCCTGGTTCAGCCTCTTGGACATGGGCATGACTCCCGCCTTGGGCAGGGAAATGGCGCGGTTTACCGGCGGCACCCACAGTGCGATATCGATTCGTGACCTGCTTAGGAGCATTGAATTCGTAGCTATCGGCATTGCCATGCTGATGATGGGCGGGGTTGCAGCATCTGCCAACTGGCTGGCCTCATCCTGGCTGCAAACGGAAGCACTTCCGATATCTGTTGTGGCTCAGTCTTTTATTGTCATGGGAGCAGTGGCAACCTTACGTTTTTTTGAAGGAATTTACCGCAGCAGTATCATTGGTTTGCAAAGGCAGGTGCTGTTCAATATCATTAACAGCACCATGGCGACACTGCGTGGACTTGGTGCTGTTGCTATTCTGGCCTGGGTTTCGCCAACCATCCAGGCCTTCTTTCTCTGGCAAGGGTTGATTTCCATGGCGAGCTTGACAGCCCTTGCGATTACCACATATTCTATTTTACCATGCTCCGAAAGAAGGGGGCAATTCTCAATGAGAGCTTTGCAGGGGGTTGGGCGTTTTGCAGGGGGAATGATGGGGATTGCTTTTTTAGCCCTTCTCTTGACCCAGATGGATAAAATATTGCTCTCAAAGCTGCTCACCCTTTCGGACTATGGATATTATACCCTGGCGGCTGCAGTGGCAGGGTCAATCGGTATATTGATTTCGCCCATTACCCAAGCTTATTTCCCATTATTGAGCCGGCTCCATGCTATTGGTGATCATGCGGGCCTCATTCGTGTTTATCATCAGGGCGCACAACTGGTAAGTGTTATCGCAGGAAGCGCTTCAGTGGTTTTGCTGGTATTTACCGAGACCTTTTTGAATCTTTGGACACAAGACACGATCCTCGTGAATAGAACAGCCCTTCTGCTTCGCCTAATGGTTTTGGGTAGTTTTCTTAACGGGCTGATGTGGATACCCTACCAAACTCAGCTCGCTTATGGCTGGACCGGTCTCGGGATAAGGATTAATGTGGTTGCAATATTGATCATCGTCCCCGCTATTTTGTGGGTGACACCAAGATATGGGGCTGAGGGGGCAGCTTTTGCATGGGTCTGTCTGAATCTTGGATATGTTATGATAGGCGTTCAATTTATGTACCGAAGGATTCTCTGTGCAGAAAAATGGATTTGGTACCAGCAAGATATTTTTCAGCCGATAGTACCTGCAATCGTAATCGCTGTTCTGCTTCGCTGGCTATTGCCTCATCCAGTAAGCAGTATGGCACAAATGCTCACTTTGGCTATTGCCTCGGGTTTAACACTGATGGCCGCCGGCCTTGCTGCTGAACTGGTGCGTCGGCAGGTTCGTATCGCATTGACCTCTTTTTTTCATCCTCTTGAAGGTAAATAGCCATGTCGGTAAGTAAGAAATTACCCAAGGTGAGCATCGGCTTGCCGGTATATAATGGAGGCCTTTTTCTTCGAGGGGCACTGGATTCTCTTCTCCAACAGAGTTTCAGTGATTTTGAACTCATTATTTCCGATAATGCCTCCACCGATGATACTGAAATAATCTGCCGCGAATATGCAAAGAAGGAGGGTCGGATACGCTATATTAGGCAGGCGGAAAATCAAGGAGCTATGGCAAATTTTTAAATTTGTTTTGGATGAAGCTGTGGGGGAGTATTTTATGTGGGCTGCAGCCGATGACAGACGAACAGAAAAATTCTTGGAATATGCTGTGGAGGTCCTGGATTCAGATGATAAAACCGGATTGGTTTTTTCTGATATGGTGACTGAAAACCTGACTACAGGTGAGAAGGTTTGGTCTTCACGTGGGTTCATTGTGTCCAATAATAAGTTTATAAAGTATATTTTCCGTCTTTTCCAAGAATGCCCAAGCTTAATATATGGTGTCCATCGGAAAGAGGTGCTGCAAAATATCAAGCTGGAGAATTTTGATTATTTTGATGTACATCTAACTCATTGGTATGAATTAAACTTGAATATTAAAACCATACCCCTACCTCTATATACAGCCGGCACAAATGGTGTAAGAGTACCTTATTCTTCAAATGGCCATTATATCTGCTCATCTCAATTTATCAGAGCCGAGAAGCTTCTTTTGGCCAAACATTTTTCATTTTTCTCCCGATTTTTTCTGTTGTTACTTACCCGGTTTATATATTGGAGAAATGATAAGAGACAAAATATTTTAATAGATCATATAGGTGGATTTTAAAATGGATTTTGTTAAGAATCCAAACGAATTCAAGCGCCAGCAATGGCTGAAGGAAACCCTTAGTAGATTGCCTAATGGGTGGCGTCTTCTAGATGCCGGTGCAGGTGAACTTAAAAACAGAAAATATTGTGCTCATTTAGACTATGTTTCACAGGACTTTTGTCAATATAAAGGTGGCGAAGGCTACGATAGTGAGGGGTTGCAGCTTACTCAGTGGGATACTAGCTGCATTGATCTGATCAGTGATATTACTTCCATCCCCTCGCAGGATGAAAGCTTTGACGCCATACTCTGTAGTGAGGTTTTGGAACATGTCCCAGAACCCACCCACGCGCTGGATGAATTTACGCGTTTGCTTAAACCCGGGGGAATATTAATTATTACGGCACCATTCAGCTCGATCGTACACATGGCGCCATATTATTATTGTACTGGTTTTTCTAAATACTGGTATGAACATCATTTAGCATTGCGTGGATTTGAGATCAAGGAATTAGTCCCCAATGGCGGATGGTATTCACTCCTCAGACAGGAAATCTTAAGACTCGGCAGCCTGGAGTATAAGCGTAGAAGTATTATCTGGCCTGTTTCTTGTGCTTTTTCACTAATTGGGGTGCTTTATTTTATGGTTTGCCGCAGTCGAGGACTGGAAAATCTGGCTTGCTTTGGATGGCATTGTGTAGCAAGAAAAAAATCACATGGCTAAGAATTTACTGCAGACAATGCCCCCATTTTACTCAGGTTAGCATCCAGTTTTTTATGCAATGGAATGAATCTTTATGGGAAATGAACTCCAGACAAAAATGAATGTTCAGAATGTTTTAAAAAAATGGTAGGGATATGATTAAGAAGATTATTAAAAAAAGTTCCCTTTATGGAATATATCGGAACATAATTCAGGAAATGAATATTCGGAAATGGACTCAGGATGATCAGCGGAATTTTCTATTTTATTCTAATTATATAGAACCTGGATTTTTATGTTTTGATATTGGCGCAAATATTGGCAATAGAACCAAAGTTTTTTTGAAACTCGGCGCAAAGGTAATTGCGGTAGAACCCCAGAATGAGTGTATGAAAATTCTTGAAAAATATTATGGCAATAATAGCCATGTGAAATTGGTTCATCGTGCTCTGGGAGAAAAGGAAAGCACCCAATATATGATGATCGGATCGGAACATACACTATCTTCTCTTTCGGATAAATGGGTGGCCCGTGTAAAGGACAGTGGCAGATTTGCCGAGTCCACATGGAATGAGAAGCAAAAAGTTCAGATGACCACTCTTGACTCTCTATTTAAAATATATGGTTCTCCTGATTTTATAAAAATAGATGTTGAAGGCTATGAATACGAAGTTTTCAAGGGATTAACCTCCCCGGTCAAATTCCTTTCATTTGAATTTACCCCCGAATATATGGAATCGGCAATAAATTGTATAGAATATTTGTCCCAGATAGGCAATTTGGAACTGAACTGGTCTATAAATGAAACCATGAAGATGGAGTTAACTACATGGATTGACAAAGATAAAATGATTGCTTTGCTTTATGGATGCCGGAATGAAAAATTTTTCGGTGATGTTTATGTTCGATTTATTCCTTAATTTTTAATCAGGAATGCCAAGAAACAAATGAAAATTCTATGTGTTTTGGGCAAATATCAGTATGGTGATCCTGATCGAGGTCTTGGGACTGAATATGCTGCATTTATACCTGCGTTGAAAAATCTTGGGCACGAAGTGGTTCATTTTGAATCCTGGGATAGAAATTTATATCCGGATTTTGCACGATTGAACAAAGCCCTCCTTTTAACCATTAAAAAGGAAAAACCGGACATTCTTTTTACTGTTCAGATGCATTATGAAATATGGATAGAGACCCTCAAGATTATAAAGGACTCAGGTATTTGTGCCACTGTATCCTGGACCACCGATGATTCATGGAAATACAGAGAGGTTTCCAGGTTTATCGGTAATTCATATCATGCAATGACAACTACTTATCCTGACAAGGTAATGTATTATAAAAAAGATGGAATCCCCAATGTCTTATTCACCCATTGGGCTGCCGCCTCTGACACACTGGCCGAACCTTTGAAATCTGAGGATTGCAAATATCAGGTTTCTTTTGTTGGAGCGGCTCATGGGAACAGAAAGAAAAGAATAGAATACTTGAAAAAAAATGGAATTGAGGTCGACTGTTTTGGTTTTGGATGGCCTGCCGGTTCAATCCCGGCACACGATATTCCTGTTGTTATGAGAAACTCTATCATAAGTCTGAATTTTTCAAATTCAAAGGGGGAAAATCAGCTCAAGGCAAGGACATTCGAGGTGCCGGGCGCCGGGGGTTTTTTATTAACGGAATATGCTAAAGGGTTGGAAGATTATTATTTGAAGGGTCAGGAAATCGAGGTTTTTTATGATGATACCGAACTCATGGATAAAATCATTTATTATCTTAAAAATCCTGGGAAACGAGATGAAATTGCAGCCAAGGGATACGAAAAGACGCGTCATAGACATACCTATGAAAACAGAATGAAAGACATATTGTCTTTTTCAATGGAGTGTCAAAAAAAGTGGAATGGGAAAAAGCAGAGTTTCAGCGAGGCATCTCTTGATGATGCAATCCAGGCACATGAACCGGGAAGGGTTTTAAATTTAATCAAAAAAATTCTGGTATTTTTCGGAGTTTTTATTTTTGGAAAAAAACGCGGCCCGAGGGCAGCCAGGAGACTTGTTTTTGAATTAAGCTGGCGGTTTTGTGGTAAAAAGACCTTCTCGGCGTCAGGGTGGCCGGGCCGGATGTTCCCGGAACAATAGATATGAATTGCCCGCTTATCAGCATAGGCATGCCCGTCTATAATTCTGATAGATTTATAGAAGACGCCATTACATCCGTTTTGCATCAGACCTTCCAAAATTTTGAGTTAATCATCACTGATGATGGTTCAACAGATGATTCGGCTAAAATAATCGAATCTTTTACGGATAAAAGAATAAAGTTCTTGAGAGGGGAAGTCAATCTTGGTATTTCCAGCAGGATTAACCACCAGGTAAATATTGCATCCGGCGGATTTTTTGTGCGCATGGATGCCGATGACATCATGTTTCCGAGCCGGATTGAAGAACAGTTTTCTTTTTTTAAAAGATAACCCGAAAATTGATGTGGTTGGAAGCCAGGCCATTGTTATTGATGACGACAACCAGATAATCGGTTGTCGTGAATGTACCAATGCTTTTGATGAGAGATCAATCTTAAAAAAAAATGTATTTATTCATCCCTCCGTAATGGGAAAAACAGAATGGTTTAAGAAAAATCGGTATAATTCTGCCTATGACGGAGTGGAAGACTACCATCTATGGGTTAAAGCTTTTAATCAGTCGCATTTTCAAATAATTGACAAACCCCTTCTTTTTTATCGGGATTCTACCAAATTCAGATTTAAAACCTATATGCATCGTCAAAGGCAATCAGTAAAAGCCTATGCAGACTTTAGAAAAGAGAGAATTATTTCTGCTTGGTCTTATCTCGGGCTGAGCTTTTTAGCTGTATTAAAAATAATGACATATCTTGTGTTTTATGTAACAGGAAATGCGTCCAAACTTATTAAGAACAGACATAGAACTTTAACTGGTGAAGAGCGCTTGAGATTTAATCAGGTACTCCGAAATGCTATGAATAAAAACCTTAAAAAGAATTTTTAACTCTTCCTTAAGAAAATTATGATAGACAGTTTGAATAAAAAAAGTGTCCGCAAAGGCATCATCCTTGCTGGTGGTTCCGGAAGCCGCCTGTATCCTCTGACCTATTCCGTCAGCAAACAATTGATGCCGGTATATGACAAACCCATGATCTATTATCCTTTAGCAACACTGATGCTTTCGGGTATTACTGAAATTCTCATCATCACCACTCCCCACGATCATGAAAATTTCAGGCATCTTCTGGGAGATGGCTCCCAATGGGGGATCCATTTGAAATACACCATCCAGCCGTCTCCGGACGGGCTTGCCCAGGCCTTTATTCTGGGTGAATCATTTCTCGGAGGCAACCCTGCCGCATTGATACTGGGGGACAATATTTTTTACGGGGAAGGCCTGTCCGAAAGGTTGCAGACCATTTCAAAAAAGATAGCGGCGCCACCATATTCGGGTATTATGTGAAAGATCCCAGGCGCTATGGGGTTGTCGGTTTTGACGGTAAGGGGGTTGTAACAAGCATTGAAGAAAAACCGCAAAAGCCCAAATCCAATTATGCCGTCACCGGCCTGTATTTCTATGATCAGGACATTGTCGGAATTGCAAAGGAGATCAAGCCCTCGGCCCGGGGTGAGCTGGAAATCACCGATGTCAACAATGTCTATCTGAACCGGGGCAATTTGAATATTGAACTTTTCAGCCGGGGGACTGCCTGGCTGGATACGGGGACCCATGATTCCCTTCTGGATGCCGCCACCTTTATCAAGGTGGTTGAAGACCGCCAGGGACTAAAGATCGCCTGCCCAGAAGAAATTGCCTTCCGAATGAATTATATTGACGAGGCGCAACTGGAAAAATTGGCCCAGCCCATGATCAAAAACAGCTATGGCCGGTATTTGCTGTCCCTCATCAATCAGGATTCGATCCATGATGAAATATAAACCACTGAGCCTTCCGGATGTGATCCTCATTGAACCCCGGGTTTTTGGGGATCATCGCGGCTTTTTCATGGAAATCTTCCGGGAAGACGAATTTAAAAAAAATCTGCCCTGTGGGTCCTTTGTTCAGGACAATCACAGCAAATCCGGCCGGGGTATTCTGAGGGGACTTCACTATCAGATCCAACACCCCCAGGGAAAACTGGTGCGGGTGATTTCAGGAGAGGTTTTTGATGTGGCCGTGGATTTGCGCAAGTCTTCTCCTTTTTTCGGAAAATGGTCAGGGGCAGTCCTTTCATCGGAGAATAAACGCATGCTGTGGGTGCCGCCCGGTTTTGCCCATGGGTTTTATGTGATCAGCCGGGAGGCTGAATTCGTATACAAATGCACAGACTATTATGCGCCTGAGCATGAGCGGTGTATCCTGTGGAATGACCCCTCCATCGGCATTGACTGGCCCATCATCCCGGGAACTTCCCCGGTTTTGTCTCAAAAGGATGAAAACGGACTGAGGTTAACAGATGCCGAGGTCTTTGCATGAAAATCCTGCTACTCGGATCAAACGGCCAACTGGGACGGGAATTGCAGCGTTTCTGCCCGGATCATGTCAGGCTGGTCACCTGTGATCAGCCTAAATTGATTTTGTAGCCCCGGCAGTATCCAGGACTGTATCCGGACAACCCGGCCAGATGTTCTTATCAATGCAGCCGCCTATACAGCCGTGGATCAGGCGGAAAGGAAGAAGAGACCGCCGACCGGATAAACCACGGGGCCGTGGCCGAAATGGCCGGACTCTGCCGGCAACATGATATTCACATGGTTCACATCTCCACGGATTTTGTGTTTAACGGCCGGCATTATAAACCCTATCATCCCGATGATACGCCTGACCCCATATCGGTCTACGGCAAGTCCAAACTCAAGGGGGAAGAAGCCATCCTTCATATCCTCAAGGATCAAGCCCTGATCATCAGAACGGCCTGGCTATATTCTTCCCATGGAAATAATTTTGTCAAAACCATGCTGAAACTCATGATGGAAAAACAAACGCTGAACATCATTGATGAACAGATCGGAACCCCCACCTGGGCCCATGGCCTTGCCCAGGCCATCTGGACGGCCCTTGACAAAGCTTTAAAGGGAGTATTTCACTGGACCGACGCAGGCGTGGCCTCCTGGTATGATTTTGCCATGGCCATCCAGGAAGAAGCAATTCATGCAGGGCTTCTTGATCAAGCCATTCCCATATACCCCATCCCGGCACAGCTTTATCCCACTCCGGCCGAAAGACCCTTTTACGGTGTGCTTGATAAAACTTCCTTTTGGAAGGGCCTGAATATCAAACCTGTTCACTGGCGAGTCCAGCTCAGATCCATGTTAAAGGAATTTCAACCATGAAACATCTTCTTGTTACCGGTGGGGCAGGATTTATCGGTACAAATTTCGTCTATTACTGGCTGAAAAAATATCCGGAAGACCAGGTGGTTGTTCTGGACGCCCTAACCTATGCCGGAAACAGACAGAATTTAACCCAGGCTGAAAAAAACCCGAAATTTAAATTCATCCACGGCAATATCCTGGGCCAAGAGCTTGTTGAATCTCTTCTCGTCATCCATAAAATTGACACCATCGTCCATTTTGCCGCAGAGTCCCATGTGGACCGATCCATTCTTGGCCCGGATGAATTCATCAACACCAATATTGTGGGAACCCATACCCTGCTTAAAGCGGCCAAAAACATCTGGATAGACGGTAAACTCCAAAACCACCGATTCCATCACATTTCAACCGACGAAGTCTATGGATCATTAAAGCCGGATGACCCTCCATTTTCAGAAAAAACAGCCTATCGCCCAAACTCACCCTATGCTTCCAGCAAAGCGGCGTCCGATCATCTGGTCCGGGCCTACCACAAGACCTATGGCCTTTTGACCACCATCAGCAACTGCTCCAACAATTACGGCCCCTTCCAGTTCCCGGAAAAGCTGATCCCCCTGACCCTCACCCATATCCTTTACGGGAGACCTCTGCCGGTCTATGGTGACGGACGACAGATCCGGGACTGGCTCTATGTGGACGATCACTGCCTCGGGATTGACCTTATCCTTGCAGCGGGGGAAATAGGACAGACCTACAATATCGGCGGAAATAACGAATGGGCCAATCTGGACATTGTGAAACTTATCTGTGACATTCTGGATGAAAGATTCAAGCAGGACCCGTCCCTTCCAGGCAGATACCCCGACTGCCCTTCATCCAAAGGCCGTCATCCACAAACGCTCATCACCCATGTCACGGACAGGCCCGGCCACGACAGACGCTATGCCATTGATGCCGGTAAAATATCCACGGACCTTGGGTACTCTCCCCAGGAATCCTTTGAAACAGGAATCAAGAAAACCATTGACTGGTATCTGGTGAATCCGCATTGGTAGCCGAAAAACAATGTTTCTTAAAATAATTAATTTTTTGCTGTGTTTTTTCAAAAATTCAGGGTTTTCCCTGATTGATTTTTAGATATGGGTTTAATATTATTATTTTGATTTTGAACAGCTTTGGGAATCGGGGATATTTATGTCGTTTTAATTTTTTAAGGAGAAAAAAATGAAACAGATCAAGCAAATATCGTTAATAATTACGGTCAGTCTGTTCCTGTTTTCTTTCTGTTACCCTCTGATGGCGGCCGATGGTGAAAAAATCAACATAAATACTGCAAGTCAGCAAGAACTTATGAAGCTTAAACATGTAGGTGAAAAACTTGCTGAAAAAATAATCGAATATAGAAAAACCAACCCATTTCAAGTTCCTGAAGATATCATGAAAGTTCAGGGAGTTGGAGAGAAAATCTTCAATGCCAATAAGGATATTATCATCGTAAAAGATAAATAATCGATAAAGGATTCCCTGATTCCCGATCTTTAAAAAGCTGTTGCTTGATAAAGCGTATTTTTGTATTATCATGAAAACCATGCTGCTAACCACAGCATGGTTTTTTGTTTATGGACCTTGAAGAGGAGAATCAGTCTTTGGATTTTTTAAAAATATTATCAAAAAAATCGTTTGTTATTATTTTCATATTTGTTTTGATCGTCAGCGCTATTCTTAATGCCGGCTTATATTTTTCTTTGAAGTGGTTGTCTTTCAACCTGATCATGAACGGCGGCAAAGAAGCTCTGATGAATGATATGCCCGCTATTATTGACCGTCTTGAATGGGTCTCAGGTAATTTTTATTTTGGAATAGTCCCTGCAACAACCGGGATGTTTCTGATATTAGGGGCGGTGTTGTGGGTTGTTTTGAGAAGATTCACCATAAAGATGATGGGACAGATTCAAGTCGGAAATCAAACGACCTTTTCACGAGAAAAACCAAAGGCGGATTTTGTGGATCATAAAATAGAACAGGATAGCAAAAGACGCCTTTTTTTGCACAGCCTGTCGGTTCTTCAGCGAGAGGGGAGGCTTCTGGATTTTTTTGCGGAGGATTTAAGCCGGTATGAGGATGATCAGATTGGGGCCGCTGTCCGGAGCATCCAGGAAGACTGCAAGAGGGCCATAAAAAAATATATAGACCCTAAGCCGGTAATAGAAAAAGAAGAGGGTGAAACCATCACGATTGAGCCTGAATTTGATATTGATTCCATTACCCTGGTGGGGAAAGTTACCGGCTCTCCCCCATTTAAGGGTGTTCTGAAGCATAGGGGATGGAAAGCCGGGAAAAATGAAATCCCGAAACTGTCCGATGTCCGGGATGCCTCAGTGATTATTCCTGCAGAAGTTGAAATTCAGTAAAATTAAAATCATATTCAGGAGCGAAATTGGATTTTCAAAAGCATCATTATATTATCGGCATAGATCTTGGAACGACCAATTCCGCTGTTTCATATGTGGATGTGACGTCTTTAGCCAATGAAGCTTCAAAAAGAACAGCAAAGAATGAGAACCGGAATCTGATCAAAGTTTTCAATGTCCCTCAATTGACCGGATACGGGGAATTTACAAAAGCACAGGTCCTTCCTTCTTTTTTATACATTCCGGGTAAATATGATATTTCAAAGGAGGCTTTAAAACATCCGTGGAAAAAAAGGGAGGATCTTTTTGCCGGCTGTTTTGCCCGGGATCATGGTTCTAAAATACCTTCACGGCTGGTTTCTTCGGCCAAAAGCTGGTTGTGCAACCCCCATGCCGACAGGATGGCCAAGATCCTGCCCTGGGGTTCGGAAGGGTTTGAAAAAATATCCCCGGTCATTGCGACTTCGGAATATCTATTGCATATTAAAAATGCCTGGAACCATTTTGTCAAAGATGAGGATCAATTCCTTGAAAACCAGAGGGTGATCCTGACGGTTCCGGCTTCCTTTAACGAGGAAGCCCGGGAACTCACCCTGGAAGCGGTGAAAGCAGCCGGGTTCGGTGCGGCTGTAACCCTTCTTGAAGAGCCCTTGGCTGCTTTTTACAGTTGGTTGATAAACCATGAGAAGGATTGGCAGGATCATGTTAAACCGGAGGATTTGATCCTGGTTTGTGATGTGGGGGGTGGCACAACAGATCTCAGTCTGATCAGCTTGAAGGAATCGGAAGGGTCTCCCAAATTTGAAAGGATTGCCGTGGGCGATCACCTGATTCTTGGCGGAGATAATATTGATCTTTCCTTGGCCAGAATGGTTGAATCAAAATTCAAGACAAAATCCGGATTAACTTCTGAAAAATGGAAAATCCTGTGTCATCGGTGCCGGGAAGCTAAAGAAAAAATATTGGAAACCGGCGAGGCCGCCGTCCGAATAACGATCAAGGGAGAAGGGCGATCCCTGATTTCAGGCACGCTTTCAGCAGATTTGGATCGAACCGATGTTGAAGGCAAATTATTGGAAGAATTTTTTCCCTTTATCGAACCTGATCAGAATATAGACATGGATGAAGGGAAAATAATAAATGAGTTTGGCCTGCCCTTTGAAAAAGAATCCGCAATAACGAGACATATCATCTCTTTTCTGGAAAAACACCGGATTGATGTCCTGAAAAATCTCTCAAAGCCCCCCCTGCCTGATTTTATATTGTTCAATGGCGGGACCCTTAAACCGGATATGGTTCAACAAAGAATCAGGGAAGCCATCGGCAAATGGTTTAAGGCAGAAGATGCAGATTCCCCCAAAGTTCTTGAAAATAAAGTACCTGAGTTGGCGGTTGGGATTGGTGCGTCATATTATGGTCTTGTAAAGATGGGCCAGGGGGTGAAAGTCGGCAGTGGGAGCCCGAGGAGCTATTATATCGGGGTTTCCGTCAAAGATGAGAAGGGCCCGAAAGCGGTATGTATTGTTGAGAGAGGGCTGGATGAGGGGAGCAAGATTCATCTCCCCGATATTAAATATGAGGTCAGGGCCAATGAACCGGTTGCGTTTCATATCTACAGCTCCAGCTATCGGTCCGGAGACAGGCCGGGTGAACTGTTTCCGGTGGATGGGTCTTTTTCCATCCTGGCCCCGCTTCAAACCATTATCCGATTTGGAAAAACAAGCCAAAGAAAAACCATCCCCGTGACCATCGAAGCAGAATATACGGAAATGGGAACCCTTTCCATGTATTGCCAGTCTGATATCAGCGCGCATAAATGGAAATTGGAATTCCGGTTAAGGGATGAAGAAAAGGGAATTTCTTCATCCGAAACCGAAATCTATGATGAGGATTTGATCATGGAGGCTTGCCATGAGATTCACGAGGTCTTTTCCGAATTCGATCCCCATGACGGGCTTAGAACAATTGCAAAAAAGGTTGAAGAAATCGTCGGACAGAAAAAATCCAATTGGCCTTTGTCTTTTTTGCGTAAAATTGCAGACAGCCTGATGAGTGTTGAAAACATCCGTAAATCTTCTCCGGAGCACGAGGCCCGGTGGTTGAACCTGACTGGATTTTGTATGCGTCCCGGCTTTGGAGATGCTTTTGACAGTGAACGGGCTATTCAATTATGGAAAATATATCTATCCGGTTTAAATTTCGAAAAATCATTTCAGCCAAGGCTTGAATGGTGGATATTTATCAGAAGGATAGCGGCAGGTTTGAATGCTGGACAACAGAGGCAGTTTTTTCAGGATATTTCCGCTTATTTGATAAGCGGTAAAAATAAAGCGAGATTATCTCCCCAAGAGGAGGTCGAGCTATGGATGGCCACGGGGAATATGGAAAGGCTTTTGGTGCAAGATAAAATCTTACTGGCAAAATCTATTCTAAAGCAATTGAAGCCGGGGAAAAAGCAGGACCATCTGCTCTGGGCCATGTCCCGCATCGGCGCCCGGGAACTCTTCTATGGATCGATGGACAGGGTTGTGCCGGCCAGGGAGGCCGTGAAATGGCTGGATCAAATCATAGGGAAGGCCTGGCAGGAAAATGATCCGGTTGAACCGATGGTGGCTCAGATATCACGAAAAACCGGGGACAGAACCCGGGACATTGATCCGGAAAGCCGGAGGAAGATCATAGACTGGCTGGAGTTTAGAAAGGCAAAGGGGATATATGCCGCAATCATCAATGAAAAGACGGAAATGGCGCTAACGGAAAGAAATATTCAATTTGGAGAGCAACTGCCGACAGGGCTGGTCTTAAATAATAAAAATTTATGAAGGGATGATTAAGAAATTGTTTGACATTCATTAAAACTTCATATATTCTCCCAGAGTTCTTCTTAAGGGAGGAACCGGAAATAAAAAGCAGCAAGATTTGATCTTTGAAAATTGGTCAGTGAAGAAATTAAGAGCGGGTCTTAACAAGACTTTAAAGAGTTTGAAGTACAAAGGATAAAACTGGAGAGTTTGATCCTGGCTCAGAA
>JAAUSZ010000128.1 GCA_012031875.1 Desulfobacula sp.
GCCATGTGAGTTCGATCTCACCCAAACTGGTCGAGGTCGGCCGGCACCTGAACATACAGCTTCACACCCTTCCACCGTCGAGAAGATCGAGGGAGAAGCGGTGATTTTACCATCACCGTTAAAAAAGCGCCCCGGTATGTTGGACATGGACAAATGCATTGCCTGCGGGGAATGCACCAAAAATGCCCGGGCAAAACCGATGATGAATATAATGAGGGTCTGGACAAGCGAAAGGCCATCTATGTGCCTTATCCCCAGGCCGTCCCCCTGAAATACGCCATTGACCCTGCCGTCTGCCTGAAGCTCCTGAAGGACAAATGCGGCACCTGCGCCAAGGTCTGTCCCGCCGGGGCCATCAATTATGAGGACAAGGAAGAAATCCTGACCCTGAATGTGGGTTCCGTCATCATGGCCGCCGGGTTCAAACCCTTTGACCCCTCCAGGCTGGACAATCTCCAGTATGCCAAATTCCCCAATGTGGTCACCTCCATTGAATTTGAACGGATCCTGTCCGCCGGGGGGCCCAGTCACGGCCATATCGAGTGTTTTCCGGACAAGGCCGAGCCCAAAAAGATCGCCTGGCTCCAGTGCGTGGGGTCCCGGGACCAGAACAAATGCGGCAATTCATACTGCTCCTCCGTCTGCTGCATGTATGCCGTAAAAGAAGCCATGATGGCCAAGGACCATATCTCCGGCGAGTTTGAAGCCTCCATTTTCCTCATGGACATGAGGACCTATGGCAAGGACTTTGAAAAATACTATGAGCGGGCCAAGGACCAGGGCGTCCGGTTTGTCCGGTCCCGGATCCATACCCTTACCCAGGATGAAAACCACAGGCTCATCGCCACCTATGTGAGCGAAGACGGAAAAAATATCACCGAAGTCTTTGACATGGTGGTCCTGTCCGTGGGCATGGAAACCCCGGCCGACCTGGCCGCCGTTGTAAAGGGCATGGGAATTGAGCTGAACGCCAATAATTTTGTGGTCACAAACAGTTTTTCCCCGGTGGAAACCTCCCGCAAAGGATTTTATGTCTGTGGCGCCCTTCAGGAACCCAAGGATATTCCCATGGCCGTCATGGAAGCCAGCGCTGCGGCCTGCGACGCGGGAACCAGCCTGTCTCCGGCCAGGGGAACCCTGACCAAAACCCGAACCTATCCGGCCGAGACCGATATCATGGGTCAGGACCCCAGGATCGGGGTCTTTGTCTGCAATTGCGGCACCAATATCGGCGGCGTCGTCAATGTGCCCGAGGTGGCGGCCTATGCCAGGACCCTTCCCCATGTGGCTTTTGTGGAAGAGAATATGTTCACCTGTTCCCAGGACACCCAGGACAAAATGAAACAGGTGATCGAAAAAAACGGTCTCAACAGGATCGTTGTGGCCGCCTGCACCCCGAGAACCCACGAGCCCCTGTTCCAGGAAACCCTGAAGGACGCCGGGCTTAATAAATATCTCATTGAAATGGCCAATATCCGGAACCAGTGTTCCTGGGTCCATTCCAAGGAGCCTGAATTGGCGACAGCCAAGGCCAAGGATCTGGTTCGCATTGCCGTGGCCAAGGTCTCCCTGATGCGGGCCTTGCCCCAGCCCACCGTGGGAATCGTCCAGAAAGGCCTGGTCATCGGCGGCGGTGTGGCCGGGATGACCTCGGCCCTGGGCCTGGCAAAACAGGGATTTTTCACTGTCCTGGTGGAAAAAGAGGCCGTGCTGGGCGGAAATGCCCTTCACCTGAACCAGACCTGGAAGGGCGAGCCCATTGCCGAAAATGTGGCCGGCATGGTGAAAGAGGTCCGGGAAAACCCCCTGATCCAGGTCTTTACCGGGGCCACGGTCAAGGATACAGCCGGGTTCATCGGAAATTTCAAGACGACCTTGTCCGTCAACGGCAAGGACCAGACCATTGATCACGGGGCCGTAATTATCGCCACCGGCGCCAAGGAAAGAAAACCCGCCGAATATTTATACGGTGAAGATGATCGGGTCCTGACCCACCTGGAGCTGGATCAGACCATGGCCGGGGACAGCGCCTTTGCCGGTTCCTTGAATACCGCCGTGTTCATCCAGTGCGTGGGGTCCCGGGAGCCGGAGCGCCCCTATTGCTCCAAGGTCTGCTGCACCCATTCCGTGAAATCGGCCCTGAAATTCAAGGAAGTCAACCCGGACATGGATGTCTATGTGCTCTACCGGGATATCCGGACCTATGGCCAGAGGGAAGAAAAATACAAGGAAGCCCGGGACAAGGGGGTTATCTTTGTCCGTTATGACCTGGAGCATAAACCCCTGGTTCAAAAAGAGGGATCTTCCCTTTCCGTGACGGTCCGGGACCATGTGCTGGGCATGGATCTTGAGATTGAAACCGATCTTCTTGTCCTGGCCTCGGCCATTGTTCCGGAAGACAATGCAGCCCTGGCTCAGATGTTCAAACTTTCCCTGAACGACGACCGGTTCTTCATGGAAGCCCATGCCAAGCTGAGGCCCGTGGATTTTGCCACGGACGGCATCTTCCTGGCCGGTATGGCCCATTATCCCAAACCGGTGGAAGAAAGCATCGCCCAGGCCAAGGCGGCAGCATCCCGGGCCACCGTGGTCCTGTCCAAGGACACCGTCACCGTGGACGGCGTGGTCTCCCAGGTCAATGAAGCCCTGTGCCGGGGTTGCGGGGCCTGTGAAGACGCCTGCGCCTTTGGGGCCATTGCCGTTCATATCCGGGAAGACGGGGTCAAGATCGCCTCGGTCCAGCAGGCCCTGTGCAAAGGCTGCGCCGCCTGTTCCGTGGCCTGTCCCACCGGTGCGGCCGGTGTTTTCCATTATAACAATGAGGTGCTGACCATGATCGAAACAGCACTGGAATCATAGAAAGGACCCTGACATGTCTCAAGATTTTAACCCGCAGATCCTGACCTTCGCCTGCAACTGGTGTTCCTATGCCGCGGCGGACCTGGCCGGCGTGAGCCGGTTCCAGTATCCGCCCAATATGAGAATCATCAGGGTCATGTGTTCCGGCGGGATCAACCCCAATTATATTCTCAAAGCCTTTGAAAAAGGGGCCGACGGTGTCCTGGTCTCGGGCTGACATATCGGTGACTGCCATTACCTGGACGGTAATGTAAAGGCCCAGAAGATGTTCGAGATGACCAGCAAGTTTTTAAACCTCCTGGGCATTGACCCGAAAAGACTCCGGCTGGAATGGATTTCCTCCGCCGAAGGAACCCGGTTTGCCAAAACGGCAAACGAATTTACGGAAACCATAAAAGCCCTGGGGCCGGCCAATATCAAAAAGGTGGCCTGAGGGCGAATCATAGATGAAGACAACAGGAGAAACGATTGTGACAAAGGATATACTTGTCCTTGGCGGCGGCATTGCCGGGATCCAGTCCTCGCTGGATCTGGCCGAAATGGGATTCAAGGTTTACCTGGTGGAGCAGCTTCCTTCCATTGGCGGGAAAATGGCCCAGCTCGACAAAACCTTCCCGACCAACGACTGCGCCATCTGAATACTTTCGCCCAAGATGCTGGATGTCGGTCGACATCCCAATATCAAACTTCTGGCCTATAGCGAGCTGGAAAAATTAACCGGAGAAGCCGGGAATTTTACGGCCACGGTCCGGAAAAAAGCCAGGTATGTGGAAGAGGATAAATGCACGGGCTGCGGGGCCTGCCGGGAAGTCTGCCCCACGCCTGTGATTGATCTTTACAACGAAGGCCATGCGGAAAGAAGGGCCATCTATTCCTGGTTTGCCCAGGGCATTCCCTCCACCCATACCATTGACCCGGATCACTGCCGGGTATTGACCGGGAAAAAATGCGGGATCTGCCAGAAAAAATGCCAGGCCGGGGCCATCAATTTCGAGCAGAAGGACACAATCCTGGAACTGCCCGTGGGCGCCGTCATTCTGGCCACGGGCTATGATGTCTTTGACCCTTCGAGGATTCCCGAATACCGGTACAAAGAGATCGACAATGTGGTGACAGCCATGGAATTCGAGCGGTTTCTGTCCGCCTCGGGCCCCACGGAGGGCCATGTCTACCGCCCCAGCGACCGGAAGGTCAAGGCTGAAATTGCCGAGCTGGAGAATAAAGTCCGGAAATCCCTCAAAGGCCTTGAAAAATTTGAAAAGACCATGGCATGACCAGCGCCGAGTTCTATACCGCCTATCAGAACGGCAGCTTGAATCCGACGGAAGCCCTGGAAAAGACAGGGACAAATGGCTGGAACGCTATTCGGCCCATCTCGAACATGAGATCCCGCTTCTGGCATTGAAAGAAAAGGCCAAGGGATTCAAGAGCGCCAAAAAACTGGCCTTTATCCAGTGCGTGGGCTCTCGGGATCTGAGATTCTACCCTTTCTGCTCCGGCTATTGCTGCATGCATGCCATCAAGGAATCCATCATTGCCCATGAACATGACAATGATACTCATTCCGTGATCTTTGGAATGGATATCCGGGCCGTGGGCAAAGGCTTTGAAGAATACAAGATCCGCGGGGGAAACAATTCCAATATTGTCTACAAACGGTCCCGGGTGGCGGAAATCACCAAGGATGCCGATGAGTGCCCCGTGGTGATTTACGAAGACACCAAGGAGCAGAAGGTTAAAAAAGAAGCCTTTGACCTGGTGATCATGGCCACGGCCTGCGGACCCGTCAAGGGGGCCGGAAAAATTGCCGAAACCCTGGATATCCGGATGGACCGGTTCGGATTTTTCAAGACCGACCCGGCCAATCCCCTGGACACCACAAGGCCCGGAGTATTTGTCTGCGGGTGCGCCCACAGCCCCATGGATATTCCCGAATCCGTGGCCCAGGCCAGCTCTGCAGCAGCCAGGGCCGTCCAGGCCGTAATGAAAAAAACCGATCAAAAGGCATCATGAAGAAAGGTTGCCCCCTATGAACAAGAAGAATATATCGCTCTATGAAGAACCTCGCATCGGGGTGTTTGTCTGTGACTGCGGGTCCAATATTGCAGGGCATCTCGATTGCGCCGATGTGGCCGAATATGCCAAAACCCTTCCCCATGTGGTGTATACCAAGGAAAACCTCTATACCTGCTCGGAATCCGGGATAGGGGAGATCAAAAAAGCCATCCAGGAACAGAACCTCAACCGGGTGGTGGTGGCCTCCTGCTCGCCCCGGACCCATCAGCCCTGTTTTCAAGTTCCTGCGCCGAAGCAGGCCTGAATCCCTATCTCTTTGAAATGGTGAATATCCGGGACCAGTGTTCCTGGGTCCACATGGGCAAAAGGGCCGACGCCACCCAGAAAGCCAAGGAACTCATCCGCATGGGCGTCGCCAAAAGCGCCGGGCTTGAGCCCCAGGAGGCCATTGAATCCTCCCTGATCCGGAGAATCCTGGTCATCGGCGGCGGGATCGCAGGCTTGTCCGCGGCCCAGGCCCTGTCCGACATGGGTTTGGATATCATCCTGGTGGAAAAGACGCCGTCCCTGGGGGGTCTCCTGCAGCAGGTGAACCGCCTGGATACGGGAAAAACCGCCAGGGAAACCCTTGATGAAATCATCGCAGATGTCAGGTCCAGATCCAATATCACCTGCCATACCTCGGCGACGGTCCGGGAAACCGGCGGATATATCGGTAATTTCAATGTTAAGATCGATACGGAAAAGGGATCGCTTGAAGAAATGGTCGGGTGCATGGTGGTGGCCACCGGAGCCGTTCCCCTGATCCCGGAAGGGCTCTTCGGGTATAACGGTAAAAATGTGATCTCCCTCATGGAGCTGGAGCAGAAGCTGGCAAAGAATGACCTCTCCGCAAAACGGGTGGTGTTTATCCAGTGCGCCGGCGCCAGGACAGCCGGGCGGGAATACTGTTCCCGGATCTGCTGCCTCATCGGCGTGAAAAACGCCATGCTCATCAAGGAAAAATATCCCCTGACCGATGTGAGAATCCTTTACCGGGATATGCAGATGTACGGCACCTACAAGGAGCAGATGCTCTGGGACGCCAGGGGCAAGGGCGTAAGATTCGACGTGTACAGCCCGGACAATGCGCCCGTGGTGGAGGGCGGCAAGGTAAAATTTTTCCAGACCATTACCGGCAAAACCCTGGAGCTGGATACCGATTTGGTGGTCCTGTCCACCCCCCTGGTGCCGAGAAAAGACAGCGCGGCCCTGGCCAATATGATGCGGGTGCCCACGGACCAGAACGGATTTTTCCTGGAAGCCCATGCCAAACTCCGTCCCCTGGATTTTGCGGCAGACGGGGTTTTTGTCTGCGGGTCCGGCCGGTATCCGGCCACCTCCACGGAAGCCAGGACCCAGGGCATCGGCGTGGCCTCCCGGGTGGCGGCCATCCTGTTCAAGGAAAAACTGGTGAAAAGCGCCATTGTGGCGGAGATCAATCCGGATTCCTGTGTGGGCTGCAAGGCCTGCCTGACCATGTGTCCCTATGAAGCCATTACCTATGACCCGGAAAAACGCATCTGCCGGGTCAATGAAATTCTCTGCAAGGGATGCGGAAATTGCGCCGCCACCTGTCCGTCCCACAGCGCCCAGCTCCGGGGATTCAAGCCCGATCAGCTCCTGGCCCAGATCGGGGCGGCTTGAGCCGTGCGGGGAAAATGCCGGAAAAACAGTCCGGCCTGATAAAGCACACAAAGAGAGAAACCGTTAGCATATATAAGGAAAGAAATAAATGAACGACACACAGTTTGAACCCCATATCGTCTGTTTTCTGTGTACCTGGTGAGCATACGCCGCTGCTGACCTGGCTGGGGTCAGTCGTATGCAGTACCCGGCAAATATCCGGATCATCCGTGTCATGTGCTCCGGGAGCGTGTCTCCCCACCATATGCTGAGGGCATTCCAGCAGGGGGTGGACGGCATTTTCGTGGGCGGCTGACATTTGAGCGAATGCAATTACCTGTATGGTAATTATTCTGCTGAAAAACGGGTGGCCGTTCTTTCCCAGGTGCTGGATTTCTGCGGTCTGGAAAAAGAGCGCCTTCGGGCCAGATGGGTATCTTCCGCCGAGGCGCCGGAGTTTGTTGAGGAAATCAACCATTTTATTGACGTCCTTAAAAAGCTGGGGCCTTCCCCATTGAAAAAAGAACCCGTCAAAACCCTTGCTTTAGGATAGGTATAGTTATGATCGATCGCGTAAAACAAAAAATAAATGAACTCCTTTCCGGCGGCTCCGTCAAGGGTGTCGTGGCCCTGGCCAATGCCAACGGCCACGTGGCGCCCTGCCTGTTCCAGAAAGGGGATGACCTTCAGCACCTGAGTCTCGGGGACAGGGAAACCTCCGGAGATGCAAGATATCCGCTGAACAAGGTGCTCACCACCATTGCCCGGCAATATCCCGGCGAGGTCTTCGGGGTCCTGGTCCGGGGCTGTGATGAAAGGGGGCTTCATATCCTCTTTCGCCTGAACCAGTTGGCAGCGGACAAGGTGGTCCCCATCGGGATATCCTGCCCCGAAACCCTGGCCCTGCAATGCGAATGCAAAAAACCCTGGCCCGACGAGATGACGGCCGGTGAAAAATCCGAAGGGGTGGCCCAGAAACGGGTGGAGGCAGCAGAAGGCAGGGATATGAAACAGCGCTTTGATTACTGGGTAGACCAGTTTTCAAAATGCATCAAATGCTATGGATGCAGGGATATCTGCCCCATGTGCTTCTGCAAGGAATGCAGCCTGGAATGCGAGGACCTGGTCTCCAAGGGGGACCTTCCCGTGGACATCCCGGTCTTCCACCTGACCCGGGCCATGCACATGGCGGACCGGTGCATTGATTGCGGACTCTGCGAAGAGGCCTGTCCGGCGGATATTCCCCTGAGGCTGCTCTATAAAAAGACATCCAAGATCATGAACACGGAATTCGGATTTACATCCGGGATGAATAAGAACGAAATATCACCCTTGAGCATGATGGGTCCTGCACCCAAAAGCTAAACAGGGTTAATATAAGAGGAAAGACAATGGATTACCGGAATACGCTGACAACCTGCACCTATTGCGGATGCGGATGCAATTTTTTTCTTGAGTCCCTGGACGGCCGGCTCACGGGCACCATTCCCTGCAAGACCAGCCCGGTCAATGAGGGCAAGCTCTGCATCAAGGGATGGAATGTGCATCAGTTTGTTCAATCTGAAAAACGGTTGACCCGGCCCCTGATGAGAAAGAACGGGGAGCTGGTGGAAGTGTCCTGGGATGAGGCCCTGGATTTTGCCGCCTCTGGGCTCAAGGCCGTCAAAGAGGGCACAGGACCCGATGCAGTGGGCTTTCTGGCCTCGGCCAAGGTGACCAATGAGGAAAATTACCTCATGCAGAAATTTGCCCGGGCCGGTGTAGGCACCAATAATATCGACCATTGCGCCCGGCTCTGACATTCCTCCACTGTGGCAGGTCTTGCCGCATCTTTTGGCAGTGGCGCCATGACAAACGCCATGTCGGAACTGGAAGACGCCGATACCATTTTCATCATCGGGTCCAATACAGCCACGTCCCATCCCCTGGTGGCCACCCGGATTTTCAGGGCCATTGAAAAAGGGGCCAGGGTCCTGGTGGCGGACCCGAGAAAGAACCAGATTGCCGCCTTTGCCCGGCTCTATGTCCGTCATCGGCCCGGCACCGACGTGGCCCTGCTGAACGGGATGATGAAGGTGATCCTGGACCAGGGCCTTGAAGACAAAGCCTTCATTGCCGAGAACACGGAAGAATTTGAGGCGTTTAAAAACCTCATCCATGCCGTGAACCTGGATGAGGTATCCGGGATCACCGGGGTTTCGGTTGAAGATATCCAAACCCTGGCCGAAACCTATGCCAAAGCGGATAAGGCGTCCATTGTCTATTGCATGGGGATTACCCAGCATACCAACGGGGTGAACAATGTCAAATCCCTGGCCAATCTTTCCATGCTCACCGGCAATATCGGGAAATACGCCACCGGCGTGAATCCTCTGCGGGGCCAGAACAATGTCCAGGGCGCCTGTGACATGGGAGGCCTTCCCAATGTCTATACCGGATACCAGCCCGTTACCCTGGGGGCGGCCAATAAAAAATTTGCCGAAGCCTGGGGCGTGGGCGAGCTTCCCTCCAAAATCGGCCTGACCATCCCGGAAATGCTGCA
The DNA here is from genome assembly GCA_012031875.1 of Desulfobacula sp. Classification (GTDB taxonomy): domain Bacteria; phylum Desulfobacterota; class Desulfobacteria; order Desulfobacterales; family Desulfobacteraceae; genus Desulfobacula. Next base: position 9,083 of record JAAUSZ010000128.1, read on the forward strand.
CGGCATTGAGAAAGGAGAGGTCAAGGCCCTCTGGATCATGGGGGAGAACCCGGTGGTATCGGACCCGGATGCCGACCATGTGGTCAAGGCCCTGGAAAAGCTGGAACTTCTCATTGTCCAGGATATTTTCCTGACCCCCACGGCCAGGCTGGCCCATCTGGTGCTGCCCGGGGTTTCCTTTGCGGAAAAGGACGGAACCTTTTCCAATACGGAACGGCGGGTGACTCGGGTGAGAAAAGCGGTGGAACCGGTTGGCGATTCCCGCCAGGACTGGCAGATCATCCAGGACATCTCCAGCCGGTTCGGCTATAAAATGGAATATGAATCCCCTGAGGCCGTCTTCAAGGAAATTGCAAGCCTCACCCCGTCCTATGGCGGCATCACCTATGAGCGCCTTGAAGGGCCGGGGCTCCAATGGCCCTGCCCGTCCCCGGAACATCCGGGAACCCCCTTTCTTCACAAGGACGGTAAATTCACCCGGGGCAAGGGGCTTTTCCATGCCATCGGCTATAAACCCCCGGCGGAACTGACGGACGAGGAATATCCCTTCTGCATGACCACGGGACGGGTCTATGCCCATTACCATACCGGCACCATGACCCGGAATTCCAAATCCCTTGATTTTGAAGTGCCGGAAGGGTTTCTGGAAATGAACCCCGCCGATGCCGAGGCCCTGGATGTCTGTGATGGCCATAGGGTCAGGATGGCCTCCCGGAGGGGAGAGATCGAAACCCGGATTATGATCACCGAGCGGGTGGAAAAGGGGGTGGTCTTCATGCCCTTCCATTTTGAGGAAAGCAATGTCAACAAGCTGACCAACCCGGCCTATGACCCCATTGCCAAGATTCCCGAGTTCAAGGTCTGCGCCGTAAAACTCGAAAAGGTATCCTAGTTTTTTTGATAGATTGGCCGGCTGCACTCCTCTTGAGGAATGCAGCCGGCCTTTTTTTAAACCGCTTTTTGGATATGGGCCCGCCGATAGGCAATGATGTCTTCCACGGCCAGCACATGAATATCATGGCGCCCGGCAAATTCGATCACCTGGGGCAATTTGGCCATGGTTCCGTCGGGGTTGGTCAATTCGCAGAGAACGCCGAAGGGTTTGAGGCCTGCCAGCCGCATCAGGTCAACGGTGGCCTCGGTATGCCCGGCCCGTTCCAGGACCCCGTCTTTTTTTGCCTTTAATGGGAAAATATGGCCGGGCCGGTTAAGGTCCCCGGGGGCGGCATCGTCCGCTATGGCCGCCTGGATGGTCCTGACCCTGTCCCGGGCCGAGACGCCGGTGGTCACACCGGAGGCGGCTTCAATGGATACGGTGAAAGCCGTCTGGTAATGACTGGTGTTGCGGTTGACCATCATGGGCAAATCCAGGGAGGAGATTTTTTCCTCCGTCAGGCAAAGACATACGATTCCGCTGCATTCCCGGATCAGCATGGCCATTTGTTTTTCAGTGACGGATTTTGCGGCAAAGATCAGATCCGCTTCATTTTCCCTGTCCTCGTCATCCGTGACAAGAACGCCATTCCCTTGTTGAAGTGCTTTCAGTGCAGTCTCAACCCGTTCCATGGGGTTGCCGAATTGAGATAGAAGACTCTGATTCATGATACTCGTCCTTTCAATACATGGTTAACGTCATGAATCAGGGCGTAGGAATAAAGAACAACCACGGCGCCCGTATCTCTTTACCCAAAAAGAGACCAGGGGGCCGCTTAAATATTCTCTTCCATCCGGACTTTTACCGTCGGCCCTGGAGTTCCACCAGATCTGCTGACCTCCATCAATGTCATGGAGCGCTCGCGGGCTTTCCGGATCAAAATCCGGATTACCGCCGGTGGGGAATTTCACCCCGCCCTGAGAATAAATGACAAATTGACAAAACCTATACCACAATCCGGATTCAGGATAAACCATAATTTTCTCTTTTGCCTGATGGCAGGGGGTGGGTGGGCTCGGGTTTGTGCCCGTTAGGTCTTTATTTTTTATCCCATGGTTTGACAAGACAGGCTGCCGGGTGATAATTGTATTTCATTCAAAACCCTTTAACCATGAGTTGACAAGGAGTGATCCATATGGATGCCGATCTTTATAAAAAAGCCGTCAGGGATGCCATTGCCGGTGAGATTGAAGCCAAAGAATTCTATCTGAAAATTTCTGAAAAAATTCGGGATGCCTATCTTAAAGAATTATTCCTGGGTTTTTCCAAGGAAGAAGCCAATCATGAAAAGATCTTAACCGCCCTTCTGGAAAAGGGCCGGATCAAACCCGCCACCTTTAACGGCACCCGGGATTTTAAAATTTCGGAAACCGTTGCCCTGCCGGAAGTGTCGCCGGATATGAATCTCAAAGACGCCATCGGTCTTGCCATGAAAAATGAAGAGATTGCCATGCAGAAATATCAGACCCTTGCCGCCAATTGCGATGACCCGGAATTGAAAGCCGTCTTCAACAGCCTTGCCGCCATGGAAAAAGACCACAAATTCAAAATGGAAGAAAGTTTTGTGAACGTGGCCTATCCCGAAATCTGGTAGGGGTACCCGCACTCCCGGTTTTGCCCGGTGCCGGCAGAGAGGCTCTTTAACGAATTTCTTGGCTTTACGCATGATGTGTAATGCTTTTTACACAAAGCTAACTATCGATTATTGCGTAAAGCCGGGGATGAAATGAAAAATCCGTTTACCTTCAGCAATATTGTCACCGGTCCTGATTTCTGCAACAGGAAAAAAGAGCAGAACCCCGATATCAAGGCATTGTATATTGATCTTTACGGCACGACATCTGAAAGGGAATGTATGACCCGGATTTTCCAGCAGTTGAATGTCCTTGAATCCGGCAGCATCTGCTTTCCGCTATGTTCCAGTCCAAGGGCAGGGCGTTTTACCAGCAGGCGGCAAGCTATCCGCTTCATGAGATTGAAACGGAGCATTATCTTCCCTGGATGAAGAAAATGTTCGATGCCGGGAATATCTCCGTTTCAACCGCCCGGTTGACAGAGATTGTGGGGCGGTTCGGCAACCACCCCATGTATATTCAATTGTTCTGTTTTTTCCTCACGGCATCCATTGTCACAAGATGCCTGAACAGCCTTTTTGAAAAGGAAATACTGGTCAAGAACGGAAAATATATCATCCAGGGCCTGGTTTTCAGAAACTGGCTGGCCCTGAATGGTTAGAAAGGGCTGTATCCCGTTAATGCGCTTCCCGGAATTTTAAAAAAGCCGGGAAAGCTGCGCCGGCCATGATAAATCCCCCAGCCAGCATGAATCCCAGGGGGAAAAAATCATTTTCCCCGAAGATGCCGATCAGATTCGGCACCAATCCCCCGCCGATGAGAAAAGCAATGGGTATGGTAAAGGAAACCATGATATTCCGGGTTTCCCTGGAGCCGATGAGGGATAAGGCCGCAAAGGCGGGCGGGAAAAAACTCACCGAGGCCGGGGGCTGGATAAAGATGATCACTGTTAAGAAGGAGCCGGTGAATACCCCGATTAAGAGGGTTGAAAGGCCGGTAATGATCAGGACAACCGCAAGGACGGGTTTAAGGCCGAAACGGTCCGACAGCCATCCGACAATAAAGGGCATGGGCAGGGTAAACATCCGGGACAGGGTCATCAGGGTATTGGCCTCGGTTTGAAGCAGGCCGTGTTCTTTTACCAGATAGAGGGGCAGCATGGAATACACTCCCAGGGTTCCGGTGACCCCGGCCGTAAACAGGGCCATCATCATCCAGAAGGAGGGGGTTGCCGCAAGGGGCAGAAAGGCTTTGAGATGGGGGGCTTCCCCTTTAAAGTCCTTTACCGTTGAAAATTTATAAAAAGAGAGCCCCAGCAGGATGGAGGCCATACCCACAAAGAGCAGCACATTCCTCCAGGAGAGCCACAGGAGTAGTCCTTCACAGATGATGGGGGTCAGCAGAAAACTCAGGTTCGGCGCCAGTTCATGAATTCCGATGGCCTTTCCCCAGTTCCGGGTGTCCGTGGATGAGGTCAGGACCGCAATGCCCGAAGGAAGATAAAGCGCAGACGCCATGCCCACCCCAAAAAGTCCCAGGCGCATGGCCATGAGATTCGGACTCAACCCCGCGGCCATCACGGCCAGTCCGCTGCCCATGGCCGCGAGGGCAATGGTTCTTTTGTGAAGAAGCCGGGAAGAGACAAATCCCGAGCATAGCAGGGCAATAAAATACCCGGAGGCGGATATCAGAAAGAAAGATCCGGCCTGATCCCGGGTCAGGCCCATGTCTTCGCTGATGGTGGGGAGCAGGGGGGAAATAATAATCCTGATGGTAAAGTTCAGGAAAAATATCGAGGTCAGAAAAAACAGGGGCAGCAGTTGCGACCGGAATTTTTCCGGGTCATGGAGATCCGTATGGTTCATGGGTATCCTTCTTTTAAGCCTCCGGCAGGCATGGCGGTTCAAGGCAGGGGGTTGACCTCTAAGGCCATAAGCCGTCAACCCCTATCTGTTGGAAACTTGTTTTCCGGGGGATTGGCAATAAAAGAAACCGGTTCTTAATAAAAGCAGGGATTTTTTAAGAACCGGCCTAAGATTGTCGAAAAGGTGCTTTCATGACAGGATAGGGAATCCCTATACAAGGCAATCTGTCGGTTTCTTCTTACCTGCCCCGGCCACCGCCCTGTCCGCCTCTGCCGCCGCCG
>JAAUSZ010000129.1 GCA_012031875.1 Desulfobacula sp.
GGCACCGGCCGGACCAGCTTTCCGGCGGTTCAGCGCCAGCCGGGTGGCCATTGCGCGGGCCACCATCATGCGCCGTCCCTGATCCTGGCCGATGAACCCACGGCAACCTGGACCGCCATTCCGGCAGCGATGTCATTGAAATCCTGGAAAATCTTAACCGGTCCGGGATTACGCTCATCATCGTCACCCATGACCCGGCCCTGGGGGAGCGGGCCCGGCGAAGCATTGTCATGACCGACGGCCGTATCCTGTCCGACAGGCCACCGGACCCCAGTTCATGAAAGCCGGAAATACCTTTATATTCAGCCTGCGGGCCCTGTCCGGCTATCCTGCCCGGACCTTTCTGGTTCTCCTGGCCATGGCCATGGGCGTGGCCTCGGTCATGCTCCTGACCTCTCTGGGGGAAGGGGCGAGGCGATACGTCAACCGGGAATTCACCTCTCTGGGCACCCATATTCTCTTTGTCCTGCCCGGGCGGTCGGAGACCACGGGGGGACCGCCCCCGCTTCTCGGCCAGACCCCCCGGGACCTGACCCTGGAAGACGCCCTTTCCCTGACCCGGAATTCTTCCATTGCCAAGGTGGCTCCCATCGTGGTGGGCTCGGCCCCGGTGTCCTGGAATGGAAAGGACCGGGAGGTCACCATTCTCGGCACCACGGCCGACATGTTCGATATCCGCCAACTGGCCATGGGACAGGGGAAATTCCTGCCTGCCCAAGACCCGTCCGAGGGTTCCGGAGTGGCGGTGATCGGGCATAAAATAAAAACGGAAATTTTCAGCAACCGGCCGGCCTGGGGGAATGGATCAGGATCCAGGACCGGCGGTTCCGGATCATCGGCATCCTGGCTCCCAAGGGCCAGTCCATCGGCCTGGACATGAGCGACCTGGTCATCATCCCCGTGGCCTCGGCCCAGTCCCTGTTCAATACCTCGGCTCTTTTCCGCATCATGATTGAGGCCAAACACCGCAACCATATCCAGGGGGCCAAAGAGGCCGTCCTGAAAACCATCCGGGACCGCCACGACGGGGAGGACGATATCACCGTCATCACCCAGGATGCCATCCTGTCCACCTTTGACCGGATCCTGACGGCCCTGACCCTGACCGTGGCCGGGATCGCCGCCATCAGTCTTGCCGTGGCCGGGATCCTCATCATGAACGTCATGCTCATCTCGGTTTCCCAGCGAAAAGCGGAAATCGGGCTTTTAAAAGCCGTCGGCGCCACCGGATTCCAGGTTCTGGGGGTTTTTCTCACCGAGGCCGCCATCCTCTCCATGACCGGGGCAATTCTGGGGCTTGTCCTTGCCTATTCCGGCATGGGCGTCATCCTCCGGCTCTTCCCGGATTTCCCGGTTCATATCCCGGTCTGGTCCGTTGCCGCCTCGATTTTCACAGCCCAGGCCACGGGGATTCTTTTCGGGGTCCTTCCGGCCCGGAGAGCCGCGGCCCTGGACCCGGTTCAGGCATTGTCACGGCGATGAGGACCCCATGAGATTTACCGATGCGATCCGGCTTTCCCAAAGCGGGGTTTTCAGCCAGAGGATGAGAAGCTTTCTCACGGCCCTGGGCATTGCCGTGGGCATCGCCTCCGTCGTGCTTCTGACCTCCATCGGCGAAGGAATTCACCAGTTTGTCCTGTCCGAATTCACCCAGTTCGGCACCACCCTTATCGGCATCAATCCGGGCGTGACCACCACCCACGGCACACCCGGCGCCATGATCAGCAATATCCGGCCCCTGACCATGGACGATGCCCTGGCCCTGGAAGAAATTCCCGAGGTGCTGGGGGTGGTTCCCCTGGTCCAGGGAAACGGCCCGGTGGAATATAAGGAGAAAACCCGACGGACCTATATCTTCGGTGTGAATCACCAGGTGCCTGAAGTCTGGCGGATGCGGGTTGCCGGCGGACGGTTTCTGCCGGAGGAAGACCCCCGGTCGGCCAGACCCTTTGTCGTCCTGGGCAGCCGGGTGAGAGACGAGCTGTTCAAATCCGAGACTCCCCTGGGAAAGCCGGTTCGCATCGGCGGGGAACGATACCGGGTCATCGGAATCATGGAATCCAAGGGACAGATGCTGGGCTTTGACCTGGACGACGCGGTGTATATCCCCGTGGCCAGGGCCATGGCCATGTTCAACCGGGAAAGCCTCATGGAAATCGATCTTCTCTATCAAAAAGGCATCCCGTCGGAACAGGTGGTCAGAAAGGCCAAGGCCCTTCTGACGGGCCGCCACGGAATTGTGGATTTTACCCTCACCACCCAGGAGGACATGCTGGCCGTCCTGGGGTCGGTGCTGAATGTCCTGACCCTGGCCGTGGGGGCCCTGGGCGGGATTTCATTATTTGTGGGCGGCATCGGCATCCTGACCATCATGACCATTGCTGTCCAGGAAAGAACCGCGGAAATCGGCCTGCTCCGGGCCATCGGCGCGGGCCGGGGCCAGATTCTGCTCCTCTTTATCGGGGAAGCCATGGCTCTCTCGTCCCTGGGCGGGCTGGCCGGACTTGCCCTCGGCATGGGAGGCGCCTTTATCCTCAGCCTCGCCCTCCCTTCCCTGCCCACCCACACCCCGGTTCTCTATGTTTTCCTGGCAGAACTCCTGGCGATTTTCATCGGCCTTCTGTCCGGAGTGGTTCCGGCCTGGCGCGCGTCCCGTCTGGACCCGGTGGAAGCCCTTCGCAGCGAATGATCGCCCGTAAAAAAATACTTGACAAATTTTTCGCATTCATATTATCCTGCCAAAGAAAAAGCTGGTCTACAGCTTAGTTGGCAATAACTGATCCGATTCCGGTTTGATCAAATTTACTCAAAACATTTGGAGGCAATTATGAAGAAAACTTTTATGGTCGTACTGTTTTGTGTCTTTGGGCTGATCCTGTCGTCAAACGCTTTCGCAGCGGACAAGGCCACTCCTCAAGAAGTGATGGCAAAGGTAAAAGAGGCCGTAAAACTGATCGCAGAAAAAGGTGAGGCTGCCTATCCCTTAATCCGTGACCCTAAAGGTGCTTTCGTTTGGAAGGACTGCTATTTATTTGCCCAGAACCTGGACGGAACCATGGTTATCCATATCAATCCCAAACTGGAAGGCAAAAACATGCTGGGCACCAAAGATGCCAACGGCAAACTTTTCTCCAACGAAATGATCAATGGTGTGAAAGCGACACCTGAAGGATTCTGGATGGAATATATGTGGGCCAAACCCGGCGAAAAGGAAGCGTCCAAAAAAGCCAGTTTCTGCATGCTTGTTCCCAAAACAGAGATTTTTGTGGGCGCAGGCGTCTGGGATATAGGACTTGATGATATCAAAAAAGCAGGGCTTTAACCATTTCCTTGGAATAAAATGATATACCCGGCATGGGCCGTTTCATGCCGGGTCTCTATACAGGAAGGGACATCATGGCTTTTTTTCAGACCATAAAGGCAAAAATACTGATGCTGCTGGTTCTGGCGATCCTTATTGTGGGCCTGAACGCCGCTGTAACCGGTTATACCAATCGTCTTAAAAATCTAAACACCAGCATGTCCGGCCAGACATCGGCAATACAGATCACTGTTCTTGAAAACCTGATGCTCGAAGCCCAGTACATCAGTGTCCGGGACCCTGAGCTGCTCAAAAAAATCCTCGACGTCGATAACCGGTTTAAAAGCGTCCTGCAAACCATGCAAACGCTTTCGGACAATAAAAAAGCCCATGAATTCATACAGAAGCTCAGTTCCACCAACGGGAAACACCAGGATGTTTTCAAACAGATCAGCACCAGCCTGATTGCTTTTGACTCATCCAGAAAAGAATTTGCCGATGGCAACTCCATCATTAATGACGATCTGGTCGGCATTATCAAAGACATAGAAAGCAAGTCCCTGAGCTTCATCATGCAGGGAGACCCCCTGCCGGATTGGCTCAATACGATGATCAGCCTTTTAAAGGATATGATTATTTCCCTGAACATCAATGACCGCAACATGCAGAACCTTTTGGTCAGCGGACAGCGCGAAGAATATGTCCAGAAGCATGAAGCGCTTAGCAAACAGATCGAACTGAACGACAAGAATATCCAAATCGCCATCAAATCCGACGGAAAAGAATATAAAGACCGGTGGCAGGAAATTAAATCCAAGCTGACCCATTCCCAGGAGCTGGAAGACGCCATTGTTTCCCATTGGGATAACAACCGGAAACTTGAACAGGAACTTTCAAAGGCGGTTTCCGAGGTCAGGGATCTGGCCAAATCCCTGAATCAACTGACCGAAACGGAAATCCTGCGCTATGAAAAGATCGGATCAAGGCTGACCCTGGCTTTCCTGGCCGTGGGCCTCCTGGCCTTTATCATCATTGGCGGACTTATCGCCAACTCCATTGTCAAGCCCATCAACCATGTGGTCCATGGCCTGAGGGATGCGGCCGAAGGAGAAGGGGACCTGACCAAACGGCTGGAAATTAAAACCAAGGGTGAGGTGGGGGAACTGGCCCGGTGGTTTAATGTTTTTGTTGAAAAAATCCAGCATGTGATTGCGGAGCTGGCAAAAAATGCAGGTGAACTCTCAAGCTCTTCCGTCACCCTGGCGGATATTTCAACGGAGATGGCCAAAGGGGCTGAAGAAACCTCTTCCAAGGCCAAAGCCGTTGCAGATAACGCCGAGGAAATGAGTTCGAATATCCGGTCGGTATCCGCGGCCACGGAAGAAACCGCCACCAATATGAGTACTGTGGCCAGCGCTGCCGAAGAAATGACCGCCACCATCAATGAAATCTCCAGAAATACGGGAAATGCCAGGAAAATTACCGATGAGGCGGTTTCCCAGGTGGCCAGGGCCTCCAAACAGATCGGCGATCTGGGGAATGCGGCCCAGCAGATCGAACGCGTCATTGAAACCATTACGGAAATCTCGGAACAGGTCAGCCTTTTGGCCTTAAACGCCACCATTGAGGCGGCCAGGGCCGGAGAAGCCGGCAAGGGCTTTGCCGTGGTGGCCCACGAGATCAAGGAACTGGCCAAACAGACCGCGGAAGCCAGTGGCCAGATCCGGCAGAACATCGAAGCCATTCAAACCTCCACCGGCGAATCCATCAAGGAAATCGAGGCCATCAGCCGGGTGGTGGACGATGTGAATCAAATCGTCTCGACCATTTCCGCGGCCATTGAAGAACAGTCCATCACCACCCGGGATATTGCCGAAAACGTGGCCCAGGCCTCCAAAGGGATCAATGAGGTCAACACCAATGTCGCCCAGGCCTCAACCTCGGTCAACGATATCTCCAGCGAGATTTCAATGGTCACAACGGCCTCGGGCCGCATGTCCGCCAGCAGCGCCCAGGTCAATACGAATTCCATGGAGCTTTCAAACCTGGCCCGGCAACTGAATACCATTGTGGCCCGTTTTAAAATCTGATTTAAGCCCAAGGGGTTTTCTCCAATGAACCCCTTGGAAGCAGATCCGCCAAGGATCAAAAAAGCAGCCGGTGCCGGATATTTTTGGGCAGATGGGAGCAGACCGCGGCAAGGAAAAAGGATAAAACCACCAGGAATCCTCCAGCCCGGCCGTGAGTGGCCATCCCGAGAAGCACCAGTTTTACTATGGTGCTGACGCCGATGAGTTCCCTGAAAAACTGTCGGTGCCGCATCCCTTCCGTAATCAGCAACACCCCCCCGGTGACAAGGACAAGAACCAGATAAAAGGCCGGCAGGGCCAGGGACTCCCTGAAAAGAAAAGAGGCCAGGAATACCCCGGCGCCGATTTGGTGGGCCGCCCGTACCCCGATGGAAAGCATCAACACCCCGTAGGGACGGTCCGCCTTTTTGCCCAGCCTCACCCCTTCCTTTGGATTCACGGGATCATTCATTCTGTTTTTTTTTCAAGGCCTTTCCCGCATTCCATGCCCCTGCCACGGGTTCTCCCAGTGCCCAGTATTTGAGGGAACCCATATCAAATAAAAGGGGGGCCACTTTGGATATATCGATCTTGTTATTGGCCAGAACCGCCGCATCGGCATAGGTGGCCGCAATTTCCCCGATGAAGATATCATGGGTTTCAAAATCAATGGTCCTTGCCAGTTTGCAGATCATGTTGACGGGACAGCCCTTCAAGATGGGGGCGGCCTCGTATCCGTCAATGACGGATGTTTCCAGAACCCCTGATTTGTCTGTATTTTTTCCGGTCATGAGTCCGAAATAATCGGTTTCCGCCACCAGATCCCGGGAGGGAATATTGACGCTGAAAATTTTGTTTTCAAGGATTCCCTGGTTGGAAAAATGGGTTTTGGACACCCCGAAGGACAGGTACTGGGGATCACCGTGATTCATAATCCCCACATGGGCAATGGTGATAAAATTGGGCCGGCCCTTGACCGTGGTCCCGAGAATCGTGGTCAAAGACGGGTAAAGCGCATTGGTCTTGCCGATCTGTTGTTTCATGGCAACCTCCTGTTTTGAATGTTGAAATATGCAAACCTTTGCTTCCTGTCGGGTGATACTATCATGATGCAGAAAAAAACCGCTTCATAAAATCCAGATAGACTTCCGCGGCTGTATGAACCTCCCTGAAGGATACGGATTCATCCTGGGCATGGGCCTTTTCCAGACATCCGGGGCCAAGCAGGATGGGTCTTGCGCCCGAGGCAAACATCTGGTTGGCGTCGGAATGGCTTTTAAAGGCATCGGTTTTCCAGGGAAGGCCGTGATCTGAAAATGCCGCCGCGAGACAGTCCGAGGCAGGACCCTTTTCAGGAATCTCATAGCCTGCGTCAATGGTTTCCGTCCGAAAAACAACATCAACCCCTTTATGGGCCCTGCTTTTCAAGGTTACAATCTCTTCCAGCTCCGTGATGATTTCCCCCGGAACCGCGCCGGGGGGCAGATGGATATCGATCCAGGCTTCCGAATACTCGGGAACGGCAAAGCCCGCGGACGCGGTATACAGATCCCGGATATTATAGATCAGCTCCGGGTGACGGTGCTCAAAAAATGAGTCACCTTGAGCAGTCTTTCCAGAAGGGTTTCCACGGCGTTTTCACGGCGGCCGGCCAGGGAGGCGTGGAGCCGTTTTCCATGGGCGCTGATCATGGTTTCGATATACCCGTAGATCTTAAAGCAGGGCAGAAGTCCCGTGGGTTCCCCGATGATGGCTCGGGGAAACCGGAAGTCTTTCATGAGCCTGGCCGCGCCGTCACCGGTTTCCTCCTCCCCCACCACCAGGCAGAGGGCCAGGGCCGGAGGATTCCCCCCCTCCCCGGCAAAGGCCATATAGGCCTCCATCATGGCCGCGCACCCGCCCTTCATGTCAGCAGCGCCCAGCCCCAGGATATCGTCCCCCTTTTCAACGGCCGCGTAGTGTTCCAGATCATAGGCCGTCACCGTGTCCAGGTGCCCCACCAGTGCCAGTTGGATGTCCCCGGTTTCCGGGGCCAGGATGAGATTGTACCGGTGATCGTCCACGGGCTGGGCCTGGACATTGAATCCCCTTCGCTTCAAATATCCCTTCAGATACTGGAGTAGGGCCTCCTCCTTTCCCGATGGGCTGTAGATGTCGATCATCCGGAGAAGCAGCTTTTTCAGGCGAAGGGGATCTACGGCAGACATTATTTTTGTTTCACCTTCCGCCGGGGCCCCGGATCAATGGCATCATGGCCGTACACCCCGGCCCGGCCGCCGTTGGCGCAGGCCTTTTGTTTCATGCGGTGAAGATCGGCATCCAGGTTCATGGACATATACACATGGGGGATGGGAACCCCGAATCCCATCTTGTTGAAAAACCGGATGGCCTGGGCGTTCTCCGCGGAGGTATCCACCATGAGCATCCGGCCCCCGGCCTTTAATATCAGATCCTTGAACCGGTTAAAGAGTTTTTCCGCCACCTTTCCCCGCTGGTATTCCCGGCAGACCCCGAGCCAGATGAGATAGCCGTATTTCCAGGCCGAATGGTTTTTGGTGATGGTGGTGCCCAGGGCAAATCCGATGAGGGTGTCCTCATCTTCAGCCACGAGGCAGAATTCCGTGTCGCTGTTAAACAGGGTGGTGACCTCGAAAGGGTCCCAAGTCCTGTACATGGTGGGGGTTTCATCGGCCTTGAACAAAATTTCGCCCAAATGAAACACCGGCGCGATATCGTCTATTTCCATTTCCCGTATCCGGATGGGCGAACGCCTGCATACGGAAGGTTTGCTGCTGCTTGTCATATATCCTTTCCAGGGAAGGTACCGGGGCGGACCGTCTTTTGCCATGCCTTCCCTAAAATGCCTGTCCGTGAAGAACAGGGTATTATGGTCTATATCCACTCAAGATCCGCCTGATCCTGTGTAAAGAAAAAGCCGGCTGAAGTCAAGGCCCATTCCGTTTTGCCGTATCTTTCCCGGGGAAGATGGGGTATTCTGTTTATGGAGTCCGGCGCAGCCTGCGCCCTGACCCGTTATCCATAAGAGAAAGGAGTTTTGGAAGCTCACATGATCGCCTGGGAAAAAATCGACCGGGTTGCCGTCCCCGGACAAAAAGAAGACATGATCCTTCAGAAACGCGGGGCTGAATTTTCCATCCGCATCTTAGGGACGGAGCTGATGAACAGCCGGGTCCACGGATCTGAAGATGAGCTGGCAAGGCTGACCTGCCAAAAGCTCAAACAACGGACCGGCCTGAGAATACTTATCGGCGGACTCGGCATGGGCTTTACCCTGGCAGCGGCCCTGGAAAACACCCCCGCCGATGCAAGGATCACGGTATCGGAACTGATTCCCGCCGTGATCCAATGGAACCGGGAATTTCTGGGGCATCTGGCCGGGAATCCCCTGGATGACCCCAGGGTTGAGGTCAAACCGGAAGATGTGGCAAAAACCATCCAGGACCGGATATCCTTCTGGGACGCCGTTCTTCTGGATGTGGACAACGGCCCCGAGGCCCTCACCCATAAGGACAACCAAAGACTATACACCCGCTCCGGCCTCAAAACTGTTTTTGCCGCGCTCCGCCCCGGCGGCATCCTGTCGGTCTGGTCTGCCGGAGAGGATGAGGCCTTTACCCTTCGTCTCAGCAGTGCGGGTTTCAAACGGAAAAGAAAACCGTTCGGGCCCGGAATTCCCAAAAAGGCGGCCGCCATACTCTGTGGCTGGCCCAAAAACCGGACCCCGTTCTTTCCTCCCGGCCTTAACCCGGAAGCTTGCCCTTTAATAAATCCGCCAGGCCTGCAAAGGCCTGGACCCCGGCACCCTTCTCCCCCGGCCGTCCGGGCGAATCCGAATCATAGGCCTCGGCCACCTGGTCCCGGGAATGTTCATTGTCATGGCAGTAGATGCACAACAGCTCCCAATTGCTCCCGTCGGGCGGATTGTTGTCATGGTTGTGGTCCCGGTGGTGAACCGTGAGTTCCTTGAGCCGCTTGCCGTCGAACTCCCGGCCGCAATGGCCGCAGACCCAGGGAAAAAGTTTCAGGGCCCGCTCCCGGTAGGTGTTTTCCCGTTCCTTTTGGGCGCGCAGGGCCTCATCAAGGCTTAACCCGCCTTTCTTATTCCGGTTTAAAGACATATCCGTTCTCTCCTGCTTTGTTTCTTTTGTAAACCAACATCAATCTGCTCTTCATTCTGCTTCTATCAAGGCCAGGATTTTCCGGGAAGTATATTCCCCCACATCGGCAAGCCCGTCAACGGGCATGAAGCAATCGGCATTGCCTGAATACAGGCAGGTAACCGAAGCGGGAAAATCCTCATCCGCCTCATAAAAAATATAGCAGAGGGCGATCTTGGGCAAAGGATAAACCACAAAGGAGAAATCTCCCCCGGTTTCCGCCGGCGCCGTTTCTCCCCTGGGAGGCCATGATCTTGTCCATTCCTGCTTTGATCTTTGCAACATGGGGAATCAGCACCTGTTCGGTATGGGTGGTAAAGGCCCCGCCATAGGGCATGCTGCCCGGAAGGGATTTAAACCCCCTGAAAGGCGCGGGGATGCAAGGCTCAGGCCGGGCTCCCAGGGCGTAGAGAGAAATTAAAATCCCGAGGACCGAGGGATATCCCTTCTCTCCCAGGCTGATGCCGCCGGGCCCCATGATGCAGGTTTCCCCAAAGGCCTCGAAAATAAACCGCTCCCCCTCCTGCAGGGCCGGGAGGTGTCCTGCCAGATCCTGCAGGGAACTGCTGTATAATTTGTCCAGATTGTTCCGGACGATTTTTGCATAATTGTCTGTCATGGCTTTTCTCCAATTTTCTCCCGTCCACTCTCGATCTCAATAGTCTTCATCGTCCCCGTCCCAGTCCGGGTATTGCTCCGGGTTCTCCCCCTTGGCTTCCACCACCCGGGGATATTGAACGCCTTGTTCCGGTTCCTTGTCCCTGCGCCGGGTCTTTGTGATCTGAAACAGCCAGTTATCACCGAAATCAAAAAGGTAAAACAGTTTCATCCCCTCGGGAAGGGGCCACGCCTCTTCCAAGCGAATGCGGCCATAGGTTTTAACAGGGTCAAAACTATCCCAGTCCGGCTCCCCGCCAATGGCAAAGGCCCGGTTTCCGGGATTTCGCCCCACATAGAATTCAAACATATGGTCATTTCCAAAATCCACGGCCTCTTGTATGGCCTCATGCAGGGCAAGAAAGCTTTCACCGGAATCGATTTCAATAATCCGGCTGCATTCCGGCTTCATCCCGCATATTTTTATTTTCAGGGTCCAGATCATGTTCGGGTTCCTTGTTTTTTTAGAAATAAGTTGAGGCTATTCGTTTCATTTGCCGATCCTGAAAGCCATTTCAATTGTGATCGGATGCGTACTGGAGAGCACCCGGTGCAACTACCGGCGTGAAACCCCTAATCTTCCGGTAGCTTTGCTCACGGACAGACCCAGGTGCTGAATCACATCTTCTCTCAGAATTTCACCGGGATGAACCGGGGGCCGTTAACGTGAATGCTGTATCGTCTGCACCCCTGTCGGGTGTTTGCACTACAATCAATTATTCCAACACCTCGGCAAGTTTTATATCACCCCGTAATAAATCATTCACTACTGCGGATCGGTGAATCCCCTTTTTTAAAGCAATTTTCTCTATAAAAGCTGAAACTTCCTCGTCAAGATAGATGGGAATGTTCAATTTTATATCCGGACGATAAAATTTACCTCTTTCACCTTTTGAAAAATCATACTGTTTTTTCATATTGATTCACCATATGTTTTAATTTCCTGTTTTGTTGCCTTACGGCATAAGATTATCCTGACAGAAAAATTATCCCCTGCTTCTTCCCGAAAAGTATGGATTACAATTAATAGTCTTTCCTTTTCAGAAAACCCCATGGTTATCCACCTGTCCTCTATTTCACTATGATCCGGATCAAATATGGTAAGCGCCTTCGAATCCTTGAATATGGTCGCAGCTTCATCAAAGGTTATACCATGTTTGCCCTGATTTTCATAAGCCTTTACGGGATCCCATTCGAAATTGTAATTTATGGCCATTTCTAAATTTACCCCAAAATATGATGATAATCCAAGTAACGAATTTACAATTTAGGGTCAAGAAAAAGTTTGTCGGTGAAATGCCTTGATTCGTAAAAGGACATTTACTTTTATGCCGCAACCCTAATGAAACGCCGTAGCAATGAGTTTGCGGGTGTATTCATGTTCAGGCCGGGAGAAGATCCGTTCCGAGGGGCCGGATTCCACCACAACCCCGTCCTTCATGACAATGATGTCATGGCAGAGGGATTTGACCACCCTGAGGTCGTGGCTGATGAAAATATAGGTGAGGCAAAATTCCTTTTGAAGGCTTTTCAAGAGTTCCAGGACCTGGAACTGGACGGACCGGTCCAGGGAGGAGGTGGGTTCGTCCAGGACCATGAATTCGGGTTTCAGGATCAGGGCCCGGGCAATGGCGATGCGCTGGTGCTGGCCCCCGGAGAATTCATTGGGATAGCGGTCCCGGGCCGCCGGGTCCAGCCCGACTTTTTCCATGACCGCCATGATCCTTTCCTCCTCCTGTTCCGGGCTGAGGCCGGGGGCGTGTATGGACAGGCCCTCGCCGATGATTTGCGCCACGGACATCCTGGGGTTCAGGCTGCCATGGGGTCCTGAAAATAATCTGCATCCGTTTCCGGAGTTCCCGGATCTCTGCGCTGGCCATGTCGTTGAGGCTGTTTTCTCCCAAAAGGATTTTTCCCATGGAATTGTTGAGCTTCAGGATGGCAAACCCGGCCGTGGTTTTGCCGGACCCGCTCTCGCCCACGATGCCCAGGGTATGCCCCCTTTTCAGGGTGAAGGAAATGCCGTCAACGGCCTTGACATGGCCCACGGTTCTTCTCAGGATTCCCTTCTGGATGGGGAACCAGACCTTAAGGCCGGATACTTCAAGAAGGGTCTGGTCCCCGTCACCCACCGGGTCGGGCCCGCCTCTGGGTTCCGAATCGATGAGATGCCGGGTGTAGGGATGGGCCGGGGCCTTGAAGATCAGGTCCGGGACATTGGTTTCCACGATCTGTCCCTCCTTCATGACCGCCACCCGGTCGGCGATCTTTTTCAGGATGCCCAGGTCATGGGTGATAAAAAGAATGGCCATGCCCAGTTCCTTTTGAAGGTCTTGGATGAGATCCAGGATCTGGGCCTGGACCGTCACATCCAGGGCCGTGGTGGGCTCGTCGGCAATGAGGATGTCCGGCTCGTTGATGAGGGCCATGGCAATCATGACCCGCTGGCGCTCCCCGCCGGAAAGCTGGTGGGGAAAGGCGGTCAGTTTAGTTGCCGGGTTTTTCAGGCCCACCCGGTCCAGCCAGGCCAGGGCCTTCTGATCAGCCTGGGTGTGGCTTATCGCCTGGTGAAGGAAAAGGGTTTCCCGGATCTGTTTGCCAATCCTGTGAAGGGGATTCAAAGAGGTCATGGGCTGCTGGAACACGACACTGATGCGGTTGCCCCGGATTTTCCGGAGGTCTTCCTCGTCCATCCCGAGGCAGTCTTTCCCGTTAAAATAGATGGCCCCGGACGGATACACGGCGGACCCGGGCAAAAGCCTTAATATGGACATGGCCGTCACGGTTTTGCCGGACCCGCTTTCCCCCACCAGCCCCAGGGTCTCGCCCTTTTCCAGATAAAGGCTGACGTTTTCCACGGCCTTGGTGGTCCTTTTGCCCATGTGAAAGGACACGCTCAGATTTTCGATGGCCAGCAGGGCGTCTTTCATTTCAATACACCTTCCTCGGGTCAAGGGCGTCCCTCACGCCTTCGCCGATGAAGACCAGAAGGCTGAACATGAGCGACAGCACCATAAAGGCCGACAGCCCCAGCCAGGGGGCCTGCATATTGGCCTTGCCCTGGGCCAGGAGTTCACCCAGGGACGGGGACCCCACGGGCAGACCGAATCCCAGAAAATCCAGGGAGGTGAGGGTGGTGATGGACCCACCCAGGATAAAGGGCATAAAGGTGATGGAGGCCACCATGGCATTGGGCAGGACATGGCGGAAAATGATCCGCATATCGCTGAGGCCCAGGGCCTTGGCCGCCGTCACATATTCAAAATTCCGGCCCCGGAGGAATTCGGCCCTGACCACGCCCACGAGAGACATCCACCCGAAGATCAGGGTGATGCCCAGGAGCCACCAGAAATTGGGCTGGACCACGGAGGACAGATGATGAGGAGAAACAGGGTGGGAAGGCTGGACCAGATCTCGATGAACCGCTGGCCCAGGATATCCGGGATCCCGCCGTAATAGCCCTGGATTGCCCC
>JAAUSZ010000130.1 GCA_012031875.1 Desulfobacula sp.
GAAACCATGAGATATTCAATGATATGCCCGGCCCGGCGTCTAAAATGGTTTCGGCCAGGGCCTCTCCTTTTTTTGTGCCGGATTCGATCCTGTTTTTTAATCTCGGCGCAGACAAAATCAGACAGGTTCTTATCCAGGACCTTCACGGCAGCCAAGCGGACCGGCAGGGAAGGTTCTGAAAGGCCCTGGATCACCGAGGCCGCGGACTCAAGTTCCGGAAAAGCCTCAAGCGCGGTATAGGCCGCGAATTTGACGGTATGACCCGATTCTTTCCGGGTGATAAGGTCAAAGAGATCGTTCACCGCTTCCAGGGGAATGGTCCGTGATATCAGGCGGAGGATATGGATCGTGAGGTCATGGTCCGGGTCTTTTTTCAAATGTTTTAAAAGGATGGCTGAAAGTTCCGCCCCTTTTTCCGACAGGGCGATAAAGGCCTTGAATCTTTCCTTGACATCGGCCGAAGAAAGCCGTTCCAGCTCGGTTTCGAGGCTATCGGGGGTATAAGCCGGGGCAGGGGCGGCCGGGGGCTCAACGGGTTCTTCCGGCTTCAGGGTTTCAAGGGCATCCAGGATGTCCTGGTCGCATTTTTCAGTTTTTGATGCCTGCTCCAGTTTTTCACGGGCCTTTGGCGTTCCGATCCGCTCAAGGGCTCTGACAGCCTCGGTTTTCAGAACCGGGTCGTCATAGAAGATGAATTCTGCGATATCGTCGGCCATGTTTTCCATATGCAGTTTCCCTGTGGCGCGGATGATGTCGTTTAACAGATCCTTATCTGTTTCATTGGTCAGGATATGCTTTAAAAGCGGGGAGAGATTGAAAGTTGCGGTCCGGTCCACAAGGCTTAATAAAATCAGGACAAAGCGGAAATCCAGATGGGCCCGGTCCGTGATCAGCCTGACCAGCCGCTCGTGCATATCCGGGTCATGGCGGGTTTCAGACGCCAGATGGGACAACAGTTCAAACGCGGCCTTGCCCGGGGTAAGGGCCAGGATTTCAAAGGCTTCTTTTTTTTCAGGCTCCGGCCATGAAGACATCCCGGCGAGAAGGGCCTTTGCCTGAGTTAGGGTTCCGGTCCGTATGCTTGCTTTCAGTCTCTGGACATAGTCATCCATGAGGTCGCTCCCTTATTCTTTCCGGAATCCGTCCGGATTTTTTCGTTGCCAGCGCCAGGTGTCCCTGCACATATCATCAAGCGTTTTTGCGATTGCCACCCGAGTTCATCAAAGGCCTTGGAAGGATCGGCCCAGCAGGCGGCGACATCTCCGGCCCGTCTCGGGCCGATTTTATAGGGGATTTTCCTCCCGCAGGCCTCTTCAAACCCTTTGATCATGTCAAGGACCGAATATCCCTGGCCCGTGCCCAGGTTATAAATCACGATGCCGGGCCGGGCAAAAAGTTTGGGAAGGGTCCGGATATGGCCCAGGGCAAGGTCCACCACATGGATAAAATCCCTGACCCCGGTTCCGTCCGGGGTGGGATAGTCATTGCCGAAGACATTGACCTCGGGCAGGGAGCCCACGGCCACCCTGGAAATATAGGGCATGAGATTGTTGGGGATTCCGGCCGGGTCTTCTCCGATGTCGCCGCTTGAATGGGCTCCCACAGGGTTGAAATATCTCAGCAGCGCGATATTCCAGGTTTCATCGGACCGGTGAAGGTCTGAAAGGATGTCTTCAATCATGAGCTTTGTACGGCCATAGGGGTTGGTGGCCGACAGGGGAAAGTCCTCTGTGATGGGAAGGGAGGCGGGATCACCGTAAACCGTGGCCGAGGAGGAGAATACCAGGTTTTTCACCCCGGCCTCGCCCATGACCTCAAGAAGGTTCAGGGTGCCGGTGATATTGTTGTGAAAATATTTCAGGGGAATAAGAACCGATTCCCCCACGGCCTTCAGCCCGGCAAAGTGAATGACGGCATCGATCCGATGATCCGCAAAAACAGCGGCCAGGCCTTTCTTATCCAAAAGGTCCGTCTTATAAAAATCAAGCGGCCGTCCCGTGATCCGCCGGACCCGGTGCAAAGATTCTTCCGAACTGTTGGAAAGATTGTCAACAACGACGACCTCATAGGCTTCATTTAAAAGTTCGACGCAGGTGTGGCTTCCGATATATCCTGCGCCCCCGGTAACCAGAATTTTCATAGATAGTCCCCATAGGCTTTAATTGTAAAGGGTTTGTGCGTTGATGCGGTCAATAAAAGATCACGGCATAGGGTGCAGGTTCCGCAATTCTTTGAGCAGGAGGTTAACACGGACAGGAATCCCGGATCAAGTTTTTTGTTGTCGATATGGATGAGGTCCGCCAACCAGTGGGCCGCGTCCATGAGGGAAAGCAGGTTGCCGTCATGGGAGGCGTCCCTGTAAGCCGTGATGCAGTTCATCAGAAATTTGGGGCCCAGGGTTCTTCCGCAGAGTTTGACCGCATCGGCCGTATGTTGGTAAGCGTTTAAATCTTCCGGCCGGATAAAGGGGGATGAGAAAAAGCGTTCCGGGGTTTTAAAAAAATAGGCATGGCAGCCCAGGGTTCGGTTGGTCGGATAATTTTGGTCCCGTGAAAGGCCCAGGTTGGAAAAAGAGATCTGGGCGTCGTGGGTAAGCTTGAAGGGGCAGAGGTCAATGCAGCCTTCGTTGGCCAGGAGTTCGATTTTAATGGAGGGATAACGGGCTTTGATTTCCCGGACGGTTTCTTCAAGCCGGTCCGGGTCCCGGTTCAGGGACCGGTCCAGGGCGATTTTTCCGGGTAATTTAAACCCGGTATGACCGATCAATTCAAAAAACGCAAAGACCTTCCGGGATGAATCCATCATGCAGTTGACCCCCGGCACGGCCTCAAGACCGGAAATGATGTCCCGCCCGGTCCGGGACAGGGCATTGAGAAAATAGGCGTCGGAAAAGACAAGGCCTGTCATGCCCGCGTCAAGGGCCAAAAATTCAAGCCTGTCCAGGGTCTGGTGTAAGAAATGTGGGTCATGATAGGCTTGAGGGTGAATAAACCGGGTATTGAGAAGGCCGTATTTTCTGATATTTGTAAATGGCCTCAGCGCTCCTGCAAGTTCATGCAGGCCGGCCTTTCCGGTTCTCATCCGTGAATCCAGGACCGGCCCTGAAGAAAGGGGGAAATAAACGGATTCCAGGCATGAGATACGGTCTTTTAGGAAACGGATGTATGACGCGTCAAATATGAAGGGAACCGACAATTTCATGGGCAACAGTTTACAATATCCTTAGGGTGTAAAGCAAGCCGGAATCAGCCATGGCCTTTCTTTGCGACAAAACAGGGTTCAAAACATTGACAGACGGCATGGGTGTGTTTAGAATTATGACATTCAGGCGGAATCATCCTGAAAAATTAACTATAAGGAGAGATATAACATGATTAATCTGACTGATCCTGCAAAGACGCAGATCGATGACTATTTCCAGGGAAAGGCACCCACACCCATCCGAATTTTTCTTAATTCCGGCGGCTGAGGCGGACCCTCCCTTGCCATGGCTCTGGATGAGCCTAAGGATACGGACGATACCTTTGATGTAAAAGGCCTGAAATTTGTTGTGGATAAAGAATTTATGGAAAAAGCGGAAACCATTAAAATCGATTTACGGGGATGGGATTTCATCTTGATTCCAACCTGGATCTGGGAAAATCCGGCTGCGGAAGCTGCGGCTCCGGCGGCTCCTGCGGGGATTAATTCATTTTTCGGGTTTTGGAAGGGCAGGAAGGCACACCTGCCCTTTCCACCCGTTTCCGGTTCATCGCCTGCCCAAGAAAGTCCCATGCCTGACTTGACCCTGGTGCGGCATCATGATAGTCATGATGATCATGCCCAACACTTAAGGATCGTCGGGACGCCGATATGAAAAATTATTTGAGGTATCTGTGTATTGCATTGACGGGGATCGTTTCTGCAATTTTTTTGACCGGCTGCGGAGAAAAAGAGAAATCCCGGAGCGAACTTGTTCTGGGAAACTGGTCCCAGGAAAGAAACAGGGCCTATGTCCTTTTATATATCAGCCTGAAGGGGGAATGGACCTCTTCCGTGAAAATTTCTGAGGCGACGTCCAAGGTCGTCAAGTCCAAGGGAAATGCCAAAGGGATATGGAATATTGAGAAAGATCAGATAATTTTTACGGTCATGGAGTCGGATATTGAGGATGTCTGGGAGAAGAACCGCACGCTCCTGTATAATATCGTCGATCTGACGGAAAGCCGGATGCAGTTTCAAGATGAAAACGGGGCCATGACGGTGTGGACCCGGACCCGGATTGAAAAATCCGCGGAGGGCGGGGCTGATCCTGCAATTATCCTGCCTTTGGCGCCGGTGGTCGTGAATTTAAACAAAAACCGGTCCAACGATAAGGACCGGTACCTGTGCCTGAAAATGAATATGATCTTCAAAGAACCGATGCCGGGCCAAAAACTCCCTCCCCTTCATCCGAAAGTCCTTGACAGCGCCATTATTTTCTTCAGCTCTCTTGTATATGAAGACATCAAGGATTTTGACGGGGTCAAGGACCAGTGCCGAAACCTTGTCCGGATATTGAACCCGTATATGGAAGACATGATAAAGGAACTAGTAGTGGAAAACGTCATCCTTGCGTCCGATATAGATCGGGTTGAAGAGTTCATCATTGAGCATACCCCGCCGCCGCCACCGGCCCCTGGGGAAGAAAAAGGGGCAAGGATGGGAAAAAGGCGGAAAAAGAAAAACCAAAGGACAAAAAAGCCTAGTCCCTGGATTGAATCACCATCAGAGCGCCTTCCCGGACCGTGACACAGGCCGCGGTCTCTTTGAATACATTGCTGATGCCCAGGGAAGACCCCATTTCCAGAGTCGCATCCTCCAATGGATATTCAACCCCTTTAATCATTACCCCGGCCGCCTTTTCCGTGATGGGGAGAAGGGATAAGAATTCGCCCGGCCGGCCTTTCAATTCCATATGACTGGTGACAATGCAAAGGGTATTGTGTGTATCGATGATTCTTGCAGGGATACCCCTTAGGGCAAGTTTTTTTAAAAGATAGATATTGGCAAGGGTATGATCCAGCCTTGTGCCGGTGGCTCCCAAAAGGGTGATATCCGTTGCATGGTTTAAAAGAGCCCAGGATATGCAGAGTTCAGTATCGGTTTCGTTTTTCCGGGAAGGATGGGAAATCATCTTTATATTTTTTTCTTCAACATACAGCTTGTCTTCGGGCAGGGCCGAATCAAAATCACCGATGACGGCATGGGGGAAAATATGGAGGGCTTTTAAATGTCTTATGCCGCCGTCGGCGCAGACGATGAGCCCGGCCCCCCGGATAATTCCGGCGGTTTTCTCCGAATATTCAAGATCCCCATTGGCAATGATCACGCATTTCATACCCTCTTTATTAGCATGGAATTCCCCCTATGAAAATCTAATCTTTGGTCTTGGCTTGACTAATTGTCCGCTACCTTATATTTTCCGATGAAATGAAATCTTTAAGCATTATAAACCGATATATTTTCAGAGAGCTTGTTTCCCCTTTTATCATCAGCCTATTCTTTCTGACCTTTGTGTTCCTCATGATACGGATCCCGGAGATCACCAACAAGGTGGTGAATTTCAATGCGGACATATCCTCCATCCTTCTTCTGATGGCCTATATGCTGCCCAGGTTCATGGAATTCACCATTCCCATGTCCGTGATGATCGCCATTCTCCTGACCTTTATGCGCATGTCCGGTGAAAACGAGCTGATCGCCCTGAAGGGGGCCGGCGTTTCCCTTTACAGCCTTTTGCCGCCGGTATTGATTTTTTCTCTTGCCGGGGTGGTTCTGACCTCCATGGTCACCATTGCCGGGGTTCCCTGGGGCCGGCTTTCGGTAAAAAAAAAGACCCTGGAGCTGGCCAGATCCAATATGGATATGGCGCTTCAGGAAAGACAGTTCAATTCAGAACTTGAGAATGTCATGATATATATTTCCCAGGTGGACATGAAAACCAAAAAAATAAAGGATGTGTTTATTGAGGACCGGAGAACCAAAGGGGTGGTCGGCATTTCCATTGCCCCTTCCGGAGAGCTGATCCGCTCGGAAGACGCCATATACACCATCAGGCTTTATGACGGCGTCATCAACCAGGTCAATGAGGAACAGGGGTCCGTCAATCACATCCTTTTCGGGAATTATGATATTAATATTGACTTAAATGACACGGGCAAGGGTGAGGTGCAGGTTGCAAAACGGCTGAGTGAGGAAGGCCTCATGGACCTCATCCGGATGGTCCAGGCCGCCGGGGCGGACGACAAACTCCTGCGCTCGGCCCTGATGCAGCTCCACGAAAAATTTTCCATCCCCTTTGCCTGCCTTTCCCTGGGCCTTTTGGCCTTTCCCCTGGGGGTTCAATCCAATTCCCTGCAAAAATCTTCAGGATTCGGCCTGGGGGTTTTCTTTTTCCTGCTGTATTATTTTTTCCTGGCCGCGGGATGGTCGGCCGGGGAAACCGGGAATTTTCCCCCGGGCCTTGCCATGTGGCTGCCGGATATCATCATGGGCGCTGCCGGAATTTTTCTCCTGGTCAGGAATGCAAAGGAGAGGCCGGTGCTGATGCCGGTCTTTTTGCAGAAATGCCTGACGGTTCTCCGGAGCCGTATCTTAAAAAGGACCTAATCCATGTCCTGCCTCAGCAAATACTGGTTAAAGGAATTCATCAAATTTTTTTCCGTCATTCAGGTGATCATCCTTGTCCTGTTTATATTTATCGACTATCTGTCCAGGATGGAAAGATTTTTAAAATCCGATATTTCCATGCTCGGCGCCCTTCATTATGTCCTCTTAAAACTGCCTTTCATGTTTGTGCAGTTGACCCCCGCGGGCATCCTCCTGGCTGCGATTACGGTTTTCGGGCTCATGAACCGGAACAATGAGCTTTTGGCCGTCCGGTCCAGCGGCATCAATGCCTATTGCCTCATAAAACCGGCAATTGCTGCGGCCTTGTTTTTCAGCATCCTCATGTTCTTCCTTGGGGAGACCCTTATCCCGGTGTCCATGTCCAGGGTGTTTGAAATCGAAAACAATGTGATCCGGAAAAAGCTTCAGATGTCGGTGGCCCGGGAGGATATCTGGATCAAATCCGAAAACCGGCTGATCCATATTAATTATTATGACCCTGCCCGGAAGTCTGTCGCAGGGGTCACCATTGCATCCCTGGGTGAAAATTTCGGGCTCGAATCCCGGATTGATGCGAAAACCGGATATTATGTGGATGGAGAATGGGTTTTTGAAAAATTGATCGAGCAGGTCCATGGCAAGGATTCAACGGATTATGAGGTAAAGACCCATGAGAAGAAGAGCATCCCGCTGACATTCAAGCCCGATGACCTTGAAACGGTGGCTAAAAAATCAGAAGAGATGAGTTTTTCCGAGCTGAGAAAATATGTCAAAAAGGTTAAAACGGAAGGCTATGACGCCACCCCCTATGAAGTGGATCTGAATGGGAAACTGGCTTTTCCGTTTATCTGCATCATCATGGTCCTGACGGGAGCAGCCACGGGGATGAGGTCCTTTGCAAAAAGGAATCTGCCGGTGACCATTGCCCTCGGCGTTGTGATTGCGGTCATGTACTGGATCATGTACGGCTTCTGCATTTCCCTGGGATATGGCGGCATCCTCCCGCCCATGATCAGCGCCTGGATCACCAATCTCTTTTTTTTCAGCCTGGGGGTGCTCTACCTGATGCATTCGGGATAAAAAATCGGGAGACCTGCCATGATGCTGTTTTACACCCTAGTGATGAATTTTTTGCCGGCTGCCTTTATCCTTGTCCTGCCGCTGATCTATTTGATCGCGGAAAAAAGAAGGGGCAACCTGTTATTGAGGCTGGGTTTTGGGACCTCCTGGAAATCCAAAGCCCCCGGAGAAAAAAGGATCTGGGTCCATGCCCTTTCCGTGGGAGAGGTCAGGTCCGCGATTCCGCTGGTCAAGGCGTTAAGGGACGGCCATGGCCGGGCAGGCATTGTTTTTACCGCTTCCACCCGGACCGGGCTTGAGGCGGCCAGGCAGGCTTTTTTAAAACCGGGAAAGGCCATGGTGGATCAATTGGGATATTTCCCCTTTGATTTTGGATATTCCGTCCGAAAAATCGCCCGATTGATCAGTCCTGACGCGGTGATCATTGTTGAGACGGATATCTGGCCCAATTTCCTGTGTGGAATGAAACAACGGCGGATACCGGTGGTCTTGGTCAATGCCAGGTTGTCGGAGCGGTCATTCAAGGGATACCTGCGGTTTAAACGGTTTTTTTCAACGGTGTTTTCCTGGTTTGCGGAGATCATGGTCCAGAGCCCCCTGGATGCCGGCAGGTTTCAAGCCCTGGGCCTCAGCCCGGAAAAAATTCAGGTCACCGGCAATCTGAAATTTGATCAGGCCGTGGAAGAGGGAGGGGATTCCTTTATCCCGGCCATGAGAGAGCGGTTGGCCATTCGGGAAAAAACCCTTGTCCTGGCGGCCGGCAGCACCCACGAGGGAGAAGAGGATATCCTGTTCCGGGTCTATCAACAATTGAAACCCAAATACCCGGATCTGGTCATGATCCTTGCCCCTCGGGACCGGGGCGCTGCTATGCCTTGATGCCGCATCTCTTATCCCTGGGCCTTTCCGCATCCCTGCTGTCACAGACGCCTTCCCTAACCGGCGAGATTATCCTGGTGGATGAAATGGGGGTCCTCTCGCGCCTCTATGCCCTTTGCCATGCCGCCTATATCGGGGGGTCCCTGGTGCCGGAAGGGGGCCATAACCCCCTGGAACCCGCGGCTTTTTCAAAGCCTGTCCTGTTTGGGCCGGATATGTCGGATTTCCTTTTAATCTCCACCCTGCTGAAGGACCACGGCGGTTCGAAACAGGTCGGTTCTGAAACGGAGCTGGCCCATGAACTGGACCTCCTGCTGGGAAATCCGGATCTTTGCAACCGGATGGGCCGGTTGAATCATGAGGTGTTTTTGAATCATTCCGGTGCGGTATCAAAGATACTCCGGAACCTGGAGAGGCTTCATATTGTTTAAAGAGCGGCTGGACAGAATCAAGGACCGGATTACACAAATTTCAGGCCGGGATTATATCCCTGTCCCCTTGAGCCTAGAATGGGTTCTGGCGGGGCTGTCCCGCCTCTACGGGATAGGTGTCGGAGCCCGGCTCTGGCTGTATCAAAAAAAAATTTTGCGGCAGCGGGCACTGCCCTGCTTTGTTATTTCCATCGGCAATATCGTGGCCGGGGGAACGGGCAAAACCCCCATGACCCTTTATACGGCCGGGCTGTTAAAAAGATCGGGAAAAAACCGGTGGTGGTCAGCCGGGGCTACGGGGGAAGCTATAAGGAAGATTCTCTGATCGTTTTTGATGGCGGCCATGTTTTTCAACTCCCGACGAATCCGGGGACGAACCCTTTATGATGGCAGCCCGGCGTCTATGTCCCGTGGTGGTGGGCAAAGACCGGTTCAGGGCCGGGATGAGGGCCCTGGATTCCCTGACCCCCCGGCCGGACTCCGTTGTCCTGGATGACGGGTTCCAGCACATAAGGCTGAAAAGGGATTTGGATATTTTATTGTTTGATTTTAAACATCCCCTGGGCAATGGCAGGCTGCTTCCCGCCGGCCGCCTGCGGGAAAGGCCCCAGAGTTCTGTCAAAAGAGCCGATGCCCTCGTATTTACCAGATGCCCCGAGGGGGATGGGGACCGGACTCAAATGGACGCGGTATTGCGGTTTTATCCAGGCCGGCCGTTTTTTAAGGCCCTTCACCAGCCCCATATCCTGCGGTGGATGAAAAAAGAAAAGAAATCGCCGGACCCTGGATCAGACTTGGCGGCATTAAAAGGGAAAACAGCGGTCCTTTTCTCGGGCCTGGCTGATAACCGGGCCTTTTATGCCTCCATGGCGGAATATGGCATAAATATCCTTTATCATCTTGAATTTAAGGATCATCACAGGTATAAGACAGCAGATTTTTTAAGGATCAACCGGACGGCCGCGGAAAAAAAGCCGATCTCATCCTGACCACGGAAAAAGACGGGGTGAAAATCGATGGGGATGTGGAATGGGCCGCGGATGTTCTGGTGGTCGGCATCCGGATAAAATTTGAAGACCCGGAAAAATTTGAAGATTTTTTAGTCTCAAAAATGGAAAAAAATGACGGATGACAGGATATACAGACTGTTAAAATTGATGGTCACCCTCATGGGGAAGCTGCCGGCTCCTGCTTTAACCTTTATTTCAGATCTTTTCGGCCTGATCTGGTACAGGCTGGATAAACGGCACCGGACGGTGGTTCTGGACAATCTCAACCTTGCCTATCCGGGCAGGTTTTCAAAGGCTGAGGCCGAAAGGACGGCCGTCCATATTTTTAAAAATACGGCCGCCATCCTGTTTGAGGTGATCTGGGCCTATCCCATCCCCAGGGATAAGCTGTTCGCCCATTTCACGGTAAAGGGTGGGGAACACCTGGAAGCAGCCCGGAAAAAAGGCCGGGGGGTTCTCCTTTTGACCTGCCATATGGGGAATTTTGAACTCCTGGTGGCGGCCCTGCCCAAGGCCGGTGTGGAAAAGCCCTACGGGATTTACAGAAAATTCGATTTTAAGCCTCTGGAACGGCTGATGCGGGAAATGCGGCAGCGGTTCGGGGCCACCCTGATCCCCATGCGCGGGGCCTCGGAAAAGATTGACGCCGTATTGCGGGAAGGCGGGGAGATGGGCACCCTCCTGGACCAGAATGTGGACTGGTATAAGGGGGTGTTCGTGGACTTTTTCGGGAGACCGGCCTGCACCAACAGCGGTTTTGCCAAACTGGCCCTGAGAAGCAGGGCGCCGGTGGTGCCCATGTATACGGTGCGGAAGGGCAAGCGATTCCTCATCGAGTTTTTACCCGAGGTTCCTTTGATCGAAACCGGGGATAAAATAAAGGATATTGAAATCAATACCCAAAATTATGTCTCTGCCGTGGAATCCATGGTCCGCAGGTATCCGGACCAGTATTTCTGGGTCCACAACCGGTGGAAGACCAAACCCTATTGTCCCTATCCCAGGGCCTGATCCCATGAAGCGAATTCTATTAGAGGACAGCCCCCGGGCCCGGATTCTGATCCGGGCCGCCAACTGGATCGGGGATGCCGTCATGACCACCCCGGTGGTCCGGGCCCTGCGCAAAAACTATCCCCAGGCCCATATCACCATTCTGGCCAAACCCTGGGTCATTCCGGTCTATGAAAACAATCCCTACCTGGACGAGATCATGGTCTATGACAATGGGGGCCGCCACACCCGAGGGATGGGGACCTTAAGGCTTGCCCGGGATATCCGGGACCGCGGGTTTGATCTGGCCATCCTGATGCAGAATGCCTTTGAGGCGGCCCTCCTGGCCTTTCTGGCCAAAATCCCCGAACGGGTGGGGTATAATACCGATGCCAGGACCCTCCTGCTCAACAGGAGTATCCGCCTGGACCCGGCCCTCAAGAAAAAACATCTGATCGACTATTATATCGGTATTCTTGAAGGCGCAGGGCTGAAACCCGACGGCAGGACCCAGGATCTTTTCATTTCGGACCGGGATTCTCATTTTGCGGAACAGTTGCTCCATGAAAAAGGATTGGGCCGCGGCAAGCCCGTCATGGGCATCAACCCCGGCGCCACGGGCGGTACGGCCAAGCGCTGGTTCCCCGAGCGCTATGCGGAACTCTGCGGTCTTCTGGCAAGCCGGTATCAAACAAAGATCCTGGTGTTCGGGGGGCCCGCCGACCATGACCTGGGAGAGCGGATTTCCGCCCTGGCTCCCGGCGCCTGCGTCAATATGGCCGGGCAAACCGGGCTTGCCCGGGCCTTTGCCCTGATCAATGCCTGTGATCTCTTTGTGACCAATGATTCGGGCCTCATGCACGCGGCCGCAGCCCTTGGCACCCATCAGGTGGCCCTCATCGGATCAACAGATCCGGTGGCCACAGCTCCGTCCAGCGACAGGAGCGTCAGGTCAGGGCTCCGGTGCCGTGCAGCCCCTGTCTGAAAAAAGATTGCCCCGATCACCATCAGTGCATGGATCTGATCCGGGTTGACAGGGTTTTCCAAATCTGCCAGACTCTCCTGGACCCAAAAACATCAACCCCTGTTTCCGGAGAATAGCCCCCTGTTTGAATCCGTCCGCCATATCCTGATTATAAAACCCAGCGCCCTGGGGGATATCATCCATTCCCTGCCCTTTCTCCATGCCCTGAAACGGGGGTTTCCCCAGGCCCGCATCGACTGGGTGGTGGCCCACGGCCTTCATACCTTCCTGGAAGGCCACCCGCTCATCGACAAACTCTGGGTCATCAAAAAGGACCAGTGGAAGGAGATGGGAAGGCTGTCCCGTTCCCTCCGGGAGATCATGGCCTTGAAAAAGGGTCTTGGGCAGGTGGGCTATGATGTGTGCATTGACCTGTCCGGGCTTTTCAGGTCCGGGGTCATCACCTGGTTCTCCAAGGCCGGTGTAAAACTGGGCTTTAAAGAATCCGACGAGGGCAGTCCCTTGTTTATACCCATAAAATCCACGGCAGCATGGACATCCATGCCATTGACCGGTATCTGAAAATTGCGGAATTCATGGGCTGCCCCGTGGATGAAATCGTCTATCCCTTTGCCCCCTATGACCCTTCACCGGCCATATTAAGAGAATTGCCCGAGGCCTATATCGTCATGAGCCCATCGGCCGGGAAACCCGCCAACCGGTGGCCTGCCCGCAAATTCGGAGAGCTGGCCGCCCAACTGCCCCTGCCTTCGGTGATCATCAGTTCCGCGGCCGAGGCGGACATTGCCCAAGAAACGATGCGCCATTCCAGGGGAAAGGCCATTTCCATTGCCGGCAGAACCGGGCTCAAGGACCTTTTGGGGGTCATCGCAAAGGCCAGGTTCTTTGTCTGCAACGATACCGGCCCCATGCACATGGCGGCAGCCCTGAACATCCCGGTATTCGCCATATTCGGCCCGGCCAACGCCATCCGGACGGGCCCCTATGGCAGCATCCACACCGTGATTCAAAAGGATCTGCCCTGTTCCCCCTGCTATGCCCAGAAGCCCTGCACAAAATTCAAATTCCAATGCATGGAAGATCTGGGCGTGGAGGAGGTCCATGGGATCATCCGTCAAAAACGGGGCTGTCGTGAAAATTTCTGTTATTGTCACCACCTATAATCGGCCCGGGGCCCTGAAAAAAGTCATTGCCGCGCTTTTCAACCAGACCCGGCCCCCGGATGAGATCCTGGTGGCCGACGACGGGTCAGGCCCCGAAACCCGTGAGCTCATGGTGGAGCTGGAGCAGAATCCCGGACCGCCCCTTTGCCATGTCTGGCAGGAGGACCAGGGGTTCAGGCTTGCCATGATACGGAACAAGGCGGTTCTGAAAGCCAAGGGGGAATACCTGATTCTACTGGACGGGGACTGCATCCCCACCCGGTATTTTGTGGCCGACCACCTGGCCCTGGACGGAAAGGGGTATTTCTTCCAGGG
>JAAUSZ010000131.1 GCA_012031875.1 Desulfobacula sp.
CAAAACAGCGCTTGTCGTCATGGAGGAAAGGATGGCGTTGATGACATGGGGCAGGTCCTTACGGTGTTCCGCCGCATTATCCCTGCCGGTCCGGCACAGCCCGTTGTTAATGATTTCTTCCATTGTTCAAACATCCTTTTTCAGGGTTCAAAAAAATTTTTAAATACCTTGCAGCCGGTGCATTCTTCCATTTTATCTTCCCAGGAATGGTGGGCCTCCCCGCTGCATTTGGTCCCGTTGATGAACCAGCACAGGTCCCCGGAATTGAATTCAAAGGCCGGGCAGTTTTCCCGGCGGTTGTCCGAACAATTCAACATGTCCCAGCATTTGTCATTGAGCTTCCCTGCGTTCATCAAGGCTCTGGAAAAAAGAAACAGGAGCTGGCGCTCAACATGGTGGGGGATCTTGCGCCAGCCCTGTTCATAGCTGTGAATGGCCTTGATGGAAACCCCCAGGAGCTGGGCCATTTCCTTTTGGGTTTTATTGAGTTTTGCCCGGATATCCTTGAATCTGCTGCTTTCCATATTTACCCGTTATTCGGAAATAGGTTTGGTGGTTCATGCGTAATGTTCCATAAAATATACCACAGAGTGGGAGCTGTCAATGCTAAAACAAGGGTTGTGAGCCAAGGGTTTAAATAAAAACTGCGGGAACGGCTTGACGGGGGATTGAACGATATTACTTTAATAAAAAATCATAAAAGATAATGAAAGGAAATTTATGAAACTTGATAAATTCACGGTAAAATCCCAGGAACTCGTGCAGTCGGCCCATGATATGGCGGAAAAATCCGGGAACCAGGCCATTGAACCGGTTCATTTTTTAAAGGCCATGGTTGAGGATGACCAGGGGATCGGGCTATCCATATTAAAGCGCATCGGCGTTGAGATTGATGGTCTGAAAAGGGATATCCGGGCCGCTGTGGACCGGCTTCCCACAGTGTCCGGGGCAACGACCGTCTATCTTTCCCAGGATGGGAAAAAAGTCCTGGACCAGGCCTTTTCAGAAGCGGAGAAAATGAAGGACCAGTATGTGAGCCTGGAGCATATCCTTCTGGCCCTGGCGGCGTTCAAAGGGGAGGCCTTTAATATCCTGAAAAAAAACGGGGTCACCCGGGAGGCCATACTGACGGTGCTCAAGGATATCCGGGGAAACCAGACGGTGACGGACCAGAACCCGGAAGAAAAATACCAGGCCCTTGAAAAATTCGGCCGGGATCTGACCAAACTGGCCCGGGACGGAAAGCTGGACCCGGTCATCGGCCGGGATGAGGAAATCCGGCGCATCGTCCAGGTCCTGTCCCGGCGCAGGAAAAACAACCCGGTATTGATCGGTGAGCCGGGCGTGGGCAAAACCGCCATTGTGGAAGGGCTGGCCCAGAGGATTATTGAGGGGGATGTGTCGGATTCGTTGAAAAACCGGCGGGTCATTGCCCTGGATATGGGGGCCCTGGTGGCCGGGGCTAAATTCCGGGGGGAATTTGAAGAACGTCTCAAAGCGGTCTTAAAGGAAGTGGAGGCGGCCGAAGGGGAGATCGTTCTCTTTATTGACGAACTCCATACGGTGGTGGGGGCCGGGGCCGCCGAAGGGTCCGTGGACGCCTCTAATATGCTGAAGCCTGCCCTGGCCAGGGGAACCCTCCGGTGTGTGGGTGCCACCACCCTTAATGAATACCGCAAATATATTGAAAAGGATGCGGCCCTTGAGCGGCGCTTCCAGCCGGTCCTGGCCAAGGAACCCGGCGTGGAGGATACCATCTCCATTTTAAGGGGGCTCAAGGAAAAATATGAGGTTCACCACGGCATAAGAATCAAGGACTCGGCCCTCGTGGCCGCCGCCACCCTGTCCAACCGGTATATTGCCGACCGGTTTCTGCCGGACAAGGCCGTGGACCTCATTGATGAATGCGCTTCCCGGCTGCGGATAGAGATAGATTCCATGCCCAGAGAGATCGATGAGATCCGGCGGAAAATCACCCAGGCCCAGATCGAGCGCCAGGCCCTGATCAAGGAAAAGGACAAGGCTTCCATGGAACGGCTTGAAAAGCTGGAAAAAGATCTTGCCGCCATGCAGGAAACCGTTGCTCCCTTGAAACTTCACTGGGACACGGAAAAAAAGATCATCCAGGAAATCAGCGCCATCCGGGAAGAAATCGACCGGTACCAGACCCAGGCCCATGTGGCGGAACGAAACGGGGACCTGGAAACCGTGGCCAAGATCCGGTACGGCACCATTGAACAATTGCAACGGGACCTGCTGGGTAAAAAGCAGGCCCTGGACGGCCTCCAGAAGGACAAGCGGATGCTGAAAGAAGATGTGGAAGCCTCGGATGTGGCTGAAGTCGTCTCCTCGTGGACCGGCATCCCGGTCTCCCGGATGCTGAAGGGGGAGCAGGAAAAGCTCATCTTCATGGAAGATCATATCAAAAAGCGGGTCATCGGCCAGGAAAAGGCCATAGACGCCGTATCCAACGCGGTCCGGCGGGCCCGGTCCGGGCTCCAGCCCGAAGACCGGCCCATCGGCACCTTTATCTTCATGGGACCCACGGGCGTCGGTAAAACCGAGCTGGCCAAATCCCTGGCCGAATTCATGTTTGATTCCAGCCAGGCCATGATCCGGGTGGACATGTCCGAATACATGGAAAAACATTCCGTGGCAAGGCTCATCGGCGCTCCTCCGGGCTATGTGGGCTATGATGAGGGGGGCTATCTCACCGAGGCGGTGCGAAGGAGGCCCTATTCGGTGATCCTCTTTGACGAGATTGAAAAGGCCCACCCGGATGTGTTCAATGTACTGCTCCAGGTCCTGGATGACGGCAGGATGACGGACGGCCACGGCCGCACCGTGGATTTTAAAAACACCATCATCATCATGACCTCCAATGTGGGGTCCCGGCTTCTCCAGGAAGCGGGAATCCATCTTGAGGACAAAGCGGTGAGGCAGGGAATTGACCAGGCCCTGAAAGAGGCCTTCCGGCCCGAGTTCCTGAACCGGATCGACGAGATCATCACCTTCCATGCCCTGACCCTGGGGAATATCCGGGAGATCGCCGCCATCCAGATTGAAAAACTCAACACCCGTCTGAAATCCCGGAATCTTTCCGTCCGCCTCGATGACAGGGCCATGGACCATTTGGCCCAGAAGGGCTATGATCCCGTATTCGGGGCCCGCCCCCTGAAACGGGTCATCCAGCAGGAACTGGAGAATCCCTTGTCCCTGGCCATTCTGAAGGGGGAATTCATGGCCGATGAAACCGTCCGGTTCGGGTTTGATGAAACGGAGAAAAAGCTGAAGATTCTCGGCTCATAAGCCAAAGGATTCAGTCTCTTGGGACAGGGAGGGGCAGCCTTTTTTCAGACTTGGTCGGCATAATGTTTTAATTCATCGTGCTGGGTCAGGAACCGGTAAAGGGTTGCCCTCCCCACGCCCAATACCCTGGCGGCCTTGGATTTATTGCCTCCGGTCTTTTGAATGGCGGCCTTGACCGATTCAAGGTCCAGTTTCCCCTTGAGAGGGATTGCCTCCGGTCGGCTTGGATATCTTTCCCGGAGCCTGGCCTGGGTATCGGGCAAAAGCTCTTTTCCCCGGATGATTTCCAGGGGAAGATCCGAAGGCAGGATCTTGCCTCCCCGGGCCCGCACCACTGAAAACTGGATGACGTTCTTGAGTTCCCGGACATTGCCGGGCCAGTGGTAATCCATGAGGATGTCCAGGCTTTCCGGAGCCAGTTCCGGCACCGGGTGGCTGCTTTCCTGTTCGGCCTCCTTTAGAAAATGGGCTGCCAGAAGGGGGATATCACTTTTGCGCTGCCGCAGGGGCGGCAGGTGGATGGGGATCACATTGAGCCGGTAAAACAGGTCTTCCCTGAACCGGCCGGCCCTGACCTCTTCTTTCAGGTTTTTGTTGGCCGCACTGATGATCCGGACATCCACGGACAGTTTTTTTTCACCCCCCACTTTTTCAAAGGTTCCTTCCTGGAGAAATCTTAAGAGTTTGACCTGGGTCTGCAGGGGCAGGTCCGCCACCTCGTCCAGAAACAGGGTTCCCTTGTGGGCCAGTTCAAACCGTCCTTTTCTGTCCTTGATGGCTCCGGAAAAAGCGCCCTTGACATGGCCGAACAATTCGCTTTCCACAATGCCTTCGGGAATGGCCCCGCAGTTGACCGGTACAAAGGCGCCGTTGCCGCAGGCGCTGATATCATGGATGGCATAGGCCACCCGCTCCTTGCCTGTTCCGGTATCCCCGGAGATGTGGACCGGGTAATTGTACAGGGCCACGTCCCGGATCTGGCGGAAGATGTCCTGCATGATCTTGTCTTTGCCGATGATGCCGGCAAAGCTGGACAGGTGTTCCGCCTTCAGGGAGAGGTTAAAGGTTTCGGTCACATCCCGGAAGGAGGCCAGGACCCCCTTGAACACATGATCATGGCCGATGATGGCCGAAACCGTCATCTCAAGCTGGTGGGATGACCCGTCCTTGGCCAGGATGCTCAAGGGGTATTCCTTTGTTCCTGAAAAAAACTCGGGCGGACCGCTGCAAAAAGAGCATTTGCCGCCGCAGAAGGGGGATTCAAAAACAATATGGCAGTCCTTGCCGAGGACTTCTTCCTTATGATAGCCGGTGATTCTTTCGGCCTCTTTATTGAAAACCGTGATGATCCTGTCCGGGGTGTGGGCGATGATGCCGAGCTTCAGGCTGTCCAGGACAAGGTTGAGATTCTCGTGGTCCAGCAGGTTTTGGGTCAAATCCGTCATTCTCTTATTTTCCATATATAAAACATCGGTTGATGATGGGTGTTGAAAAGGTAAATGACACATTTGTGTATCAGGTGCAATGGTTTTTTTGATAAAGGGGCTGAAATTTGTGGTTTTTAGGGCAGGGAAAAAACGGTTGTCAGGTCAGGAAACCCTCAGGCCCAGAGCGATCTCCTGCTTCGGGCCTGAGGGTTATTCCCAACTGATGCAATGCCTGGGGCAGTTTTTGACGGCCTCACGGATGTCCTGGTCTGCATAATCATCCCGGTCAAGGACTTCCACATAGCCGGCGTCATTGATCTTAAACGTATGGGGGGCAAGTTCCACACAGATCTCGCAGAGGATGCAGCATTCCAAATCAATGACGGGTTTCATCACTTCAATTTCCGGTTTATTCATTTTCCTTTTTGTCTGAATTTTTCCACCAGCCTTTCTGCATGTGGGCCTGTCTTTCTTTCTGTGCAAGATCCAGGAGCCGGTAGCCGGAATCCAGCAGGATCCCGTATAGAATTCCGCATCCCGGATCTTCCCGCTGTTCATACCCGGTTTGGGCAAGAGTGATCATCTGCCGGGCAAGCTCAATGGTCTGAACAAGATTGATATCACATTTTTTTTTCAGCATGGCCTTTTTCTTTCATATATATCAGACTGGTATGGGTTATTTAAGTTCCGATATAAATACATGGACTAGGTTTATCCCGTGATGATATCAATATGTATGCCACAGGGGTCATGACGCAAAATTTTTCTCATCCTCACTGCTTTTCGCCAGATCAGAGACGCAGATCCTGGAAAAGTCCCAGCCGTTGAAGAGATCCACAAGGCCCTGGTCCGTCCGGATATGCCCGGCCGCGGGGCAACTCCGGAAACTTCCGGCATTGGAGAGAGCCCTGAAGGCATAGGCTCTTTTTACCGAGTCCACGGAGTGCAGGTAACAGTAAAGCATGGCTCTTGTTTTTTCGTTGAGATCCCGGGGATGGGCATCCAGATAAGTTCCGATTCCCCATAATACCCCTTGCTGCAATCTTTCGTGCTCGATAAAATTGCCGCCCGGATCAAGATAGGAAAAGAGAATGGATTTAAATTCCAGGGCAAGTTCCGGGCTCCGGGACAGGATTTCTCCCATGGCCTCGGCCGAACCCCAGCCGATACCGCCGGATTCGTCATTCAGATTCCACATGATGCGCCTCAGGACAATCCTTGCCTTTTCCATATTTTGTTTTGCCATACGGCTAACCAGGCGGCCCATGGCTGACGCGCTCCGGAATTTGATGAGTTCGTCCGTGTTGTAGAAATAGGAAAATAAATGCCCCGCGAGCTGCCCGTCAGGGATTTGGTCCAGTTTTTCAAAGGCCGTGGCCCGGTCTTTTTCCTTCAGGATGGCGCCGACTTTCAGCTTTGTTTTTCGTCCATAGGGTTTTGCCATGGTTCCCTGCCTTTTTTAAAGTGGTAGATGCTGAAAAGATAACAGCATAAATTATGCCGGGCTCTTCCCGCGGCCCGGCATGGATGAAATCAAGGCGGATTCCACTGACAAAGGCAGGGATCTGTCTCAGTCATCGGGACAGATATGTTTCGGGAGACAAATGAAAAATGCCCGGGGATCTAAAAAGAGTTCATTTTAATCCGGATTAGGGTAAGAATAGAGCTTGTTGTGAACCCAACCAGGACAGGTGTGAATTATGGATGAATATCTTTGCCCGACCTATTATATCGAAAGCGATCATCCGGCAATCCTTGCTTTTGCCGAAGCGCACGGTTCATCAGGGAAAACCGATACGGAAAAGGCTGTTGCCATCTATTATGCGGTCCGGGATAAACTCCGGTATAACCCCTACAGTATTGAGCCGAACAAAGAATCCATGAAGGCCGGCGCCATCCTCCTGCGGGGCCACGGCTATTGCGTGGCCAAGGCCGTGGTCCTGGCCGCCTGCCTCAGAAGTCAGAAGATTCCGGCCAGGCTTGGCTTTGCCGATGTTCAGAACCATCTGAATACCGAGCGTCTTCGAAGCCTCATGGGAACCGATGTCTTTGTGTATCACGGATACACGGATATCTTTCTGAACGGAAAATGGGTCAAGGCCACCCCGGCCTTTAACCTGGAGCTTTGCACCCATTTTAATGTAAAACCCCTGGAATTTGACGGAACAAAGGATTCCATCTTTCATCCCTTTGATCGATCAGGGAACCGGCACATGGAATATGTGAAAGACCACGGCACCTTTGCCGATCTGCCCTGGGACATCATCCTGGCCGCTTCCATGAAACAGTATCCCCTGTATTTTGAAAACCTTGGGGCAGGTTCAAAGGATTTCTCAGCAGAAGCCCGCAAAGAAAATCAATAGAACAGGAAAACCGGCCGGCCTAGAGTTTCCGGAAGGCCTCGGACACTTCCCGGGTCAAGGCCAGCACTTTTTTGGCGGATTCAAGATCCAGGGAGCCGGTGCCGCAGCTCGGGGTGATAAAGGACTGGGAGAGGATGGTTTTTTTGTCAATCCCGGTTTTTCCCGATAATTCATCCAGTTGCCCGTGCAGCAGCCGGGTCAGGCCGGGGGTGTTCTGGGCCGCAATGAGGTCCGGTTTTGCCGTGGGGACGATCCCCCAGGCCAGGATCTTCCCCTGGTCCAGGAAGTTTTTAATCATTTCAGGATAAAGGATGAATTTGTCAAAATAGGAAAACGCATCAAAGCTGATGATATCAATATCTGCACCCAGGAGCATATCCCATTCCGTGTTGGCGCAGACATGGACCCCGGCAAGGCCGCCTTCCAAGTGGATTTCCCGGGAAATTTCCTCAATCCCGAGGATGACGTCGGCCTTGCTGATGGTGATATAGGCCGAGGTCCCGAATCCGGCCAGGGCCGGCTCATCCATGAAAATGACGGGAACAGCCCCCCGTTTGGAAAATTCCCTGGCCTGCCATTTGGCATTCATGGCCAGCTTTTTAATGGCGGCATCCCTTAACTGATCATGATAGAATATATCCCGGTCGGTTTCGTCCTTTACCGCGGTTCCAAAGGTAATGGGGCCGGTGACCTGGCCTTTGAGGGCGATAAACGGAGTCTCTTTTTCATCCACCTGCCGTAAAAATTCAAAAAAGCCTTTTCCCCTGGCCCCGGACAGGGCAAACCGTGAACCGCCGAGATCATTTCCGGATTCGGACAGGGTCAGATAGTCTTCAAAAAAGGAGACCAGTTCATTGTCAAAGCCGGGTCTGGAGGTGTCCAGAAGATTTTTTTCACTTCCTTCGGCAAACCCCGGGAGACCGGAGAGAAACTGGCTGATCATGCCCTCTTCCCGGTAAAGGGGGAGTTGGACCCAGAGGGGGATGTCCGGTGTATGGTCGAAGACAAGTTCGACCGCTGCGGTGTGGTCCGCCATGGGAAGGCTGCCGATTAAAAGGGGCAATGCATTGGGTTTGAAACTGTTCATCTGATGGTTTCCATCCAAAAAAAGGTTCTGTCCGGATCATTTCATGAAAAATTATGGTATTATACCATCATTGCCGCCGGATGAAAACAGGGAAATATTCATCCGTTGGAGAAGGGGGAGTCATTAAAACATTGGAATTGCTGTCACCGGCAAAAACAGGGAACTGGGCATGGCCGCCGTCAACCATGGGGCCGATGCCGTCTATATCGGCGCAGCCGGGTTCAGCGCCAGGGCGGCGGCCGGTAATAGCCTGGATGAGATCGAAAAGCTGGCAGCCTATGCCCATTTTTATAAGGCAAGGGTTTATATCGCCCTGAACACCCTGGTCTTTGATTCTGAGCTGGAGGAAGTTCAGAAACTCATCCGGGACCTGTGGAATGCCGGTGCCGACGCCCTGATCATCCAGGACCTGGGGATTCTGGAGCTGGATCTGCCGCCCATTCCCTTGTTTGCCAGCACCCAGCTCGACAACCGGACCGTTGACCGGGTCCGGTTTTTGGAATCGGCCGGATTCGAACGGGTCATCCTGGCAAGGGAATTATCCCTCGGGGAAATCAGAGAGATCCGGCAGAATACCGGTGTGGACCTGGAAACCTTTGTGCACGGGGCCCTCTGCGCCTGCTACAGCGGCCGCTGCTATTTCAGCGCCGCCATTGGAAAAAGAAGCGCCAACCGCGGTCAGTGCGGGCAGCCCTGCCGTCTTGCCTGGACCCTCATGAACGGCCAAGGCCTTGTGCTGGAGCGGGACCGCCACTTTTTGTCCCTCAAGGATATGAACCGTTCCGATTATCTTCATGACCTGGTTGAAGCCGGGGTCACCTCCTTTAAGATCGAGGGCCGGTTGAAGGATCTGGCCTATGTGAAAAACATCACGGCCCATTACCGGAAAAGGCTGGATGATCTCCTTGCCGGATCTTCCGGGTACAGGGCCGCATCATCGGGCAGAACCCTATTGTTTTTTACCCCTGATCCCTTAAAAACCTTTAACCGGGGTGAAACCGATTATTTCCTTTCTGGCCGCAGAGGCGATATTCAATCCCTTAATACCCCGAAATCCCTGGGAGAG
Source organism: Desulfobacula sp. (assembly GCA_012031875.1). Classification (GTDB taxonomy): domain Bacteria; phylum Desulfobacterota; class Desulfobacteria; order Desulfobacterales; family Desulfobacteraceae; genus Desulfobacula. The sequence continues at coordinate 9,253 of JAAUSZ010000131.1, forward strand.
AAAATCGGAAGTGTGGATCAGGTGGATTCCCGGTATTTTACCTTGAAAGGCCCCCATGATCTCCACAATGGAGACGGGCTTTGTTTTATGAATCCTTCGGGAAAACTGGAAGGATTCCAGGTGAACCGGGTGGACGGGGATAAAATTTTTCCGGCCGGGCTTTCGGACCTGGGGAAAAGCCGTCTTTTTTCCGGCGCCATCATCTACCGGAACCATGACCATGTGTTTCAAAAAAAACTGGCCGGGGCATCGTCGGAGAGAAAGATCGCCCTGGATCTGAGTTTTATTGAAATCCCCCAGGGTTTTGCCCTTCAGGGGAGGGATGAGGACGGGAATGCGGCCGAGGTTTGGCTTGAAACGGAAAAAATCCAGGCAAAGGACGAAGCCCCGGCCCTGGCAACCCTGAAAAAACAATTGAGCCGGTTGGGGGAATCTGGTTTTTATCTCAGGACCCTGAATCTTCCTTTGAAGCCCTATTTTGTGGTTACCCGGGAATTGAACCGGATCAGGCGGGAGCTTCTGGAAAGCTTAAGCCAAAAGCGGAGTGAGGCTTATGTCCGGGAGCCTGCGAAACCAAGGCCGGATGTCCTGCCGCTACCTGTCGATCACCTGGATTTTACGGCCAACGTGGCCAATTCAAAGGCTCGTGAATTTTATAAAAAGCGGGGGGTCAAAACCATTGATCCGGCCTTTGAGCTTTCCGAGCACGGTCCGGGAACCGTTGTCATGACCCTGAGGTATTGTATTCTGGGGGCCCTGGGGCAATGCCGCAGGGAGGCCAAATCCGGGCCTGGAATGTGGAAGGACCCTCTTTTTCTGGAGAACAAATCCGGCCGGTTTCAGCTTGAATTGGATTGCACCCGGTGTGAGATGCGGATCAAAACGGTATAAAAAAGGCGGGAAGCGCCAAACGCGCAACCCGCCTTAACAAAATATATATGCAACCCGCTGTTTAGCTGGGGAACATGGTATCATCCATATCTACGGCGACACTGCTCACATTCATGAGAGCCTTGAATCTGCCGAGGGTAATGGGGAGCTGGGTTTCCACAAAGAATTGCAGGGACCGGATGATGCCTTCATAAAAGGGTGCATCTTTTTTCTTGGCGGCTTCCAGTTTATTTGTCGCAATGACGGCTCTCCAGAGCAGCATCCATGCCATGGTGACATCTCCTGTGGCATCCTGGAAGGGATGGGCATTGGCAAAGGCGTGCAGGACTTTTTCCGACATAGCTGCCGTACCCATGTGAATGGCGACTTCACCGAGTTTGTTCAGCGCTTCTTCGATTTTGACGGCCTGTTTTTCAAGCCGGGGAATGGCCTTTGCGGCAGCTACCATTTCTGCATTTCGCCGAACAGATCCATGATGGGCTTGCCCTTGTTGAGTCCCAGCTTCCGGCCCAGAAGGTCCATGGCCTGGATGCCGTTGGTGCCTTCATAGATCAGGGTGATCCGGCAATCTCTTAAAAGCTGGGCCATGGGATATTCTTCGATGAATCCGTATCCGCCGTAAACCTGCATGCCTTGGCTGCAGACCTCAAAGGAGCGGTCCGTGACATAGCCTTTGGCAATGGGGGTGAGAACCTCGACAAAGCCCTGGTATTTGTCTTTTTCTTCCTGGGTGGGCGCATGGAGGGCCATGTCGGCGGAATACTGGACAAAATACAAAAGGGATCTCATGCCTTCCACAAAGACCTTCATGGTCATCAACTGCCGTTTGACATCCGGGTGGTTGATGATGGTGACGGATTTGGCATCGGGGTTCATGAATTCAAGGATGTTTTTTCCCTGAACCCGGTTTCTGGCATAATCCAGGGCATACATATAGGCGGCGGTGGCGCAGGCAAACCCCTGGAACCCCACAAGGCGCCGGGCTTCGTTCATCATCAGGAACATGGCCTGCATGCCCTTGTTTTCCGCACCCAGAAGGGTGCCGATGCAATTGCCTTTGGAGCCGAGGGAAAGAGAGCAGGTGCTGTTGCCGTGGATGCCGAGCTTGTGCTCGATGCCGGTGCAGATGACGTCATTGAATTCGCCCGGGGTTCCGTCGGGGTTGACCCTGAATTTCGGCACCAGGAAGAGAGAGATGCCCTTTGTGCCTTCGGGAGCGCCTTCGATGCGGGCAAGCACCGGGTGGATGATATTCTCGGCCAAATCATGCTCGCCGCCGGAAATAAATATTTTTTCACCGACAATGGAGAAGGTGCCGTCCCCGTTCCGGATGGCCTTGGTCGTGAGGGCGCCCACGTCGGACCCGGCCCCCGGTTCCGTCAGCAGCATGGTGCCGGTCCATTTGCCGGTAAACATATTTTTCAGATAAATTCTTTTCTGTTCGGGAGTACCGAATTTTTCCACCAGGTGGCCGGCTCCCTGGGTCAGGCCCGGGTACATCATAAAGGGGAAATTGGCGCCGTTGAAATATTCGGCCGCTGCAGAGGCAACGGTTCTGGGCATTCCCTGGCCGCCCCATTCCGGATCTTCAGTGGTGGCCAGCCATTCTCCCTCATTGAATATTTTATACAGCCGCTTGAAGGATTCGGGCGTGGTGACCTTTCCGTTTTCAAGTGTGCAGCCCACCTGGTCCCCTTCTTTATTGGCCGGCAGAAGTTCCTTGACGGCAAAATTTTTGGCTTCGCTGATGACCAGGTCTATGGTTTTTTTATTGAAATCAGCAAAATTTTCATGAAGGCCGGACAGGGTCTCGGCTTCAAGCTGTTCATGAAGAACAAATTCAATGTCTCTTCGATCGGAAATAAGTTGGGTCATGTTAAACTATCCTCCTGCGGTTTGTGTTGCAAAAATATTGATGGGTTGTATCTTCTGTTGCAGTGGTGAATGAATTGTTACTCACTTCGGTATACTGGGGATTCCGGAATTTTAAAAGAGTGGAGCCTGGTTTTTTACGATCATTTTTAAACAATGATAATAAAGCTTATATAAATTATGATCCGCCATTTAAAAAATTATCCATCCTCTGGTCAGCGCTAAGTATAAAATGAATGATAATTCATCGCATTAAATTTAAACCCTGTCAATGATTATTTTTACAAATGCTGAATAATCATATAGGGTTATTAGATGGAAAAAATATTAATCAGTGCCTGCCTGGCAGGCGACCGGGTCCGGTATGACGGCCGGAGAGCGCCCTTGGAAAATGCGCTGCTGGCCCGCTGGAAAGAAGAGGGCCGGCTTGTGAAGGCCTGCCCCGAGGTGGCCGGGGGGATGACGATTCCGAGACCCCCGGCCCAGATCACGGGCGGAAGCGGCCTGGATGTATTAAAAGGAAGGGCAAGGGTCGTGGATAACAAAGGCTGCGATGTGACCGGCCTTTTTATCAAGGGAGCTGAATATGCGCTCAGTATCGCTCAAAAATATGGAATCAGATTGGCCATCTTGAAAGAAAAAAGCCCTTCCTGCGGAATTCACCGGATTTATGACGGAACCTTTACCTCAACTCTTATACCGGGTGCGGGGGTCACTGCCGCCTTGTTGACAGCAAACAAGGTCCTTGTTTTTTCAGAACTGGAGCTGGATCTGGTCGAACGGCTCTTGAGGGCGGGGGCAGGGGATGAGGGGGAAGCCCGCTTGTTCTAGATGGCCCGACTGATTTCTTGGCAGCCCCGGAAAAGGCCGTGCTTGAAAAATAGATTGACACAGGCCTGATGAATTATTAAACTGTCCTACAGTTTGATTGTTTGAACAGCGCTTTCCGGAGGCAAGCCATGAATGTCCAGTTTAGAAAAATGAAGCCCCTGAAGTCCTATCAGCATGTGGTGGATGAGATCCAGACCGCCATATGCGAAGGAAGCCTGAAGGAAGGGGAGACGCTTCCTTCGGAAATGAAGCTGAAGGAAATGTTTGACACCAGCCGGGGAACCATCCGGGAAGCCCTACGGGTCCTGGAGCAAAGGGGGCTTGTGTCCATCCGGACAGGGGTGAACGGCGGGGCAAGAATCCAGGGGGCCAGTGCAAAGCCCATGACCGACAGTGTGGCCATCCTCATCCGCCAGCAAAAGGTTTCCCTTCATCATCTGGCGGAATTCCGGAAAATGATGGAAGGCCATATTTCGGAACAGGCCGCCAAAAAAAGCGGATAAAAAAAGATATTCAAAAGCTGATGGCGATTTTGCGGGATGCCGCGGCCCATATCCAAACAAAAACCATTCCGGTCGGGTGGCGGAATTCCCATAAAAATGGTCCGAATTTCACCGG
>JAAUSZ010000132.1 GCA_012031875.1 Desulfobacula sp.
TTCCTTTCAAAAGGCGCCCATCCACACAGCGTTTTCCAGAATCCCTGCACCTTTACCCAGCCCGGAAAATAATTCCTTTTCACAGCAAAGCGACAATTGCATACCCAGTTTGGAAAGATGTTTTTCCATCCACTGGATCACCTGTATCTTTTTTTCCGGGGAAGGCTCGGTAAAATAAAGGGGGGCCTCTTTTTGGCGGGACAGGAATTCCAGCCTTTTACGGATTTTAGGGTACATATCCAGAAAACTGGTCACGCATTTTTTGATTCCAAGTTCCGACGCGTGCTTGGAAATTATGAGAAAGTCTGAAAGATTATCCTTTTCACATCCGTCCGGTCCGGTTTTGTAAAAACAGATGGGGTCAAAGCGCCAGGCGATATTCTCGGGTCCGGACAGGGAGACAAGCGCCTTTAACTGGTCCAGCCTTTGGTGGAGGCTCGGAATTCCCGGTTCCAGCAGGGGGGATTCGGAATTGATGGTAAAATTGAAATACAGGTTGAATCCCAGCCGATTCAGCTTTTCACCGGCTTTCATACGGAGAAATGCCTCATAGTTTTTTGACCAGAATACAATGGAATGAAGAGAATCTTTGGATGCATCAACCGTCGTCATCTTCCGGGTATAGGGATTTTTAACTTCAAAGAATCCCAGCCGGATGCGTTCCATAAACCAGTCCATATAAAAGCCGGGGATATCGGTTCTTCGTGAAGCAGATAGAATTTTAGCCGGGTTCAGGCTCATGATTCTTTTTAAAGTCTGAAAAAGAGATGATCCGGCCCTGCTTTTTTTCTCCCGGCCCGGATTTCTTTCCGGCCTTTTCCTCCTTTTGCAGGGCAGGGGAAGAAACCGGGAAATCCTCAACCGGGCTTTGAACTTTTTCCAGCCGCATTTTTTTCCCGTTCATAAAAAACTCACGGCCGTTGATATAGTCGTTTTTTAAGATCCAGGATACCGCCTGTAAAGGGATTTGAAGCATCAGAAGCCGGATATGGTACCAGTCTTTTTTGGAATCGGGCAGGATACTCTCAATCCTTGCAAAGGACACCGGGGTGTCTTCCAGGTATAAAAGAACAACATCATTGATATCAGCCATGTTTTCCTCGGTCCGGTTTCATTTTTCTTGTCAACCGGTATGATATAACATAATCTTTTCCGAACAGAAAGAAGGGAATGCAGTCATGGCTTTGATACATGAAAAAAAATGGAAGATATTTTTTCTTGTGGCCACATCCATTTTTATGTCAACCCTGGATTCCAGCATTGTTAACGTGGCCCTTCCCCACATGATGATGGATCTTAAGACCCGGATGGGGATCATCCAGTGGGTTGTCCTGATCTATCTTGTAACGGTTTCCGCCTTGCTCCTGACCTTTGGCCGGCTTTCCGACATCAAGGGCAGAAAACCTGTTTATGTGGCCGGGTTCAGCCTGTTTACGGCCGGGTCCCTTCTCTGCGGTCTGGCCGGGAGCGTTTTCTTGCTTATCATTTCAAGATGTTTGCAGGGGGTTGGGGCAGCCATGCTCATGGCCTGTTCTCCGGCCCTGCTGGTGGATGCCTTTCCGGTCCGGGAACGGGGGAAGGCGCTGGGCATGATGGGGGCTGTGGTCGCGGCAGGGCTTACCATCGGGCCCGTTGTCGGTGGGATCATATTGGATTATCTCTCCTGGCGGTATATTTTTTATATCAATATTCCCATCGGCATTGCCGCGGCCCTCAGCGGAATGATAATTTTAAGGAATCTTCCCTTCGCGGGCGGAAGCGGTGAATCCATGGACATAAAAGGAAGCCTTTTGTTCATCTTTCTTTTATCCGGTTTTATTCTTTTTATGACCCAATTGTCCCAATGGGGAGTATTTTCCTTTCCGGCTCTTTCATGTGCCGGGATATCCATCCTGGCCGGTATCGGGTTTGCAGTGAATGAATCCCGGGCCCCATATCCCTTGTTTGATATGGCGCTTTTGAAAATCAGGTTGTTTCTGTTTCCTGTCATCGGGGCCGCTCTATTGTTTGCCGCTCTTTTTGTCATGGTTTTCCTGATGCCGTTTTATCTCACCTATCCTGCGGGTTTCCGGCCTCAAAAACAGGGCTGATCATGATAGTTCCGTTTTTGTTTCTGCTGGGTATCAGCCCTGTCTCAGGGATAATATACAATCAATTCGGGTATAGGCGGCTCTGCCTGACCGGCATGGGCGTCTTGACGCTGTCCCTGGTATCCTTGCTGACCATCCACCCCTCCATGGGGGTCCTGCCGCTTTTGTGGCGGCTCGGTCTTGCCGGGATCGGGACGGCCCTTTATGTCTCTCCCAACAATACCGTCATTATGAATTCCATTCCTCCTTACCGGCGGGGGATTGCTTCGGGCGCCGTTGCCACGGCAAGAAATACAGGCATGGTCATGGGGGTGGCCCTGGCCGGGCTGGTATTTTCAGCCTCGTTTTCAACATTGACCCATGGCTCGGGCCTTGAAGACTATACGGCCGCAATGGAGCCTTTCTTTTTAACCGGTTTTAGGCGGGCCATGCTGACGGGTGTTATCCTTTCGGTGGTGGGAATAGGGGTAACCCTTGTCAGGGGTCCGGAACCCCGGGATTGACACCGGATCAGGGCCCATGCCGGGGTCAGGATAAAAATTCAGAGCCTGAAGCGAAGAAATCGGCGGCAAACCCCTTGTACCGGTTGATGGATTCCGATTTCAGAATATGTTTCAATAGTTTATCCTTTCCCCGGAAAGAGGGTCCAAGATAGCCCCAGAATCCTTTCATCCGTCCGATCAGATGGGCCGGACCCGAATAGATGGCCCCATAGCCCTGGAAAAGATCATCATGAAAATCTTTTAGCCGGCTGATCTTGTTTTTACCGGCCTGAAGTCCTTTTAAGGTTTCTGCAAGAAAGGGATTTGAAAGCAAACCCCGGCCGATCATGAAGGACCGAATATCCGGAAATCTCTTTTGAAGGACCTGGAAAGAAGCCGGATCAGTGATGTCTCCATTGTAAACAAAGGAATGGCGGCTTAAACGGCTAGCCTCGCCAAAGGCATCATGATCAGGCGCACCCTCATACATCTGGATGCCGGTTCTGGGGTGAAGAATGATTTCATCCAGGGGGTATTTGTCAAATACCGGCAAAAGTTTTTGGATCTCATTCTTTGATTGCCTTCCCAGTCTGATCTTAACGGAAAGGGTATTTGAAATCCCGGATAATACAGTATCCAGAAAGGCATCGATTTTTTCCGGATGCATTAAGAGGCCTGACCCCCTGTTTTTATTGGCTACCTTCGCGTAGGGGCAGCCCAGGTTCCAGTTGATTTTCCGATGCCCCAGATCATGAAGGCGGCCGGCAAGAAAGATAAAATCCTCCGCGTTATTCCCGAGGATCTGGGGAATGGTGAAGAGGCTCTTGTTATTTTCAGGCGCCACATCGTTAAGCCTGGAGAGTTTCAGTTTTTTTTTACCCATGGTGGGGATAAAAGGAGCCATGGCCCCATCCACACCGGAGAAATGACGGGCAAATACATTGCGGAAGGTGACATCGGTAAACCCTTGCAGAGGTGCAAGTATGATCCTGACGGGGGATTTTTCCATAAAATTCAGTCTAATTTGCTTTCTGTTATATTATGCCGTTATCTGAAAAAGGCTTTGACAAAACCGATGGTGATAATTTATACACCAAGTGTTTTGGCCTTTTATATAATAGAAGATTAACCCCGGATTGCAAGGAGTGTTTTAGGGCATGAAAGCGTTTTTTAATGAAGTCATACGGATTAATATGATGGAACAAGCCCTTGAAAAGGAGGCCGCAGCCAAAGAAATGTTTAACCGGCTCAATTTAATAGAGACGCCGGAATATTTCAATTGGGTGGATGAAATCTTCGAAGCCCTTCATGTCGGTATTCATCCCGATAAAAAAGCCCTGATCTGGACCGATCTGGACACCCTTGAGACCAAGACCTTTACCTATAAAGAGGTGCTGCAAAAGGCCAATCAATTGATTAATTTTTTGTCCTCGGCAGGGGTAAAAAAAGGGGATAACCTTTATATGGTGAGCCCTGTTTCCCCTGAAAACTGGTTTGCCTGCCTTGCCTGCATTAAGGCGGGAATCGTGATGGTGCCGACAGCCGTTACCATGACCCAAAGAGAACTGGGTTTCAGGTTTGAAACCTATCCTCCCGTAGCCATTCTGGCCGATGAGAACGGGGCCTGCCTCATCGACAAGGCCCTTGAGCAAACCGGAGCCGGTCCCAGAGTCAAGATGGTGCTGGGAAAAACAGAGGGATGGGTCGCCTATGCCGAGACTGAGAACGAATCTGTTGAGGCAGAGGCTGCAAAAACCAAAAGCAGCGACCTCCTGTTCTGTTTTTTTACATCCGGAACCACGGGCCTTCCCAAAAGAGTGGGCCACACGGCAGCGTCATATCCTCTGGGGCATTTGTCAACCACGGTCATGATCGGTGTCCGGCCCGACGATACCCATCATAATCTGAGTGCGCCGGGATGGGGAAAATGGGCCTGGTCCAGTTTTTTTGCCCCCTTTAATGTGGGAGCGGTCACCACGGGGTTCAAATTTTCCGTTCTGGACGGGGAGCAATATCTGGATGCCGTTTCAAACCACGGGATCACCACTTTCTGCGCCCCTCCGACAGCCTGGAAAATATTTGCCGGCATGAACCTGGATTCTTTTAATCTCTCCCACATCAGACAATCCGTCAGTGCAGGGGAGCCCTTGAACGCCGGGGTGATCGAGAGATGGGAAAAATACACCGGGACAAAAATCAGAGATTTTTACGGCCAGACGGAAACCACAGCCATGATCGGCAATCCCCCCTGGATCACCGGCCGGCTTAAACCCGGATACCTGGGTTTTCCTTCTTTCATGTACGATGTGGTGCTGGTGGACAATGAAGGCAATGAGATCCGTGAGCCCGGCCAGGTCGGGCATATTGCCGTGAAGCTGGATCAATGGCGGGCCAAGGGATTATTTCTGGAATATATCGGCAGCCCGGAAAAAATGAGTTCCGTGTTCGTGGATCATTTTTATTATACCGGAGACCGGGCCTCCTTTGATGAGGACGGCTATTGGCGGTTTGAGGGAAGAGCCGACGATGTCATTAAGTCTTCAGACTACAGGATCGGCCCCTTTGAGGTGGAAAGCGCCCTGATCGAGCACCCTGCCGTGATGGAGGCGGCCGCTGTCGGCGCACCCGATCCGAACCGGTATCAACTGGTAAAGGCCTATGTCATGCTCAATTCAGGCTATCAGGCATCCAGGGAACTGGCTTTGGAACTGTTTAAACACACCATCACGATTCTGCCCAAATTTAAGATTCCAAGGATCATTGAATTTGTTTCTGAAGTCCCCAAAACCGTCAGCGGGAAAATCAGGCGGATTGAATTAAGGCAGATTGAAACGGCAAGGCAGGAGGATGGGGGAACTGATCCTCGGATCAGCGAGTATTTTTATTGGGATTTTAAGGAATTGAGTTCAAAAAAAGACAAGCCGGCAAAGCCCGGTCAATCCTAATCGGGACTTGGCTAGTCATCCGCGGGTGCAAAAGACATTTCAACATCCACTTCGCCGCTCAGGCTTCTTAGGAATTTGGCTGACGGGTATTTTTTCTGGAACACATTGATCATTTTCCGGTTTTCAGCCAGCACCGTGGCCACAAATTTCTTATAATTATTTTTTTTGGCAATGCTTTCAAGGATATCCAGGAGGAATGACCCGATCCCCATACCGTGAAGGTCCTCCTTTACAAGAAAGGCCACCTCGGCCGAATCCTCATCCGCCTCGGCATAGGAACCGATGGCCACAATCTGTTTGCGTTTTCCAAGCTGCATCAGCCCGATAATGGTCATGTTTCTTCTATAATCCACTTCAGCCCATTGCTTTTGAAGCATATCCCTTGAAAATACCTTGCGCTTATTGAAAAACCGGTAGTAAATGGAATCCTCCTGCAGGGAATAATAAAAATTCCTGGATTCAAATTCGTCGGACGGCAAAAGTGGTCTAAAATCGATATCTTTGCCGTTGGCAAGTTTTTTTGAATAAAAATACCGGTCTAAAAAGAGCAGATCCTGGGTGGTGGGGGGAAGCTGATCCGCAAAGATATACCGTCTCTTTTTTGCCTCTTCTATCAAATTTTTTCTGAATTTGGGATGGGCGATCCGGGCCAGCTCCATGACCCTCTGGTAAATGCTTTTTCCTCTCATTTCAGCAATGCCGTACTCGGTGACAATAATGTCTATATCTCCACGAGTCGTGGCCACCCCCGCGCCTTCGCTCAAATGGGGGACAATTCTTGAAATCTTGCCGTCCTGGGCTGTGGACGGAATGATGATGATGGAAAATCCTCCCTTTGACATGGATGATCCCCGGATGAAATCCACCTGATCCCCGATGCCGCTGTAGAAAAGATATCCTTTTGAGTCGGTGCAGACCTGACCCGTCAGATCCACTTCAAGGGCGGAACTGATGGAAATGAAATTGTCATTGTTTGCAATCACGTTGGGGTCATTGACAAATTCCGATGACTTAAAATAGAAAATAGAGTTATTGTCCACAAAATCATATAATTCCCTCGACCCCATGCAAAGGGAGGCGATGGCCCTGTCTTTGAGATAGGATTTTTTTTTGTTGGTAATGGCTTTGGCTTTGAAAAGAGGCAAAAATCCGTTTGTAATGACCTGGGTATGGATGCCCAGGTCCTTTTTACCGGAAAGATAGGGAAGAATGGCATCGGGCAGATGGCCGAATCCGATCTGCAGGGTGGCCCCGTCATCCACCAGCATATTCACATAATGCGCGATCCTTTCAATGACGGTCTGGTTTTTGATTCCCGGCATGGACTCCAGTATGGGTTCCTGATATTCCACCAGATAATCGATCCGGTCGATGTGGATCATGCCGTCACCCCATACCCTCGGCATTTCAGGATTGACCTGGGCAATGACCACATCGGCATTGTTCATGCCGGAAAGGGTGATGTCCACGGAAATGCCAAGGCTGCAATAGCCGTGGTCATCCGGGGGGCTGACCTGGATCAGGGCGACATCCAGGCCGATTTCATGGTTTTCAAAGAGTTTGGGAATCTGGGACAGGTAGGCCGGGATATAGTCGATTTTTCCCTCAAAGGCGGATTGCCGCATGATGACGGAAATAAAAAACAGCTTGATGGAGAACCGCGAAAGGAAATTTTCATCATTGACATAGCGCGACAGGGTGGAAGAAAGCATTTGATAGATCACAATATCCTGGATGGACGGGTTTTCAATCATGGCCTTGATTAGACGCTGGGGTTCTCCACACCCTGTGCCGATAAAGACCCTGGAGCCGTTTTTGATCTTTTTGACGCTTTCTTCCGGGGTTAAGAGCTTTTCAGGGCACACGTCCTTCAGGTTCATCCAATCTCTCCTGTCAAAGGGGTAAGGCACAGACTCATCATGGAAAAGATTATTCAATACTTTTCCATGAAAGTACAGAGAAAAACAAGGCCGCGGACCTGAGAGTACCAAAACTGCGAAAATTTTGCCTTGATGCCGAAGCTTGTATTACGCTTGCGATTGAGTCACGACCCCTGGGATGTGTTTTCATCCATCCAGCCGATGTATGCATCGGATCCGCCGGCGACGGGAATCTGAACGATTTCGGGAATTTCATAGCTGTGGTTCTGCCGTATGAATGTTTCAACCGCTGGATAAAGGCCGGTTCTGGTTTTGATCAGGAGTCTGATCTCAGGCTCCTGATGGGTCGCGCCTTTCCAGGTGTAAAAACTCGTGACGGCGGAAAGCTGGACACAGGCGGCAAGCTTTTCCTGAACTAATTTCAAGGCAAGGGCCCTTGCTTCTTCTTCGCTTGGACAGGTTGTCAGAATAATACAATAGGCCATGGGCTTGTGAGATCCTCCTGAAAAAAGATTGAATGCCTTTGCTGCCGGATTGGCGTCATGGCCAAAGGGCAGGTTCGAATTTCAGTGTTGAAAAATAATCCTCTGTGGTTTCAGCCCTTCGGATAAGTTCAACACTTGAATCTTCCTTCAATAAAAGCTCTTTGGGTCTTAAGTGACCGTTATAATTAAATCCCATGGCATGGCCATGGGCGCCGGTATCGTGAATCACCAGGATATCGCCTTCAACCGTGGGGGGGAGTTCTCTCTGAACGGCAAATTTGTCAATGTTCTCACACAAGGCGCCCACCACATCCACTTTTTCCAGGATGGGCGAATCATCCTTCCCATGGATATGGATGTGATGGTAGGCATCATACATTCCCGGCCTCATGAGGGCGGACATGGAAGCGTCTACACCCACGTATTTTCTGTAAATGTTCTTATGGTTGATGACGGAAGTGACCAGCGCGCCGTGGGGGCCTGTGATATACCGGCCGCTTTCCATATAGAGTTTCGGAGCCCATCCGTTCCGGCGCTCAAATTTTCGGAACAATTCTGTGGTTTCTAGGGCCATGGCGTCAAGATCAAAAGGGCTTGCATCGGGGGTATAGGGAATGCCGAGGCCCCCTCCGATATTGATAAATTCAAAGGTGAGAGGAAGCGCCCTGCATATCATTTCAACGATATCCAGCAGCATTCGTGTGGTTTCCACCATATATTCATAATTCAGTTCATTGGATGCCAGCATGGTATGAATCCCAAATCGTTTGACACCCAGTCCCATGGATTTCCCATAGGCATCCACGATCTGATCATGGCTGACCCCATATTTGGCTTCCACGGGATTTCCGATGATTTTATTGCCTTCCCGCCGCGGGCCCGGGTTATACCGGAAACAGATCATCTCGGGGATTCTTGTCAGTTTTGAAATCAAAGAAATATCATCCAGGTTCAAAATACAGCCCCCATTGGCCTGGGCAGTTTCAAACTGGGACATGCTGGTATTGTTTGAGGTAAACATGATATCCTCGGGCTTACTCCCGATCCGCCTGGACAATTCAATTTCCGGTTCGGAACTGCAATCAAATCCAAACCCCTCGGCTTTCATAATTCTCATGATGGACGGGTTGGGCAAGGCTTTAACGGCAAAGTACTCCCTGAATCCCTTTATATTTTTAAAGGCGGCATTAAGTCGGCGGCAGGTGTCTTTTATTCCTTTTTCGTCATAGATATGAAAGGGGGTTCCAAAGGTGTCAACGATCCGGGGAAGAATGTCTGAAAGCCTTTTTTTATATGAGTCGGACATGGGCATGGGGCATGGTTTCCTTATTCAAGAGTGTCGGGTAACAGGATTTTCGCACTTTCTTTATAGGTGGAAAGTGCGATCAGGGTTTTTGTATCTTTTACGGCTTCGAGGGATGCGATCTCTGATCGTAAAATTGTTTCAAGCTCTGTGTTGTTTGCAACCCTGAGCTTAATCATGAGGCTGTCTTCTCCTGCGAGATAATGCACTTCCTGGATCTGCTCGATATTGGAAAGACGTCTCCCGGTTTCGGCAATTCGTGCAGGCGAGTTCAGTTTGATCCGGACAAAGGCGATCATGGAACAATGGAACATCTCCGCGTTGAGCCTTACCTCGTAACCCTCAATAATGCCCTGGGCCTCCAGCTTTTTGATCCGTTCCAGCACGGCGGAAGGCGCCATGCCGATGGTCCTGGCAACCTCCACATTGGGAACCCGGGCCTTTTTTTGCAGAATCTGGAGTATCTGAAGGTCTGTTTTATCCATGAGTTCAGTCTGATCTCAGTCCTTGATTAAATTATCTTATTTTTTATTATAATTGAAAAATATTCTTTGAAATGGAGTTTGTCAAGAATATTATTTTGATAATATTGAAAATATTAGAACTATATTCGCTTGGTGTCAAGAATTTGGCAAGCGGCTTATTTTTGTTGATAAATTAGGATGTTTAAGATACATTTGCTGACAGTTTTAATATAATTCCGCGAAGGCAGACATTGGCAATGATGAGACATGACCCGATCAAGATTCTTGTTGTAGACGATGAGGAAGGGATTCTGGACGTAACGGAAGGTTATTTCCAAAGAAAGGGTTATGAGGTTTATACGGCCGGCAACGGCGTTGAAGCACTCAAGATTTTAAAGCAAACAAAAATCGGGTGCGTCTTTACGGATATCAATATGCCCCAGATGGACGGCCTTGAACTCGCAGAAAAAATCAGGGAAATTGAAAGTACTCTTCCCGTCGTGGTGATGACGGGATATCCGTCACTGGAAAATTCCATACAGACATTAAAAAACGGGGTTGTGGATTATCTGATTAAACCCGTTAACCTGGAACAGATGGAGTTAACCCTTAAAAGGATATTGCGGGAACGGGAACTTTTTGTTGAAAATCTTATCTTAAAAGAGGAAGTAGGCCGCCAGGAGCGGTTGAAAATTTTAAACCAGGAGCTTCTGGACAGGGTTGAGGAGGTGAATACCTTGAACCGGGTGATGGAGGATTTTTCATCCACGGATTCAAGTTATGGTATATTCAATAAGGTTGTGGACCTGGGTGTCGAAGAATTAAATGCCGAAAAGGTTTTTTTTCATATCTATTCGGACCAGGACAAATCCCTGGTGCAGGTCGCCAGTTCCGATTGCGGCATTGAAAATGAAACGGTTCGCTCCCTGTTTGGAAAGGATTTGTCCAACGCAGCCAATGAGTTTATCCTTGATGTTTTAAGTACGGACCATAACCCGTGTCTGATTTCAGGGTCCGGGAAAAATAAACGTCTTGATGATGTCATCCGTTCATTAATGATCGTACCGCTGAAAATCCGGGATAAGATTTTCGGTGTGGCCAGCGCCTTTTCATTCAGCGGAAAAAAGCAGTTCAATGAAAAGGATGTCTATTATATGAGCTTTATCACCCAGAAAGCGGCCGCTGCCATTGAAAATATTGCCTTATATGAAAATATCTATGATAATCTTTTTTCAACGCTCTATGCCTTTGTAACGGCTCTTGAGGTGCGGGACCTGTATACAAGAAAGCATTCGACAAGAGTTGCAAAATATGCGCATATGATTGCAGAAGAGATGAAATGCACAGAGGAAGAACTGGACATCATTAATTTTGCCGGAAGCCTTCATGACATCGGGAAAATAGGAATACGGGATGATATCCTTTTAAAACCCGGCCGGTTGACGGATGAAGAATATGAAAAAATCAAGGAGCACCCGGTGATTGGCGCGGACATCATCAGCAAGCTGGGGTTGTGGGACCGGGAAATGGAGATCATCCGGCATCATCATGAGAGATTTGACGGCAAGGGCTACCCGGACGGATTAAAAGGGGAGGCCATCCCAAAACTTGCCAGGATTCTCTGTGTCGCGGATTCATTCGATGCCATGGCATCGGACAGGGCCTACAGAAAGAAAATGGATCGAAACCAGGTGATCGACATCATTAAATCAAATTCAGGCGCGCAATTTGATCCTGAAGTGGTTAAAGCATTTCTGGAGGTGGCGGATCAGGAACTGGTGGATGATTTTTAATGGCTTGAGCCCTGGATTTAAATATGTTATCTGATGGATAAAATAAATGTGCAACCCCAAACACACATGGAGTAACCGATGATGGCCGTTTCCAGCAATAGTGAAAAACGCAGACATTCCAGGGTCGGATTTTCAACTGAAATTGAAATATTGATTCAGGCGAATGGAAAAGAGGTTAAACTAACTGGAAATTCAAAGGATTTGAGTCTGAAGGGAATTTTTGTCAACGCGGAAGAGAAATTTGCTCCCGGCACAAAATGCCTGGTTCATGTCTATCTTACCGGAGGGATTGATAAAATCGAACTGCAGATGAAGGGAACGGTTGCCAGGATGAGCGATAAGGGCATGGGGCTTGTTTTTGATTCCATGGATGTGGATACCTATTCCCACTTGAAGAATATTGTTTATTATAACAGCACGGATGATCCGGTCTGAGCATTGATGTGACGGCGCCACGGGCATATACCGATGAATGTAAAACTGATCAATCCTTTTATCAATGCGACGATTAACGTCCTGGAAACCATGGCCTTTATGAGTGTGAGTGCCGGTAAACCCTATTTGAAAAAGGATAATGTCGCGATTGGAGATGTCACCGGGGTGCTGGGACTGACCGGGGTTGCCAATGGGACGATTTCCGTAACCTTTGAAGAAAAATGTATCCTGGCGGTAGTATCCAATATGTTTGGCGAAGCCATGACGGAATTGAACCATGAAATAGCAGATGCTGTCGGGGAGCTGACAAATATGATTTCAGGCCAGGCCAGACGGGAACTTGAGGAAGCCGGAAAAGTGTTCAAAGCAGCCATCCCGTCCGTCGTAACCGGCAGGAATCATAGTATTACCCACTATACTGACGGGCCGAAGATAGCCATTCCCTTCAGCACGGGAAACGGTGATTTTACAATCGAGGTGTGTTTTGAACGATAGAGGGGATGTTGTAACCCATATAAGGAGGGAAACGTGGCAATGGACACATCCATCAAGGTTTTGATTGTTGACGATTTTGCTACCATGCGCCGTATTCTTAAAAATATTCTAAAGCAAATAGGGTTTAAGAATCTTGTGGAAGCCGATGATGGAACCTCTGCCTGGGAAATCCTGCAGGGGCAAAGCATTGATCTGATTATTTCAGACTGGAATATGCCGAAGATGACCGGTCTTGAACTCTTAAAAAAAGTCCGGGCCAGCGATCAGTATAAAAGGACGCCTTTTTTAATGGTTACGGCCGAAGCCCAGAAACAAAATGTCATAGAGGCTGTTCAGGCCGGGGTATCCAACTATGTGGTTAAACCATTTACGGCTGAAGCCATCTCAGATAAGCTTGAAAAGATTTTAAAATGATAAGCGCCCAGACCCCTGCTGCAAAATTTGAATCCGGAATTCCTGATGTCCTGGATATGCCGGAATTTGATCGTTTTGGAATTGCGGGCGTCAGCAGGGGCTTATTGAAAGTTCTGGAAACGACCCGGAAAGTCTCGAAATCCAATTCTTCGGTTCTTATTACAGGGGAAAGCGGTACAGGCAAGGAATTGATCGCAAGGGCCATCCACAGGAACAGCTCAAGGTCCAAGGGACCCATGGTGGTGATCAATTGCGGCGCCATTCCCGGTGAACTGCTTGAAAGCGAATTGTTCGGGCACGAAAAAGGCGCTTTCACCGGCGCTTTAAGATCAAGAACGGCCGGTTTGAGATTGCAGACCAAGGAACTATTTTTCTGGATGAAATCGGGGATATGAGCCCTGATCTTCAGGTCAAATTATTAAGGGCCATCCAGGAAAGAAGATTTGAACGGGTCGGCGGAACAACCACCATTGAGGTGGATATCAGGGTCATCTCCGCTACCAATAAGGATTTGCAGACCGCCATGGCCCAGGGCCTGTTCAGGGAGGACCTGTACTATCGCCTGAATGTCATCCCCCATTCATATTCTTCCCCCTGCGAGAACGAAAAGAGGATA
>JAAUSZ010000003.1 GCA_012031875.1 Desulfobacula sp.
GAGGTCTCCTATCTCACCTTCGAGTGGGCTCGATCTAATCGTCATGAACTTATCCTCATTCCTACACACAATCACGTTCTGAGCGTCGCCTAGCATCGGTATCGTTGCATTGTGGGAGACCAGGATGATCTGCCGTGCCGACTTGCACTTCTTGATTGCCTTGAGAAGACCCGAATTGATGTAGGTGGTCGCGAGATTATCCTCTGGCTGATCAATGATGAGCGGAGCCGTGTCGGTTTCACATCCCAATACGAGATCGAGTATCACCGATGTCTTCCACCCAGCACTAAGCTGATCGAAATCTTTCCCATCGTTAGTGGTTATGCGGTATTTCTTCCGGTTCAGCGCTTGGAATCGACTTAACACCTCACGCTGCAGGTCCGCGTAGCTGCCGATATTCGGCGCCCTCTTGCGGAATCCGGCGGATGACAGGGCCAAGGCCGCAGGAGTAATTTCCTCGAAACTATGAATCTGACAATCGGACCGGAGTGTCTGGTTCAGAATCTCAACAAACTTGGCGGGAGTGAGCTCGAATGTATTCTCGATGAACAGTCGGTGCCCCATGGACTCGACCACTCTCGTACTGCACTTGATGGAGAATTTTGCGATTCGGTCACGAGACGCGTAGAACACCCGGACGTACTTCAGGTAGTTTCGAATCGCCCCCAGTAGCATGCCGAACTGGTAACTTTTGGTCTTCGTCTCTCGGTCCTTGAGGGTCTGTAACTGATGTATCGCGTCAGCGTGCTTGAAAATTACTTTACGGACATCTGACTCAAAAAGTGCTGCCGCACGAGCCACATTGAGTTCTGCCTTCAGCCCTTCAACAAGGCCCTTGTTGTGGACAACGAAAGGGTTTTTTTCTAAGAATATCTCGATATCATCTAAGGCCTTCGTGTGCCGCTTGTGAATGGGATCTGAATACTCAAAGGTCTCCACGACTGAGTCAGTTGGCTTGAGGTATTTCAAAGGATTCCGCTTGATAAGCGTGGTGACCACAAGTCGCGACAGCACTGGTATTGTTTTCAACTCTTCTTCAATGGCCTCAATCTTCTCAGCGGCTTCCACCATCAGGCTGAGACTTTGGTTCAGTTGGGCCAACCCGTTCTCAATTTCGGTCCTTTCGATCTTGTCCCCAGGGAAGAGACTTCGAAGTAGGGCGATGCTGTCAATCGTGTTGTCGTGATCTTTCTGATCGCACACCTTGACGATGTAGTTCTGTTCCAAGTAGTGCGGCACTTGACCTGTGGGGCTATCAACTGAAATCTGGTCAACACCATATGGGAGATAATTGCAGCCAGAAAAATCCCCACGAAGTCTTCGGCACACCGAGTCTACAAACAGCGTCTTACCACTGGACGACCCTCCGATGACCACATTGAGCCCCGGCGTAAGAGCCACGTCGATATCCAGATATTCATTCGATAGATATACGTGTCGTATGAATTCGGCCCAAGTGTCTGGCCGGGTCCCGTAAACAAGTCGAGCAGACTCAGACAAGGACAAGCGAAGTCCATTGAAAGTCGGACTCGATAGCATCCAGGTAGGGACAAAGGGCTCTGCCTGCGGTGCCTTCGACTCTGGATATTTCTTCGGATTGTAGTTGTCGGTTGAGGTGATCAGGTTGACGAACTCTGAGATTCCGAGCCGGCGAAAGTATTCGTGCGTACTATCCAAACCCGAGTTGCTGCGTGCAGTGAATCCATCGAAGTGGTTGTAGTAGATGCTGCGCTCAATTGTGGTGTCGAACTGCACACCCTTTGGAATCGATTTATCGAAGGTGGAATGTGATTGACCACCATGAGGAAGGAGAACAAATTCGTAGGCATCAAAATGCTTTGCAATATCCTCGATGCTCGGAATCTGGTCGGAAGCGCACACTCTCTTTTTGGGATACAGCTTGTCAAGAATTACATTCAAGGCGTCTATGGTTTTTGCATCGACCGGATTGCGGAAGAAAATGTGGCAGTGGTAGGGCGGTTCATCGTGGTAGTTGCGAACATGCAACTCCGCTCCGATCAACATGTGAGGGAATAAGGATGTAGCATTTAGGTAGGCCGCTTTTGTTTATGGTGTTGTGATCAGTCAGAGCGACGAGGCACGGCGATCCCATAGCGCATTCCTGAACCTTCTCGTGTAGCTTGGCGATGTTGTATGCAGAATCAAGTTGATCGGGGTTCTCAGACGTGTGGATATGAAGGTCTATGTATACGGGTTTCAAATGATTCGCCTCTCGGTTTTCTGTTCAAAGTTAGCTTTCACCCCTCGGATAGCTGAATAACCCCACCGAATGCTCGGCGGCTCAAACGCTCCGCACTTAAGACTCATGCTGCTCTCTCGAACAGTTTCAATAGATGGAAAAGTTTCTATATATTGCCTATATGCAATCAGTAGTGTCCGGTTAGGTTTTTGCATATAAAGTCCATTAAATTTATTGAAAATTTTTCATTTTTCTATTGACAAATGTGCGCAAAAATTTTGCGCGCCTTGAAAATTTTATTTCAAGGAGGCCTATATGGCGCACATTTCAGTCCCCAAAAAGCAAATACAGTCCCTGAATTTTGACAATTTCATGTTTCCTCTGCTAAAGTTGTTCCCAATGGCACCAGAACTATTATCACGAGGAGACCGGCCTTTAAAAATGAAGTTTGAAGATCAGCTAAACGCTTTAGTGTATTTCCATCTCCAGGAGCACAAATCGGCTCGGCATTTGATCCAAGATCTCAAAGAAAATGTTTTTGCCAAAGAAAATATCGCTCCGGATGAAGGCATTAGCCGCAGCAGTTTTTCCGAGGCAATCAATCACAGGGGCCTCGAACAACTGCAATTTCTTTTTGAGAATCTCTATAAACAGGCCCTTAGAGTTCTTCCAAAAGAACACGCTGAGTTGGGAGAGTTGGTTTCAATTGACGGCAGTTTAATCGATGCGGTTTTATCAATGTACTGGGCTGATTATAGAAAAGGTGCAAAGAAAGCCAAAGCCCATTGTGGATTTGATATCAACCACGGCATTCCAAGCAAAATATTTCTGACGGACGGGAATGGTGGAGAGCGCCCTTTTGTAACTCGTATTCTTTCTCAAGGGCAAACCGGTGTCATGGATCGCGGATATCAATCACATAAAGATTTTGATCTGCTTCAGGAAGAAGGCAAACATTTTGTTTGCCGCATTAAAAGCAAAACAACCCGAACCATAATTGAAAAGCATGATGTCAACTCTGACAGCTATATTTTCTACGATGCATTGGTCCTTCTTGGCACTCCAAATCAAAATCAGACTGAAAAACCCGTTCGGGTTGTCGGCTATGAAATTTCAGGTGTCAAATACTATGTGGCTACAGATAGACATGATTTGACATCTGAACAGGTAGCGAGTGCTTATAAACTCAGATGGACCATAGAGGATTTTTTCAAATGGTGGAAAGAACATCTAAAAGTGTACCATCTGATTGCCCGCAGCGAATATGGGCTTATGGTTCAAATCCTTGGGGGGCTAATCACTTATCTGTTGCTGGCAATCTACTGCCGACAACAATTCAATGAAAAGGTTTCAATCAAAAGGGTTCGGCAACTGCGGACCGCTATTTTGAATGACCTTTTCGCTGGCTGCACTGATACACCAGTGGATTTAAACAGGGACAATATTGTCAAAGATCAAAAAATATTAACGCAAGCAAAAACCTAACCGGACATTACTGAATTTTTTTGTATCATTCTTTCAAATTATCTCATTCGCTGACAGACAAAGAGAATGTCATCTCTTTTGCGCTATGGCAATTACGGACAATCCAAAAGGCAGATTGATCTTCTTTAGTAAAAATTTTTCGAATCTCATGAACATAATGAAAAGAGCATTCAGAATACCGTTTGTTTCCCTCATGTCTGAATCCTGGTTGCGAAGCAGTTTTCTTTGTATGAATGCAAGAATAAACAGCATGCAGACCCTGTAAGTTACCCTCTCGATACGTAGATCGCAACTGATAAGCATCTCCTTTAACCGTCTTTTGGTATATCTCCTGGAGGAATGGGCTATCCTGTCGTGGGAAGACCTCATCCATTCGTAAGCAGGCAATTGTATAAAAACATACCCAGCTGGCTTTAAAACTCGCGCGATTTCTTTCAAAGCAGCCACGTCATTTTTAACTCCTTCATGATACAGTACATCAAGAGATATTATTCCATGGAAAGTACCCTCTACGAAAGGAATAGATTCTACTTCACCTTGAATAGCGTTATCAATTCCATTCAATTTACAATATTTGAGTGCTTTCCTTTCATTATCAATTCCAGTAACAAATGGATAATCCGGTTTGAGCAGATTGAGCATCCCTCCCGCACCACAACCGACATCAAGGATGCTCCCCTTTTTTTGAACATATTTATTAATAAACTCATAGAATAGATGGTTTGTGGCAACATACCACCAATGTTTTTTGCTTAACCGGTAATGACGCTCGTATTGAGTATCTTCCATGATACAGTTCTACTTACCCAGAGTCTTTCTCACCAGCATCCTGAAAAAAATAATGGCGAACCGTTTGGTCAAATAAAAACCGACTCTGATCATTTTGAACAAGAAACTTGAAAAATACCATCGTTTCTTCAGTGACACAACATTCCCGCCAGCGACTGACTTGGTAAACAGTTTCCATATACCACTGGGCCTTATATAGAACCATAGGTTGGCGAACATCGTGAAGAACATCAGTTCATATTTGTTCGTTCCGTCAGGCACGTATGGTAGATCATCTCCCTGCCACATATATTGGACTGAGAAATTTTCCCATCCTTCTTTAATCAAAACCTTATTCTCTTTAATTAACTCATTATAAATCGGGGTGCCGGGGTATGGCGTAAGTATATTGAATCGGACACTGTCCAGAGGAAGCGATGAAACGAGTTTCATCGCTTCCCATCGGTCTTTGTTTGTTTCTGTAGGAAGTCCAAAAATAAGGGTGGTTCCTATTGAAATCCCTTTTTGAGATGTCATTCTAATGGCTCGTACGACATCATCAACCGTTTCCCCTTTATTGATAAGTTTCATCAATCGATCGCTGGCAGTTTCGAGCCCAAAAGTTAACAAACTAAAATTTGCTTCCTTTAGCTTGTCCAACAACTCCTCATCCATGTTATCCCCTCTCATCGGTGCTTCGAAGGAGACTTTTTTGTGCAGGCCTTCTTTTATGATCAGATTTAACAGCCCCATTAATCGCTTTTTGTTTGCGGCGATATTATCATCCATGATTCTTATTAAACGGGCATCGAATTTCTCGATCAGCGTTTTCATGTCTTTTACCGCCCGCTCAGAGCTAACATGCCTGTAACTTCGGCCGGATATACTCCGTTGAGAACAGAAAATACATCCATAGGGGCATCCGCGGGAAGTCTGCACAGAAGTGAAACCTGTATATTTATCTATATGCTCTTCGAACAAGCTGTATGGAAAAGGCGGCAACAAATCCAGGTCCTTAATCAGAGGCCGATTCTGATTATGGATAATACTTCCATCCTTTTTAATGGAAATTCCTTGTATATCAGAATAATCTTTCCCATTTTTAATTCGGTCTATAAGTTCGGCAAAGGTGACCTCTCCCTCACCTCTTACCACCACATCGACACCCTTATGCTGGAGACCTTCCTCAGGCATAACGGATGCATGCACTCCACCGATGATCACCGTTGCATCACGGGCAAGTTCCTTAATCCTGTCTGCTATCTCATAGGCGCGGGAACAGGTTGGGGTCAGTGTGGATATCCCGATGATCTTGGGTTCATCCATCTCGGCTATAAGCTGTTGAATTACCCCATCTCCCAACGGGCTAATCTGCTCGTCAACTATCTTTAGGTTGATAGATTTATCCTGTAATAAATATCCGGCAAGATGCCCCAGGCTAAAGGGAAATGTTGCCCGGATCACATCCGTAACAATTTTTTCCTGAGTTTTTGTGCTAATTGCCGGATTTATTAGCAGAATGTTATTTTTAATTTGCAATTATCCGTTCCTTTTCATCTCATTATGTTCTATACTTAGTCTACCGTGGAGCTGTGATAACGTTCTCAAGTTTGGCAGGTTTAGCGAATTGAGATAGGAGATATATTCATCATATATATCTAACATCTTTTTATTCCCTGAATATCTTTTCTCACAATGTGTAAGCAAATTTACCGTACCGCCCGACTTTAAAATAATTTTAGTAAGTTTTATCCACATTTCCAAAATTTCTTCCTCTTTTTTATTTTGGAACAATAGGTTGGCATCCGATGGGAGTGTGAGAGGGATTTCTAGTATCCCGTTATAATAGAATGGTCTAGCCGTCATACATCCATTCCTTTGAGATGAATAGAAGCCTCCTGAATTAGGGATACTTGAATCATAGTGGAAATGCTTTCCGAGTATTTCCATGAGTGGCGCACTCATCAGCAGAGACGGTGCGCGATAACCCTTAATTTTATAATCCAACAGCAATTCAACCGCCTCATCAATTCTTGCTTCCATCTTAATAGAAGAAAGAAATGGGGTGCGATTGTCATGATTGTATCCATGTATTCCAATTTCATGTCCTTTTTTCTTAACTGCTTCCAGTATTGAAAAATCAAGTTTCCACCCCCTGGGTACTATAAAATTAGTAGAATGAACATGGTGCTTTTCTTCTATCTCTAAAAACAGATGAAGATTTTCCAGGGATTCCGGAGTATCAATATCATGCGTCAACTGAATACTGCTTTCCCTTTTCTTGGTAATAATATCTTCACACTCCACACAACAGCGCTCGATGTCCTCAATGGAATCAACAGTCAAATCAAGAGGCCACCGGGGAAACGGCATTTTGTTTTGTCTTTTGGATTTATTTATACGTACAATGGTTGAAGCTGCAAGCCATCTGATCTGATCAGGTATGATATTATAAGAAAAAGGTAATTTTGCCGAAGCCGGTTTCGGCGTAAAGAAACAATTGTCTTTGAATACCCAAGCGGCGATATCGCTATGGGATCTCTTTCCCGTAATCGTTTTTAAACGATAGGCCTCACCATTTATGCGGACGCTGGCAAATTCATTTCCTTTTGCATTGATGAATTCCTGAAGAAAAGCGCTTGGCCAAAAAAAGGTTAGACCCTCCATCCAGGCAAGAGGCTTAAAGTCAGCAAAGATATCGATTACAGTAACAAATTCGAAAGTTCTCATCCAATCATCGGTCATGTTATATCAGGATTTCCTTTGGCAATTTAAAATTCATTGTTGTTTGGCGATAAAAAAACTGATCCCGCCTGAAGCAATCAGTGTTAAACTCAGAATCAAGTAGCTGATCAGACCTATGAGAAATCCTGCCTCCGATGACATGCCGTTAACGCTGAATAAATAGGCATAAGACCCCTCTCTCACACCAATACCCTGTATGCTCACAGGGATTAGCCTGACAATTTCAACAAGGATTACAATCATTCCTAATTTCATAGGGGAAACAGTTATACCCTGACCATTGGCAACTATTTCGACTACAGCAATCCAAACAGATGTTCCGATAAAGGAAAGTCCCATTAACTTCAAAAAATCAATTCGAGCCTCAAACTGCAAACCTTCACGTATATAGTTAAATATTTTGGCGAAATATTTTGGCGAAAATTTATCAATAATTGTTTTCAAACTTCCCTTTATCGCAGGAACTGTGAAAATTACTAGAACCACAAACATAATGGTAATCCCCGCAATATTATAAATCCTTACTGTTCCGATCCACTCAGGTTCGGTTATCCAGATCATGATCAGAAAAAAAGATATAGAAGTAGATAGGAGAGCAGGCCAAGTATCCGCTCCTTGATCAGACAAAATAATATGGACAGGTTGCTATCCGTATATTTTTTCAGCGATATCAAACGGTAAATATCACCCCCTATATTTGCTGGGGTAAAGGTATTTAAAAAATTGGAATATAAATATATTTTCATCTGTGCCCAAAATGAAAGATTTACAACGTTACGTGCAAGCATATACCAACGAATAGCAATTATTACATACGTTAAAAGACATACGAAGGATGCCACCAAAAGCATCCAAGGATTAAGGGTTCTAAAGACAGTTGCAAGTGTCGCCCAGTCCAAAAAGTATAGTGATATACAAAGCAGAAGAATGCTTATGGCTATTTTAATAATTTTCTTCAAGATTATTCTGGCTTTGTTTGTATATTGGTAGTTTTTGGACAATTCACCTGTTCGCTTACAAAATATAGGGGCCTATGGACCACCTCCGAATATATCCGGTAAAGGTATTCCCCTACAATACTCATGAGCAAAAACTGAAAACCGAAGAAAAATGCCATCATTACCATAACACTTGTCCATCCCGGTAATGGATTGCCGGAAAGCCATGATTTTATAAGATAGATCACTGCAATGAGTGTCAGAAATGATATCCCCACGCCAGAAAGAGTCATTATCTTTATAGGTGTGGTGGAAAATCCGATAAAGGCATCATACATGACCTTCATCATTTTTCTAAAATTCCAACCGGATACGCCTGTCACTCTTTTCTTCCGATCGTATTCCACAACGTCCTGCTTGAATCCGGTCCAGGCAACGATAGCAAATGTAATCCTGTTGGACTCCTGGAATTTTCTAAAACAGTCAGCTACCATTCTGTCCACTAGAAAAAAACTACCGGTTGTGAATTTTGATCCTTTCGGCATGGCAAAACGGCGCATTAGCGTGTAAAAAAAATTACTGAAAAAAACCCTCCAACCTTCATCTTCCCTGCTCCTTCTTTTTCCCCAAACAATTTTGGCGTTTCCTTCCCATTTTTTAAGAAATTCAATTATCACTTCAGGTGGATCTTGCAGGTCACATGCTAACGTGCAGTAAATATCAGCATCAGCAAAATCAAATCCCGCACACAAAGCGATATGAGATCCTTGATTACGAGAAAAACGAAGCCCCTGAAACCGTCCGTCCCTCGCACATATCTGCTGAATTATCTGCCAACTACTATCCGAACTGCCGTCATCGACAAACAAAACGTTAAAATCATATCCCTCAACAGGAAATAGTATCTTACTTATCTCCTGTTCATAGGCAAAAAGTGATGCCTCTTCGTTGTAAACCGGCGTGATAACAACAACGCTCCGATGATTTATTCTAGAAACAGGTCTATTCATGATATTCCCATATTTTGAAGTCTGGCCCTAAGAGCAAAGCAAGTCTTCTGTTAGGTTCAGTATACGCTTTACGCAATTTATCTCTTATATGATCAGGCATTCTTAAAGAATCTCCCCTATCCACAGCGTTAATCTTACCTAAAGCATTACCATCTTCCAGCCTGGGGGACACACCTAAAAACTTATGCACCCTTTTAATAAATGAATCGGTAGAGTCTACAATATCCTCAAACTTCAGGCAGAGAATATGCTCCCGTGGGAACAGATCAAAATACGGTTTAAGCAAGTCAGCGTAAAGTCCTCTGGAAAAATTAGCATGTGGTCTCGAATAGCGAAGATTTTTCGGTAATTCCTTTTCCCGCTTATCCTCTAAAAAGAGGGCGGTCTCAAAATCTTCTTTTTCCATCTTATTTTTTATTGACCACAGGTAATTAGAAAACGCCCTTTCCACAGGCTCCCTTAAAACAAAAATCAGTTTAACATTCGGCAGGTTTCTCTTTATTCGTGCCGCTACATTTGTGGCTTCCAGATAATTGGTAGTCTTTTCCCCATATACTTTGTGTACACCGGTATCCTGAAACCATGTTCGGCCGTAGTAATCAATGCCCTGATCGTACAACTCATCGATAAGGAAAAATTTTGGTTCTGGTTTTATCGGTTTTGCCATAAATATCTCAGGATGCCTATCAAGAACCTGATAAAGCCATGTTGTACCAGAACGAGGAGCCCCTCCTATAATAAAATCTGCTAATCTCATCTTGTATTTATAACCTTTTTGACAACCACTTCCACATCCTCATTCTCCATCTGTGGATACAGAGGAAGAATAATACCGGTGTCCCGTGCTGCTTCACTTTCCGGAAGAGATCCCTGGGGCCAGGAAGCCTTATAGGGAGGTTCAAGATGTGCGCACATAATCCCTCTTCTTGTGTTGATACCCATTTCCTGCAGATTCTGCATAACCTTTTTCTGTCTCAAATTCCCCTTCAGTCTGACAATAAAGCTCTGCCAGTTTGTCCGCGCAAAAGAAGATTCATGGGGAAGCTCAAATTCAAGAGCAGTTGAAAATGCCTCCATATAGAGTTGTGCTATGCGGCGCCTCTTCTTGATAATATCAGGAAGCCGCTTGAGTTGTTCGATGCCTATAGCGGCCTGTATATCAGTCATACGATAATTGTATCCTGTAACGCAATAATCCTCAAAGATAACCTCTGTTGATTTATGCCTCACTGCATCAGGGATGCTCATGCCGTGTTGACGCATTAGACGGAATTGCCTGTCGTATTTTTGATTGTTTGTTGTAAGCATACCACCGTCACCTGTCGTGATTACCTTCCTGGGATGAAAGCTGAAGCAAGCAACATCGCCGCGGGGCTTGCCTATTTTCTCCCATGTTTTGCAGTTGTCAATGGAGATTTCGCTGCCAATCGCACAGGCGGCATCTTCCACCACAGGGATATTATATAATCGCGCAAGAGAAAGAATCTTCGGAAGATCTGCAGGCATACCGACCTGATGAACTACAAGAAGTGCACCAAGTCTCCCTTTTGATTTTACCTGACTAAAAAGAGGGCTCTCGGGAGTGGCAATCCTATCCACATATTTATACCAGAGAGAACCTTCCTTTTCTTCAAAATCAGCGGAAAGTGTACCTGACAATATATCAGGGTCCATATTAAACGTTGACCTATCAATATCCACAAAGATCGGTTCCGCCTGACAATGGCGGATCGAATTGGCTGTGGCGATAAAGGAATGACTCACGGTAATAACCACATCGCCGGGCCGGACACCTACAGCAAGAAGGGCAAGGTGCAATGCTGTAGTACAATTTGATACAGCACATGCAAAGCGCGCCCCGGTGTAGGATGCAAAAGCCTCTTCGAATTCATTTACTTTTGGCCCTTGCGTTACCCAGCCGGAGAGGATCACATCTCTGGCAGCTTTTGCCTCTTCTTCACCTAACAGAGGTAATGCAATAGGTATTCGTTTCATAAACCCTCCAGAAAAAATTCTGGAGGTACAGATTTCCAGCTCTCATTCTGCATAGTTGCAAACACTGTTTCATCAATGGTTACATATTCACGGAACCAGGCGATTGTTTTCTTAAGCCCATCCCGTATGGAGATTTGAGGGATGGCACCGAGAGTTCTATCTAATTTTGTAGCGTCCCCGTATAATCTCAGGACGTCACTTGGCCTTCCTTTCAGTCTCAAGGGCGGTTTGTCGAGACCAATAAGCTCGGAGATTAGCTCGGCAATTCGTAATATTGATACCTCTTCACCACGGCATATATTATATGTTTCCCCTAATGCTTCATCACATTCAAGAAGCCTTACCATGAAATCTGCGGTTTCAGTCACATAAGTAAAATCTCTCGTCTGGGTTCCGTCACCATAGATCATCGGGGGTTTGCCTGATAGAACCCAGAGGATAAACCTAGGGATGACCTCCCCTTTGTCACCTTCGTAATGTTCCCGGGGCCCATAGTTATTGTGTGGACGGGCAATGACCGCAGGAATCCATCCTGCCCTGTGAAATACTTGAGTATAATATTCGCCTGTTAGCTTCGATGCACCGTAAATAGTTTCAGGGCGGTAGTGATACTCTTCGGGCATAGGGACAATACGGGCTGTTCCATTGACTTCTGAACTTGAGCAATAAAGAAACCTTTTCACCTTTGCAGCTACAGAAGCCTTGAGGATATTCAATGTTCCCGTCGCGTTAACCTCATGGACAATGGTGGGCTGTCGCAGGCTTAATCGGACATTCTGACATGCAAGGTGAAAGACAAAATCAGAACCTTTAATAGCCTTTAAAATCTCCGCTTCTTCCCTGATATCCGCAACAACGACATGCAAGAGAGGATTAGTGTTATGATCCTCAAGGTTCCTGTAGCTGCCGGTGGAAAAATTATCAATTACGATAACCTCGTTGTTACGGGCAAGCAGCTTGTCGACCAAATGACTCCCTATGAAACCTGCACCACCGGTTACAACGACACGACTATTTGTAATATCCACTTATTTTCTCCACATTTTATACCTGCCATTCACTGTCTCCCGATATGCCTTTCTAATCTTCTTCATTAATAAATGTCATATTCCGAGATCCCTTAAGCATTGCACCACATATTCAACAGACTCATCGGTGAGTTCAGCAAACATGGGTAGTGACAAAACCTCTTTTGCAGCCTTTTCCGCATGAGGGAAATCACCATTCTTATACCCGAGATTCCTGTACGCCTCCAACAAGTGTACTGGGAAAGGATAGTGAATATTCGTCTGGACGCCTTTATCAAGGAGCACCTTTTGGGCCTCCGCCCTGTTAGGAATACGAATTGCGTAAATGTGATATGCATGGCGCGCATAGGGCATAGCCAATGGTGTCTGGATTCCGCTATCGGCAAGAAGCCTGTCATAAAGTACTGCCCTTGACCTTCTTGCTTCAGTCCATTCTTCAAGGTATCGGAGCTTAACTCTGAGCACAGCACCCTGGAGTCCTTCCATACGGTAGTTGTACCCTTTTATTTTATGTTCATATTTTTTCTCTGCACCCCAATCTCGCAACATCCGTATTGCTCTGTCATATTCGGGGTTATTCGTTACCACCATGCCACCCTCACCGTAGGCGCCAAGGTTCTTGCCTGGATAAAAGCTGAAACAACCCATATCACCGATACTGCCCACACGACGTCCTTTGTATTCTGAACCATGTGCCTGAGCAGCATCTTCAATAATCAAAAGGCTATGGCGGCGGGCAATATCGAGAATTGGGTCCATATCTGCCGGCTGGCCATAGAGATGAACAGGTATGATCGCTTTTGTCTTTTTTGTGATGGCAGAAGCAATCTCGCCTGGATCAATCGTATATGTGATCGGATCAATGTCAACAAACACCGGACATGCTCCTGTATAACAGATCGCCGCAACTGTAGCTACAAATGTATTAGGGACGGTAATCACCTCATCCCCCGGCCCTATACCTGAAGCGAGGAGGGCAAGATGAAGCGCACTTGTCCCCGAGTTGACCCCAATTCCACGGCCAACTTGGCAATATGAAGCAAATTCCTCTTCAAAACCAGCCACCTCTCTTCCTAATACAAACTGAGTACTTTCAAGGAGATCGAGGACTGCCTTATCAATCTCAACTTTGATCGAATGGTACTGCGTTTTCAAATCCATGAACGGTATCATAAGGAAATTCTCTTTCATTTAAAGATTTAATGGCACAAGATGCCCTTTCTCCCGCATGGAGGCGATAGTTCCCTCAAGGACTTTAACCATGCGTAATCCCATTGCTCCATCAGTAAGAGGACTTTCTTTTCCCTCAATGCAATTGATAAAATGAACTGCTTCTGTCCTTAACGCCTCGGTCCGGCTGTATTGTGGCGCCCACATATCACCGCTACGATAACCAATTAACATCTGATGTACGCTATCAGGATTATTGTTTAAAGTAATCCCCGCATCATATACCTTTATTTTCTCACTTGGTTCAAGGTCATCATAGACCACCATCTTCTTGCTGCCTGCGATGAGGGTCTGGCGAAGCTTTACCGGGGATAGCCAACTTACGTTGATGTGCGCTATCAATGCTGAATCAAAGAACAACGTCATATATGCTACATTCTCAGGGCTGCCGTGTACATGGCTCATGCCTGTTGCAGATACAGCAACGGGTCTGTAGCCAAGCACATAGTCCATGATTGATATATCATGGACTGCAAGATCCCACACGACATTGACATCATGCTGAAATAGACCAAGGTTAACCCGCATCGAGTCGTAATAATAAATCTTGCCGAGTTCTTTATTGTCAACTAATTCTTTGATTTTGCGAACTGCCCCTGTATAAATGAAAGTATGATCTACCAAAAGTACTAGATTAGCTTTGTTCGCAGCTTCTATTAGTCGTTCACCCTGCTCGGAATTTAATGTCATTGGTTTTTCAATAAATACATGTTTTCCAGCTTTAATTGATTCCATGGCAATTTCAAAGTGTGTCGAGACAGGGGTTGCTATTGCTACAGCATTTATGGATGGATCCTTCAACATCTCATAGTAATTTGTTGTTGTCTTTACAGAAGGGTATAAGCTTGCAAGGGCGCTGAGCCGTTCAAATTTCAAGTCGGATATCATTATCACCTTTGCCCCTGAAACAGAAGAGAAGTTGCGGACAAGATTCGGCCCCCAGTAACCACAGCCTATAATTCCAATACCAATCATAACTTTTATTTCCCTCCTATGTATTTTTCAAACCGCGCCGGGACTCCTCTCACGAGCGCAAAATCAGGCACATCACGTGTCACAACCGAACCTGCACCAATCATGGCTTTTTCGCCGATAGTCACCCCGCACATGATCACTGCCCCGGTGCCCACAGAAGCATTTTTTTTTACCAATATCGGGGTCACCACCCAATCTGCTTCTGTCTGAGGATGACCATCAGTCGTCGCTTCTGGATAGCGGTCATTAATAAACATAACGCCATGACCAATAAATACATTATCTTCAACTGTTACTCCTTCGCATATAAAGGTGTGGGATGATATTTTGCAACGTGCGCCGACATGGACATTTTTCTGAATTTCTACAAAAGCTCCTATCCTTGTCTCATCACCAATGGTGCAGCCGTAAAAATTTACGAGTTCTGGCTGTGGAACCCTTACATCCTTTCCTAATTTCACATCAGAAGCTATTGGCATTCGTCGACCTCCTAAATTTTATGATGAAGGGTGGTGGTAATGATTCCCCCACACTTGATCCCGTTTAATTATTGAATTCATCTTAGTTGATTTCTCTACTGCTATGCATTTTATTTCTCTATAAATTCCGAGTCCATACAATGGTCGCCAATAAGCTATTTTATTTGTTTGACAATGCGTTGCTCACGCTTTAGTAGCAACAATTGGAAGGGACCATTTATCCTGCCAGCAGATACCGTACTCAAGGCAGTTATCTTCCATAATTTGGATATCTGTAAATCCTGCTTTATTCAGTTCTTCGACGACGCCATCACGTGAAAAAATACGCATTTCAAGCGTTGCGCCTGGGCCCCCATGAAATATCAACTTATCAAATATTTCTTTTTCTCCGTCAGATTTCTCGTTAACCATTTTGTATCCGTTCTGATCATTGAATATATGGTAATCATGCAAATCTGGGAAGTGTTCAATTGTCTCCCCTTCGGATATAAATGGGACTGTAAATATAAATTTGCCATTTTTTTTGAGTATTTTGTAAACATTGTCAAAAGCGATAGATACAGGAGGTGCAATATGCTCAAACACTTCAGAAGAAATAATAAAATCTAATGAATTAAATAACGCCGGGGATATTTTTGTCACATCAAATTTAGGCTCCTGATGATAATATGTATTGGTGTAGTTTAGTTTATTTGATAAAATCATGGCATAGGGTATAAAATCGCTCATACCGATACCTTTTATATTTTTGTTATCAGGAAATTCCTTTAGCGGCAAACTTTTCCCAAAAAGAGACATAGAAAGCAAGTGGATTATTGAACGTAGCCTAACATTTGACCTGCACTTTCTGCAATTCGACGTTTCTCTTCCAAATTCGAAAAAAGCAGCTTCATTGTATGTACTGCATATGTTGCAAGTAAATCGGACTGAAGAACCTTTGTGCCGATCAAATGCTCTAAAAACTTTATAAAAAAGGCCTTTCATATTTAATTATCCTTTATAAAATTCCTTGATCAATTGAAAGGCTGAATACAACGATAGTGATATCTTCACCTTTTTTAGCCTTATCTATGAGAATTGCAAGAAACTATTTCTTTTTTCTTCTGTCACAATATCCTTTTTCTTAAAGAGCAGCTTTTGAATTCCAGTGGAATTAACGTATGTCCACGTACATAACCGATAGCACTTGAGGCATCTATCGGAGCAATTACTTCCATGGTTTCTTTGTTCCAAGTTGGCTGACAGTTGAAAACTTTAATATTAGTGGCAATAACTTTCCCGCTTTTATCTATCCACTTAATTTGCATACGTCCCAGAGCGTGTTTATTTAACCGATTGAAGTAAATTCTCCCTAACCAATTTCCTTTAAAGAACTTATGGGAAAAAATAGCTATGGGGCTAAAGAGCTTATGGAAAAGAACAACTTTGCGATTAAGAAACCCTTGAATTCTAATAATTGTTGATTCGAAAAAAGAAAGACCTATTTCCGTCTTTTGATCGATAGAATGATTCCGCTGTACTCCTTCTTTATTCGCAAAACGTGCAACAACGGAATAAAAGTAATGATGTCCCCCTGTAACAGCAACATGTTGAGTCACTGGAGAGTCAACATTAGCTGAGATAATGCCCGCTTTAGAATCATAATTTGTTGGATCAGGCAAATGCCAAGCTTTTGTAGAAGGAAATTCTGAATTAATGAGTAGTTCAGTAATTTCACCCGGAACACATCCATCGGCAGGCATCACAATCTTGCTAACATCGATGCCCTTGTCTCTGGCATTGGTAAGTAACTTGACTGACTGGGCAAACCGCACACCATCCTTACAGCCTATGCACTCCTCCGGCAAATCCATTCCGGTTGCAAAACTTTTACGGAGCCTAATATAAGCGGGGGAATGCCACACCCTGTGTGCCGAATCAGTGGTCAAACTTCCGCAGCGCCGGTCCAGAATACAGCATGGCTTTACAGTTCCATCGCTGTGAATATTCATGAGCGTGTATGGGGCCAGGCAGTGTGGAAATTTAATTAATGGCTGTGCATTCAGCCGAACTAGCAAACTATCCATCCTCGAGCAAATCTCTGCATCTTGAGATTGGGCGTCTGCTTTTATTGCATCCTCATATCTCAGGTTATCACAAAGCGTCTCCAGTGTTTCCAATAACACTTTTGGGATTTTCAGTTGCGTTGCATCTTGGAATTCGAGTGCAAGAGCCATCCAAGACATAGGTTCCGCAGATTCTACCGGAGTTTGCACCTTATCAAGCATTTTAAGAATCTGTTTATAGTCAGGCTTTATTACTTTCTGATTTTTCTCATCATACGTCGCACACTCAACAATGAAAGAGGTGACACCTTGTCTTTTCACCTCTTTGCGTGACGCCCGGATTTGCTGCATCAGCAAGGGTTGATCTTCAGTGGAAAGTTTCATGGCATCATGCCAAGGCAAAATGCTACAGAACTCTTGCAGGCCCACCCCGGCAATTCCTATCTTTTTTGCGAGTCTAACTAATTTGTGAACTTCATGCACATTCGCACGGCAAACAACCATATTGAATGTGATTTTATAACGAATATCTATGGGAAGCCTCTTAATGTCTGCAATGATTCGATTAAACCGAGCTCCAAAACGTATCTTGTCAACGGTTTCAGATGAGGCACCGTCCATGCTGATACAAATGTGTTCGATATTATGCGCTATTCCCTTCAAGCGACCGAGCAATGAACCATTTGTAACTAAATCCGTGAGCACTCCGTAAGCCGCAAGCATTTGAATCAAAAGCGGAGTATCCGGGCTGAGCAAGGGCTCGCCAGCACCAGCGATATTAGCTGAAGTGCAAGAAGGCAAGAATGGTTGCAAATTTTTTATAGCTTCTCTTGGCAGATCATTATAGGCAAAATTTTGACGAAAACTCTGATAACAAGATCGACATCGATAATTACACCTGTTACTTACACCAAGTAAAAGATGTCCGGGCGTGGAAAGCGGTTTTGTTATCCCGGCCAATGACTCGAGATACATGAGTTCAAGATTATGCCGTTTGAAAGAATTATATGATTTGCTCTTATACTCGAGCGCTGTTTCTTGACTATCGGCTGGGATTTGGAAAACGTTTTCGATTTGTTTATGACCCAATATATGCGGGCATAAGGATCGTGTAATTCGAACCGTACTGCTTTTTAGCTGCACCACCTGCTCACATAATTGGTCCCATTCACCAGATGCTGCCGGGTCTGAGGCCATGTTTTCTATCAGATGCTCTATCTCCCTACAAGACAACAGGAGACAATTTAGGCCGGGAATTAAATTACTCAGTAAACGTTTAAGATTATCCACACCCTGCTCAAAAAGAGTTAGCTGATCCTGCGTAATAGTATTGGGAAATCTCTTTATATCTAACAGGAAGTTATGGGCAGTGTAGTAGCTCGTGATAAGGTCTACAAGTGGGAGGGAAACTGATTTTGAAGTCAATTTCACTTTCAAAACTATGCTAAACTGGCCCACAAAAATATGGTTGCCCGAATGATGGCCTTCAATTACGATATTTTTAGTCCCTATATCAGTTAGATATGAAGTTGGTATTGATGCATTAACACCAAGATCATGGATACAGATATCCTCCATAGGTCTTCCACCAAAAAGGACCTTAATATCAGGTGAATTATGCAGCCCAGCAATTTCTATCCAAATTGCCGACTTACCACTTGGCTGCACATTAAAAGGCTTACCTATTTCTGTTAATCTTGGCCCCCAATTGGTAACAACCAATTCATCTGTTTGCTTTGGATCCATTATAGAAGCTTTCTTAATTGATACGGCTCCCAAACGCGCCCCCACTTTTCTTCGTACTTTTTTCTATTTTCCGCAAATATTTCCTGATACTTCTCACTTTTCAGTTTTTCAAATGAGGCCCCCTGAAAATGGTGGATAAAAACATCCTCTGCACAGACAACCCTTAATCCCTGTTGATGATAACTTACTGCAAGGTCATCATCTTCAAACATGCCAACTGCATAACGTTCATCAAGGCCACCCAAATTTTCGTATTGATCTTTTCGTGCCATAACGCAATAAAACGCAAGCATACGAATATCAAACGCCCGCATAGTCATGGAGGTCGCGCGGTCAAGGGCAAAGGCTTCCATCTCCGCAGGACTGGTATAACTGACTGGTATAAGTGCTTCATTCCCTGTTGCATTGGTTACCGGGCCGACCAAGCCAATCCCAGGATCGCTTTGGAAGTGTGATAGAAGCTTTTCTATCCATCCTGGCGTGACTACGGTATCATTGTTTAAAAAAATCAAATATTCCCCTGTTGCTTCACGGGCGGCTTGATTATTTCCACCTGCAAATCCGAGGTTATCCGAGTTTAGGATCAATTTAAGATTAGAATGAGTCTTGGAGTAGGTTTTTAGCCATACAGGTGTTTCATCAGTAGATGCATTATCCACTACGATCACTTCAAAATTCGGATAGGTTGTATTGCAATAAATACTACGAAGACAAAGCTTATTGATAATAATATTGTTAAAAGTAAGGACTAAAATGCTTACTTTAGGAAGATTAGACTTATTGATAAAATCATTTGGCGGCTGAACAATCTCAGGTCTGCCCTCATAATAAGAGAGCCAGTCCTCTATTGATAAAGGTGCCTCAATGTTCCGAAACTTAGATTGAACTTTATTCTGAAAAGATTGAAAAGCTGCTCTGATTTCTCTTTGCCTAACAATTTTTAAACCCTTTTGCACCCACTCATAATTTTTTCTTAAAAAACTCATAAATTTCTCCAACTATTTTGCCAACAAATGGGAATGCCCGCTTCTTTGAATATCCGTGCCAAACCAGGGGAAATAAACGCAACGGTAATCAATTTGGCGAGACCTGTTCCCGATCGATCGCGCCGGAATACCTGCCACTATTTGATAAGGCGCCACATCTTTGGTCACTACCGCACAGGCGCTGACTACGGCCCCCTCACCAATACATACCCCTGGCAGGATCATTGCACGCGCACCAATCCAGACATTATCTTCAATCACTACCTCACCGCCCCGAGTGGCAAAATGGGGATCATTCGGGTCGTGGTCCATTGATACGATATACACTTCGGGTGAAATACTGATATTGTTTTTCATTGTGATACCAATACGTCCATCCAAATATACGTTTCTATTTACTACGACATTGTCACCGATCTCTATATGATTCCCAGTAACAAAGGTCCCCATGTGAATACTGCTGGCTCTCCCGATTGTGTAATGTAAAAAGTGGCGATAATACCAGTGGCGTATTCTAAACGAAGGAATATTGGCAACCCAGTTGGTGGCAATATAGAACTTCAATCCGATAAAAAATAATTTTATCTTTAACACATTAATTCATCTCCAGGCGGTTATATAACCGGTTTAAAAAATCCATCAGCCGACGGGTATCGTAGTTCTTTCGAGCAAGTTCAAATGCCGAGTCGCCCATCTTCCGGGCCATCTGTTCGTTGTTCAGCAAATGAATGATTTTTCGCGTAAAGTCGGTAGCCGTATCAGCGCCCAGATAATCAATCCCATCTCTAAAAACAAGATCGGTTGTTGCAATGGAAGTCGCTACAAAAGTTCGTCGCAATGCAGCGTATTCAATAACCTTGCCGCGCAACCCTGCCCCTGTTATGAGCGGAGCAATGCAAATAGCAGCTTTTTGAATGTATGTTCGAACATCAGGAACTTTGCCTGTTACAAAAATGTGCCGATTATCAGCCAACCGTTTTATCTGTCTTGAAGGGCTATCTCCCACCAGGTAAATACGTACTTCAGGGATTTTTTTTCGAATACCCTCCCAAATTTCATTAAAGAAATAGACCATTGCATCCTCGTTGGGAATATGTTTGTAATTACCGACAAATACCAAGGTATTCGGCTCAGGTTCAACATCCGGTATAACAAACTCATCAAAGGTCAATCCATGATTCAGCACAGCATATTCTTGATACGGGAAGAGATTCTTAAAAAAATCACCATCTTTTGTGGTCACCGCAATACGGGCCTGAGGTAAAGATGCATCGGCTAACTCTATACGTAAATTTAACGTCAATTCAGTAAATTTATCCAGCCACTCTACAGAGAAAGGTTCAATGCGGTTTAGATCCATGATCAACCGAAGGCTGACAGCTTCCATATAGGTAAAGATGTGATAATCTCCAAATGTCCGATCATAATTTAACAACGACTGCGGCCATTCATAATGGATAATATCCATTCGCGTACCATTTAGCCACTTATGGATTTCAGCTTGATTACCTCCAAACTCGAAGTATGAAATTTTCTGAATTGAACAGCAATAAGGAGTTACTATTTCTAAGAACTGTTCATCCTCCTGCGGGAAAAAAAATGCGGACAGATAGATATCGTTGTTTTCACTAAGAATTTTTATAGAATTTAAAACCCGATTCCCTCCCCCATGATGAGGGCTGGGAAAAATAGATGTTATAAAAAGTATCCGCCTTCTCCGTGAGCAACCTATTATTTCAGGTAGTTCCGAAGCTTGCACAAGGGGAAAAACAGTGTGATCTGAAAACAATTCAGGCAACTGATCAAGAACATTATAATTTTCAACAAATCTCCTGTAGCGGTCTTCACCGAAAGTATCCTTAATTGCGGATAATATAATAGAAGAGTCACCCGGAATATTCAGTTTTGTCATTAATGTTTGAAATGAAATTCCCGCAGACGGAACAATAGGGGCCTTATTCATTTCCTTGATGGGCAGATGACTTGATGCTTTAAATTTTTCGGGTAATTTATTTAACAAAAACTTATAAAGGGCTGTTTTTTTAAATTCAGGCGAAAGAAATGTATTCATGCGTTTAGCTAAACCCAATGTGAACCTTGCATAGCTTTCCCCTTGCAGTTTTGGGGTCAATACCCAACGCCTTGTTTCACGCAATGGCAAAGTAAGTTTCCAAGATATGCTGTGAGTTATCACTGACAGTTTCGCGCGTTCTTCCTTTAATTCTGCATCCAGCCTCAAAGCCCATTCCCGTAAACGAACAGCTTCGGCGCTGAGTTTATTGACCTGCCTGTTACGCTCAGCTACTTTTTGCGGACCAACCAGCTCAGAGAGCGCCACATCTTGATCTCTAAGTAGACGCAGGCTTTCAACAAAATACTGCTTGTGTGCATCTTGCATTAATGTCTGAAAGATATGCTCCGGGTCAATTTTATTACTAATTTCTTCAGGGGGGCATATGCGTGGCAACTGACTGCGCGAAGCAACTATAAACTGTCGATAGTGGGGCGCACGAAAGTCATAGGAATAGAGGTTACGGTTAAACTGTTCACTGATATCCAAAACTATTTGATCCAGTTTTGGGTTGCCCAAAGTACAAATCACAAAGCCAAGGAGTTCTCTTAACCAAGGCGAATACCCGTGGCCAACCGTTTGGCAGTGCCAGCCAAGTTTCTCTAACTGATGAACAACATCAGAAAGGGATGGAAGCCCAAATTGAAAATGCTCATCTAACCAAGAATAATTTTGCCCAAAAATTTTTTGGTACTGTTTGTTCATTAACTGGTCCGTTACTTGTGCATCAGAGGCGTCCGAGGTAGGGAAGCCTAAAATAAGTGTGCTTTTGGCAAGAGCTGATGCACGCTCAATAAAAGCCTGCCTATGTTCAGCAGGAACATGCTCCAGAACATCGACGGCCGATACACAATCAAAAGCCTGACCATCCAGTTCATGGCTAAATATGTCGCCTGCCAGGCGATCCTGCCCTGATCCACTCGGAATAAGTGGATCAATATAAGTCGTCGTGGCCTCAGGCATAAATTGTCCTAGCAAACACTCCAGGCCACTGCCAACATCAAGAATTGAATTTCCTGCGACAAAATCTGTTTGGCAAAGTAAATCCGAACAGGCTTTGTAGCGGCTGGATATGTCGAAAATTATGCGCTTTGGATGCAATTTCTCATTCATCTTAGAATGGTTCATTTCGTCCTTCATAGAGTAGACAGCAAATGTATCGAGCCACGATTTCCATTCTGACAACTGGGACTGAGAAAGCTTTCTTTTTACCAAAATACCAATTCCACATTGCCAACCCAACGTCATATCGTTTTTAATTTCAATTATGTCGCCTATAGGTTGAAATATCTTTTCAAAATCACTATAACTAAATCTCCAGTGATCCGCAGGATAGTCGTGTAATTCAAAACCTGGGGATCTAGTCGTAATAAGCAGTAATCCATCCTGCCGAAGAACACTAATCATTTGATACAGCGCATCCTGCCATTTCAGACAATGTTCAAGCATCTCGGTTGAGGCTACAAGATCAAAAGACTCACATTTAAAAGTATCCGTTAAATCTGCAACGTTGAGCACAACATTCACACCCGGACCATCGAACAAATCAACACCAATATATTCATCCGCATATTCTGATAACACATCACGTATTGATCCATTAATATTACAAGACCCAACCTCCAATATCCGTGCTGGATGCTGAAAAAATGGCAGGGTGAAACTTGCGAACTCTAAACACCATTGATTACACATAACCTTTTTTCCCTACTGGTCAGAATTGAATCAATAAATATGATTTTCTATTTCAATGGATATATCAGCACAAAATCTGCATCATTACCTAATGCACAAGAGTATCACTCGCCTGTCTCGATAAAATTGTTCACACATACGACTTGAATCTGAAATTTTTGTAATTGTTGAAAAGCCCATCGCATTCAATACCGCATAAAGGGCATTCATGGATGGTACAAGTGCAATTTCTGTTTGGCCGCCTTCCCTGGCTTCTGGCTCATCGCTAACGACACCAAACACACCGGTTACGTTTTTCTGGGATTCATAGTTCCCCCAGTCTATCTTGGCTTCCATATCAAAATTCAATATCTGCGTTTCAAGTAACAACACTCGAGATGCAAGGGATGCAGCCTTTCTAAGCAGGCTGATAGGATCCTCCAAATGATAAATAACTCCATAAAGAAGAACTAAGTCTGCCATTTTCAAACGACTTTTTTCTACGCTAAGCAAATCATTACAAATCAAATCAATATTATCAAGGCCGAAAGCATCAAAAATCTTTTTTGATGCAGAAAAACTTTCCGCATTTTTTTCGATACCCTGAACCGACTTGAATCGTTTAGCAAGCTCAAGAGTGAAGTAGCCTTCGTGAGATCCAATATCTAAGGCACTTAGGTTACACGCTCGATCGCCAAAGTGTGCCTGGATAACGTCAAGCAGTACAGTCCGACGAAAAAGGTGTAACTGACGAACCCCATCAGAACAATCTGTTTTTGTTTTTATTCCATTTGGCAATTCAAACTCATAAAACCAATTCCTATCCAACAATGCCTTTTGATTCCGCATATCCCAACTCCCACTTAGACTTTCAATTTTATGCAACCATTATCACGAAAATGAAAACTCGATAATTATTTATTTTAACTCACATTTCGCTTGTTTGAATTTCATTTTTGATGCTTTATAAAATAGCAGTAAAAACGGAGTAAATTCAATGGAATCTATTCCTTTTCAGTAATGTCCACGGGTATCAGGTTTTTATCCAACATTAAATCAGATAGATACTTACCAAGCATGGCATTTGCTTCGGAGGAATAATGCCAATCTGAGGGAGCTGCCACATATTGATGGTACTCCATATTTTCAAACGCTGGAAATACATCAAGATACATAACCCCAGCTTTCTTAGATTCCTGCTTAACAGCATTATTGAAACTTATCCATTTAGCTTGAAAGGAATCAAATTGCTCGTCGCTTAGTCCGAGCAGTTCTTTGAAGGAAGCTGAATGTTTTCTGTTCAATGGACCAAATGGGGAAGGTATAACAATTAATTTTGCACCTGCACTCTCAGTAGTTTGTTTCATGCGCTTAAGGCCATAAGCAAAAGCCTTTTGAGCAAGTTCTGCTCGATCATTTTCGGCATACATCGACTCAAGGAAACTTTCAATAAAAGTTGTTCCACT
The DNA here is from genome assembly GCA_012031875.1 of Desulfobacula sp. Lineage (GTDB taxonomy): Bacteria > Desulfobacterota > Desulfobacteria > Desulfobacterales > Desulfobacteraceae > Desulfobacula. The sequence goes on from JAAUSZ010000003.1 coordinate 24,842, forward strand.
CGGCCAGAAGGCACGATAGGCATTTTTATCCATACTAATAATTGGCAGGGGATCCCATTCACTAGGCAAAGGGGCACCACCTAACTTGTAAAAATAGCTTGCCATCGCAGATCGACGGACAATCTTTTCAAGTTTCCACTTCTGGCTCATCTTTAAGAACTCATCATTGAATTTGGGTTCGACCAGCTGCAAATTTGGGACATCCATTTCAATTATGGGAGCCGGCATACCATAAACCAATGAGATGTTATCAATAGGATCATTTGCCACCGTGAGATAAATCACGTAATCAGCTTTGCCACCTTCCTGAACATACTCTTCGAGAGCCAATGATTCTTGGATGGTGCCCCAACCACGAAAACTTATGTTTCGAACTTTATATGGGTATCCGTGGGAAGAAAGTTCTTTAGACAGTGCTTCTGGCCAAGTTGTGTCATTGCTAGACTCGACACCAAATGAAATAGAATCACCTAAGACCACAATTGTTCGGCAGTTATTGCATGCAGAATTATTAACTAATGGACGATAGCCTTTGTTATCCGTTGAGCCGAAAATTCGTTCAACTCGTTTGCCAGATGGAGTTGTATCGTAAAACCAGCGGCTATTTGGATAACAACGAAAGCCGATAAGCTGGTCGGGGCTTGAGAAATTAACAGAATATGGGGGCGTTCCAGAAGGTTTGGTTCCAAGCAATCGAAAGCCTGTTTCGGTTAAAATGAGTATAGCGATAATAACAAGCATACAGATCAGAAATGATTTTATTACTTTTTTCATTGCTCAATCAATCCAATTCAAAAGAATTCTTATAGTCCCGCTTCAAATGGCTATTTTGATCCTCCTTGCGGAGAAAACAATTCCCAATAACCAATCTTTCAATTTCAGTTCCCATAAAACAGCGAAAGGCATCTTCGGGTGTAGCCACGATCGGCTCTCCTCGCACATTAAAGCTAGTATTGACTAATACTGGGCACCCGGTTATTTCCTTAAAACGACTAATCAAAGCATGATAGAGAGGATTAGTCTCCACATGTACTGTTTGAATTCTCGCAGAGTAGTCCACATGAGTTACAGCTGGAATCTCAGAGCGTACCACATTGAGTTTGTCAATACCAAACATTGTTTCCTCATTTTTTGATAGCTCTCTTCTGCGTGTTTGACAAACATCAGCAACGATAAGCATATATGGGCTGTCACGATCCAGTTCAAACCAATCGGCAGCCTCTTCACTTAAAACCGATGGGGCGAAAGGGCGAAAACTTTCGCGATACTTAACTTTAAGGTTCAGTATTTTTGCATGTCTGATGAACGAGGATCACCTAATATCGACCTCGCACCCAAGGCGCGCGGTCCGAACTCCATTCGTCCCTGGAACCATCCAACCGCCTTTCCTTCGACGAGTGCATTAGCTGTTCTGTTGATCATGGTTGTATCTTTGCATACCTCAAATGTGGCTCCCGCTGCGGTCAGACAGCTCTCTATCTCTTTTTGTCCAAAGCTTGGCCCCAAATAGGAGCCATGCATAAGGTCTTGTGTGCCATCTACATTACGTGCCCCTTTATAGTACAAATGCCATCCCGCCAATGCGGCACCTAGGGCTCCGCCTGCATCACCCGCAGCTGGTTGCACCCAAATATTTTTGAATGCACCATCACGAACAATCTTACCATTAGCTACACAGTTCAATGCAACTCCACCCGCCAAACACAAATTAGGAATACTATATTCATTTGACAATGACATAGTGAGACGCAGCAACACCTCCTCAGCGATAGCTTGGATAGATGCCGCAATATCCATATGGAATTGTGTCAGCTTTTCGTGTTCCGCACATCGTGCTGGCTTACCAAATAGGTCGGAAAAACGTTCATTTGTCATTGTCAAGCCAGTGCAATAATCAAAGTAGTCCATGTTCAAACGAAAGGTGCCATCTTTCTTTAGATCCATCAGTTTGTCTATTATGAGTTTTTTATATTTTGCCTTCCCGTATGGAGCAAGTCCCATTAGTTTGTATTCACCCGAATTAACTTTGAAGCCAGCATAATATGTAAAAGCAGAGTAAAGTAGACCGAGCGAATGTGGGAAATGCTGTTCTCGTTGAATTTTTAAATCGTTGCCCCGACCTATAGCTATTGAAGAGGTTGCCCATTCACCAACGCCGTCCATAGTGAGCACCACAGCATTTTCAAAAGGTGATGGAAAAAAGGCACTAGAAGCATGACTAAGATGATGTTCAGAAAATAGTAACCGGTTCTTCCAATCAAAATCCGGTTGAATAGCCATCAGCTTTTTTCGCAATAGATTCTTCTGGAACAGTTTTTCTTTGATCCATATGGGCATTGCCTTGCGGAAAGAATTAAAACCTCGTGGAGCAAAGGCAAGATATGTTTCAATCAATCTTTCAAACTTGACGAAGGGCTTATCGTAAAACACAACGGCATCGACATCGGCAAGCATAATGCCCGCCTCGTCCAGACAATAACTGATTGCATTTTTTGGGTAATTGGCATCATATTTTTTTCGAGTAAACCGTTCTTCTTGCGCCGCCCCCAGAATTTCGCCGTCCACTAATAGTGCTGCTGCACTGTCATGATAGAATGCAGATAAACCAAGTATTTTCATCTTTGTGGCATCCTAAAACAGAGTATAAATAAAAGGAGCTATCGCAGAATTTTGCCCCAGCAAAATTAATCCACCAATCAGAAGCATAACAATCAGTAAGGGTATCATCCAGAACTTTTTACGTTCCCTTGCATACGCCAACAATTCAGCTAAAAACCACATACACGACTCCTAAAATTGGTTCTTCATGCTTTCTGAAACAGGGCCGGGAGGGTCGCGCAAAATCCAGTAACTATCCGCAATCAAATTGTACGTAAGGGCGAGAGGATTTTTCCCGAGTACTCGCATAATTAATGCCATTGGCGTTACCACTCCAAAAAATAAAACTCCCATAATGATCGGGGTGGTTATGTTATGTAACAGTAGGCCCAGCTGAAGCCATATGCGATTAAAAGGCGCTAATAAATCAGGAATAGTCAGTGATATAATCAGCAATACCACAGCGACTCCTAATAGCCACCAATGAATTTCGTCCTCATGCAGCAGGGGTAAAAAGAAAAGAAAAAAAAAGAATGCCGCAAATACAAAACCAAAGGTTTGATTCGAGCTATCTTTCACTATATCATTAGAATCTAAATATTCATTCTTAAAAACGGATTGTCCTTTCCGGTTTCTCCCAATTTTTAACATTCTATGATTTTCCTTTTTCTTTCATCATTTAATTTATAGGAATTGATAAATGCTTTTGTCAAGATGACTATAAATTTTCCATAGTTAAACAGTATTTCGGGATTAGCCCCCTTCATTACAACGGAGAAAGGGCTCGCTTTCCAAAGATTTTGAAGAACACTATCGATATCATTTCCGGGAGTTTGCTTTCAATTTAAAGATAGGTGCGCCGGATTCAGAAATCTGGGTAAAATAGCCTCAAATATAGTCAAAATTAAGCTGGCAGGCATCTGGCTATCCGCAAATTTGATAGCATGACCTCTTCTACCCTCCAAAGTGTGAAAAAAAAAATTTCCAAAATACGAAAACCGGTAAATATCCTATTCACGCAAAGGTCTCAAAATTTTTTAATTTGCATGCCGTGATGATCCCTGCACACATCACCAGGAGCAACCATTTATGCAAATCCTACACGCCTTCGCGAGCCTCTGGTGTTTCGCATATCCTTGTGAAGCCATGTAGGCGTCCAAAGAAACAGTTCGAATGTTGCAGGACGAAACACCAGACAGGCACCCTCGAATATTTCCGAAGGCGTCGACAAAAAGAATCCCCGTGCTTGCACACGGACCATGCAAAGAGAGAGGATTCCTATAAAATTTCTCCCAATTTTCCACAGTCTCTCCTACAATATGCAACCTCGGATACTTCGGCTTCAATGAAAACAAGGTAGAAGCGGCTGCGATAAACTTCTCCCGAAGTTCATCCTCTTCAATCCCTCTCCCCTTCTCACGATAGTTTTCAAGGGTCACATAACTATAATCAACCCGCGGTTGCACCACACAGCAATCGACCCTGAGTTTTTCATGAAGGAAATCAACTGTTTCCTCAACAGAGTCCATGTTTTCCTGTTGTACTACTGTTATGGAATGCAAGTTAACGGACAAAGAGTTCTCTTCCTTGATCTCTTTAATTGCATTTAAATTGTGCATCACCTTCTTATGGACATTCCCCCCTCGAATACGATTCATCTGAGTTTCATGAATGGAATCGAATGAGAACTGATAAACATGTAAGGGAGAATCGAGGGCACACAATATTTCATTGAATGTATATTTTGTCTCCTTTAAAGCATTTGAGGCCAGGACAATTCTGAAACCGAGAGTCTTTGCATCTTCAACTACATCGAGCAAATGATCTGATAATGTGGGTTCTCCCCCGCTTATCACAAAACCGCTTGCCCCCACCTTCTTTGCAGGTGTCAGGATACGCTGCCGTATATCTTCCCTGCTCAACAACGACTCGGATTCTGACTGCCTAAACTGCATTGTGCAACACATAGGGCAGGACATATTGCAGAGATTCGTTAATTCAAGACTCACCCACGTAAAGCCCATAATTACCATCCATCTATACTATAAAAAGTTGCGCAGTATGCTACGGATTTAGCCGAACCAACCTACTCGACCCTTGCTTTTTGCATGTTCATTGATTTCATTTTCCGCGCTTGCCTTCAAGCGAATCAGCTCTTCATCGGAGAAATCCGTAAGGTTCATAACCAATTCCCAGAGGGGTGCGTCCAAGCTTTCCCAAAATTGCTTCTCATAAACGATCTTCCCGGACTCGATGCAGTTCTTATAAATATCCGCACCCGGCAGAGGGCAACAAAATGTAAAACTTGGAACAGGGAGGACGATCTTTTTGCAGAAATCTATTGTCTCGCGTATGGACTCGTTATTTTCACCAGGAAAACCAAGAATAAACGTACCAGTAACACTGATGCCAGCCTTTCTAACATTATTGACTGTCGTTTCAATTTGTGCAGTGCTAATTCCTTTCTTCATCAAATCCAGTATTCTTTGGCTACCAGATTCCATGCCGAAACCTATCCAGTGGCACCCACTTTTCTTGATCAACGCCAATGTTTCTTCATCAAACTTCGAAACCACATTAACTCGTCCCAAAGCATACCACGTGATATTGAGATTTCGGCTGATAATTTCATTGCAAAAATCCCTCACGTAAACTTCGCTGAACAAAAACTGTTCGTCACAGAACTCGAAATGGTTAATGGTATACGCATTGATGAGCATTTCCATTTCGGTGATAACATTGTTCACAGAACGCATTCTAATTTTTCTGCCGAAAGTTGGCGAACAAAATCGGCATGACGATGGGCATCCACGACCGGCGATCAACGTCATGCTCTTCATGCCTTCTTTTTGAATAGTTTTGGGCATTCCTTTATATGTATCAATGTCGAACAAGGAAAATTTGGGATAATCAAAGTCATCCAAATTTTTCTGAAATGGTCTTTGCGGCTGCAACACAACCTGACCATCTCTCAAAAAACAGATGCCAAGAACGTCATCTATCTTCATTTTTCCTTCGAAGTACTGGGCCAAATCGGTGACTGTATTCTCCCCTTCTCCGATGCAGCAAATGTCCGCACCCGTTGTCTTGAGGAGAAGACCGGGGTTGGGTTTGCACATTGCTCCGCCAAGAACAATCGGAACAGCGCTGATATTCTTGATTAGACGCACCAATTCCCTGATGAACGGGTAGCTGTTGATACCACCAGAGATACCAACCCACCCATTGTCCGGCAGCCGTTTACGCAATTCCATTTCGGTTTCATGCCCGTTCAGCGGCCGTATGTTGAGATCCAGGACATCAACTTCTATTCCCAGTTTTTCCAAAGCAGCAGCGATGTAGGCAAGACCTATGGGATAGTAGGACGAACATATGACATTCTTCCTGGAACCGGCTGCATATATCAAAAGCGGGGGCTTTCGAGTTTTTTTGTGAAAAATTTTGGAAAAGTATCCGGGCATCTTAGTAACCATCATTCACCTCTAAGGACATTTATGAAATTGTATTTATTTCTATTTAAAAAAAGTGGAAAATTAAGATATGGTTATTTTAAGTGGAAATATAGTGGGCATAGGAGGTGAGAATTCCAACGGGCCTACCAACTTGCCTGCCCCTTAAAAAAAATACTATAGTCGAGGTCTCTTAATGTAAGATCAATCGATTGTCTGGTTTCCCGACATTTTCATAATCCATAATAAACATGCCCCCCCTGAGCAGTACACTTTTTACACATTGGATGGGAAGATCGAAGTGCCTGTATCTGGTTCATGGGCATATCTAAGAAATTGGAAATTGTGTACTTTTTGCTATCAAAGATACCGCAACAAAGCTCAACATCCCCTAAGACATTTAATGTAAATTGCTTCGTTAACAGGGTGCATGGTTGTTCTCTGTTTTTTCGTGCTAATTCCATTGCCTCATCAAGAGGCTGTATCAGCAAATTCATAATTGCCAAATCATTTGATGTTAACTGAGGCTCATCTGGATCATTATTGTTATAAGCCAAGACCTTCTCCAACGGGAGCATACGAGCGGGATATTTACAAAATTCAAAACCAAGGCTTTCTGAATAGTTCCGCATCATATATTCATCTTGTTGATTGCTCTTGTATTGATGAAATAGAACGGTTATAGCTGTCGTGCTATCGTATTTCACCTTTGCTTCTGCAAGTTTTTTCATATTATTTTTAACGAGCTCTATATTACCGCCTTTGTGAGTTAGGCCATATACGGATTGAAAAAAACCCGACGTAGAAATATAAATCGTGTCCAGATTACTTCTCAATAGATCAATAAAACTTTTCTTAACATTGAGATTCGTGCTGATTGAACAAGAAATACCATATGATTTTACCACCTGCACCAATTCTGAAAGACGGGGATGAAGTAACGGTTCCGTCCAGTTAAACAATCCGACGCTAGAAACCTTACACTCGCTAAGCGCTTTCTCCATTATACGTTCCAACAAAACCGGTTCCATCACCCCCTTTGCTCGATGTATATTCCGAGAGTTGCCACGCGGGCATGAAGGACACTTAAGATTACATCCCCCGACCACATCAATATAAAAATAGAATTCATTATCCCAGTTGTTCACAGAAATGCCCACTAAGAATCCACCTTAAATTTTGTCTTGAAGCGCATGCCGACATCTACTTTTATGTCTGAAGTAATTTCTATAACCACCGCATTGATAATTCTATCTGTCTCAACCGGAACCCCATATTCATCAGTGTAAGCCGTGCTTGGAATAATTGTATAGGAACCGGGGTGAAGACACGGAAGACCAATTACCATTGATACTGTCATTATTTCGCCTGGTACGAGGTAACCAATATCTGTATTTGTTACTATGGTATCCGAACTTGAGATATCAACACCCCGCTCATTACGGAATGTATAGCCTACAACCATCTTTAATCTTTTTTCCGAATGATTATTTTTTATTGAAATCCTCAACACAATATCTGTGTCATTACTGGTCGATTTAAGTGGAGTCCCTAACGTATCATAGACACCTATTCCAACGATTTCACAAAGCCTATTTCCAAACCGACTATCAACATTGGGGATAGCGGTCTCATGCCGGCAAACCGAGTTATTTCTTAAAACCGAAATATTTTCTGCAGCCTCCGAGATATCTTTTAGAGAAGGTGGGGGCACTTCATAACGATCCTGTTCCTTTGAAAACAAATGTGACAAATAACTGTCGACAACTTTGGATTTGTCCCCCATTGCTACAAGGATTCCCCCATCAACCCAAATAGCTCTGTCACAAAGTTGCCTTACTGCAGTCACATCATGTGTGACAAGAATTATTGTTTTCCCTTCGCACTGCATCTGTTGAAATCGGTTCATACACCGATGTACAAAATAGGCATCACCGACAGCCAGTGCCTCATCCACAATAAAAATTTCCGGATCAACGTTTGCCTGAATCGCAAAAGCAAGTCTGACAAACATGCCACTTGAATAAGTTTTAACGGGCTGCTCAATAAACTCGCCGATATCTGCAAACGCACAGATATCATCAAAGCGCTTATCAATTTCTTCTTTGCTTAATCCGATTACAGCACCGTTCATATAAATATTCTCTCGCCCTGTAAATTCCACATTGAAGCCAGAACCAAGTTCCAACAAGGCGGTGATACGACCGTTGGTTTCAACCACTCCACTGGTGGGATGGAGCGTACCGCAAATAAGTTGAAGCAGGGTGGATTTGCCTGAACCGTTTCGGCCGATGATGCCAATGGTTTCTCCCTTTTTGACCTCGAAAGAAACATCTCTGAGCGCCCAGAACTCGCGGAAGTATTGCCGAGGGAGCCTTCTTGTCAGGCGTTGCAGGCGGGGCAGAACAAACTGTTTGAGCCGATCATGCGGAGTATTGTAAATCTCGTACCGTTTGCTGAGATTGTTCACACTGATGGCAAAATCTTCAAAGGACATCCGCAAACCCCTTCCTGGTCTTCTGAAACCAGGCAAATCCCAGCCAAGCGACTAACGCTGACACAGCCAGATAAACCGAAAATTCTAACAAATCCGGAATTTTTCCCCAAATAAGCGCATTTCTTAGCTGCTCAAGTGCAAAAGTCAAAGGGTTGAGGAAAAGAACAGAGCGATACTCGACCGGTAGCGCCGAAAGAGGATAAAAAATCGGGGAAAGAAACATCAACACCGTGGTTACAAGCCCGGTTACCTGCGAAATGTCACGCAAAAAAACCCCCAGCGAAGCAAGTATCCACGAAAATCCCATGGTGAGCAGAATTACCGGCATGATAAGCACCGGGAACAGCAAAGCACTGGCAGGCGGAACACCAAAGAAAATGAAATAAAAAACCAGCCAGACGCTCAAGCTGATTAAGGCGTGAAAGAGCGCAGAACCCATGACCACCAACGGCAAAATTTCCAAAGGGAAAATGACTTTCTTTACATAGTTGGCATTGGCAAGTATCAGGCTTGGGGCACGGTTCAAACAATCCGCAAAAAGATTGAATATGATCAGTCCGGCGAACAAGACCAGAGCAAATTCAGTTTTGGAATCATTCCCCACATTCCAGCGGGCTTTTAAAACCACGCTGAAAACAAAAGTATAAACAGCAAGCATGAACAAAGGGTTGACAAAAGACCAGATTATCCCCAGGATAGAGCCCTGATAACGGCCGGTCACCTCACGCCGCACCAAGGTCCGGACAAGACTACGATTTCTCCAGAAACTGGCATACATTCCACAGGGGGTGGAACTGAATCGTTGCATCAGAATAGAACCTCATGGCAGTTAAACATTCCTTAATTGCCTCCAAAAGTAAGCTGTATAGAAAGAATTACTGAATAAATCAGAAACAACTTTGAATTATTAGTGTTTTTGTCTTCTTATTAGCTCTGCTTCAACCATCATTCTGGCAACGTCACGCATATAATAGGATGCTTTCCATTTGAGTATTTCTTCGGCTTTTTTGGGGTTTGCAATGGAAATATCTATATCGGTTGGCCTTTTCAGATCAGCGTTATACTCCACATGGTCACGCCAATTAAGGTTAAGATGTGTAAAGACTGTTTCAACAAAATCCTGAAGAGAATTTGTCTGGCCGGTTGCAATAACATAATCCTCTGCCTGTTCCTGTTGGAGCATGGACCACATCGCCTTGACATATTCCGGAGCCCAGCCCCAATCTCGCTGAACATCAAGATTGCCAAGCTTTAAAATACCTTTTCCATCTGCTGCGATTTGACAGGCAGCATGAACTATTTTTTTGTAACAAAACGCATGGGGCGGAGTTCAGACTCATGGTTAAAAAGCAGACCTGAGCAGGCAAACATTCCGTAAGCTTCCCGATAATTGTCAACCTGCCAGAAAGCTGCGGCTTTTGCAACTGCATAGGGACTCCTTGGATTAAATGGAGTTTTTTCCGAAGCTGATTGGCCATTTGTGTTACCAAAACACTCGCTGGAACACGCGTTATATAACCTGGTGGGCAAATTCATAAACCTAATAGCTTCTAAAAGATTTAAAACCGCTATGCTTATACTCTCAAAAGTTTCAACAGGTTGTTCAATGATAGGCCAACAGAGCTCTGACCGGCAAGGTTGTAAACCTCATCCGGGCAGTGTTTTTTAAATACCTGGATAACACTTCGAAAATCATTCAATGAGACAGACTCAAACTGTATTTTATCCCTTATCCCCAGATGGGTAAGATTTGAAAAAGGAGACAATGAGGCATCACGAGATGTTCCGATAACCTGGTAGTCTTTTTCCAAAAGATAATTTGCCAGGTAAGAACCATCTTGCCCTGAAATACCTATTATCAACGCTTTTTTTCTCATATAAACATCTCCCTGCTATTTTTCAAAAATACTCAATGGTTTTCCTGATACCAGTTTCAATCGGTGACGGCATCATGCGTAAAAATAATATCAATGCCAAATTGACCGACCTTGAAATCCGGAAAAAAAGACCTCAATTCGAGGTAAAACCAGATTGATACACCGGTCAATTTTGGCCAAACCGATTTTGATCCGGTTAGCAAGCGGCTCGTTAGAGCCATAATTTTAAAAAAATAGCCAAAATCTATAATCCTGGATTATTTACCCTTCTCGCAAAGGTCTCCCTGCGAGGATGATCTCCTTTCGTTTATTTTTTTTCATGCGTTTTCCAATTCATAGCATCTTTGAAATGGACAGCAGAGAAAAGCCGGTTTCAAATATATCCTTTGCTGCTGATGTACAGAAGAACTTCATGGGCAGCTTCATCCGGAGTCAGACTTGTGGTATCGATGTTTAATTCAGGCTTTAGGGGTGCTTCATAGGGGTCATCCACACCTGTAAAACCTTTCAAGAGGCCTGCCCTTGCTTTAGCATACATGCCTTTCCTGTCTCGTTTTTCACATTCGGCAATTGGAGTGGAGACATGGACTTCAAAAAAACCGCCATGGGCTTCAATGGATTGCCGGATCATGGTCCTCGTTTTTTCATAGGGGGCGATGGGGGCGCAGATGGCAATGCCGCGATTTTTTGTGATTTCTGAGGCCACAAATCCGATGCGCTTGACATTGATGTCCCGGTGCTCCTTGGAAAAATTCAGTTCGGAAGACAGGTTTCGTCTGACAATATCTCCGTCCAGAAGAGATACGGGTCGTGTGCCGATCTCCAGAAATTTAGCATACAGAATTTTGGCAATGGTAGATTTTCCAGCGCCGGACAATCCCGTAAAGAATATGGTGAATCCCTGTTTCGAGGGAGGGGGATAGGATTTTTGCAGTTCATGAATTACTTCCGGGAAAGTGGCCCATTCCGGTACCTTTTTTCCGGCACGGATCTTTTTCTGGATATCGCTTCCGGTAAAGGAAATGGTATTAACGGCTTCAGGCACTTCACCAGCCAGCCTATATTCATCTTCAAAGGGCAGGTAAACCATTTCCTCAAAGGTGACAATGTCAACTCCCAGTTCTTTGGTTACACTCCGGGCAAGCATTCTGGCTTCATCAAACCCATAAAAAGGTGTATCACTGCTGCTGCTGCCGGGGGAGGCATGGTCATGACCGATGATGAAATGGGTGCATCCGAAATTTTTACCGATGATCATGTGCAGGACCGCTTCCCTGGGTCCGGCCATTCTCATGGTCAAGGGCAGGAGGTTGAGCACATGGGAGTCTGGCGGGTAATGGGCGGCAACCTTCTGGTAGCAGCGCATGCGGGTGAAATGATCAAAGTCACCGGGCTTGGTAACACCGGCAATGGGGAGAAGCAGCAGATTGGCTCTTGCTTCCTGCATGGCCCGGATGGTCATTTCAAACTGGGGCCGGTGAATAGGCTGCCGGGTCTGAAATCCGACAATTCTTTTCCAGCCAAGTTTTGCAAAGGTTTCCCTCACTTCAGCAGGGGTATTCCGAATCTGTTTGAAATCAGAATGAATGGGAAGACTTAAGGCCTGGATTTCACCACCTATATAGAACCGTCCGGATTTGTTGTAAAGATAATCCACTCCCGGGTGTGACTGGTCCAGGGTATTATAGGTGGCCTGTGCTTCCTTTTCCATGTCCAAGGGCCAGATGTCCTCAATAGTCAAGGTGCCCAAAAGAAATCCTTCCGGGTCCCTTAAGGCGACAGATTGGCCGATTTCAAGGACTGAGGCCAGGTTTTCAGAAATATCCAGACAGATGGGAATGGGCCAGATCTCTCCTGATTCAAGACGCATGCGGTCCAGGACTGAGTCATAATCGATCTGTTTCATGAATCCTTTTAACGGGGAGAAAACTCCTGTGATCAGGAGTTCAAAATCACAGATCTGTCGGTCATTCAGAATAATATCAATCATGGAAGAACTCAGCTCTTTTAATAAGGCATGCTGTTTCTCATCAACAAGAAGTTGAATGAGTGAGGGATTACTTTTTGATATTTTCGGTTTGGATTTCATAGTCGGAACACAGCTCCGCTCTGTCGGCTACACAATCTTGTAGCCGATGCTTGCTTTGGGAACCAAAGAAAAGAATTACGCTTATAGTATATGTTTTCCCATAATGCAATCAGGGAAAACCCTGATTTTCTGCAAAGATTTACATTTTGGACAACGTCTTTAAATCCATTAAAAGCCCCGGATCATCACAGGATTCAAGATCATTTTGGTTGACCTGTCCATAAAGGGATTGAATTTCCAGTTTTATTCTATTGTACTCGCTGACTTTCAGTTTGAGGAAGCTGAGCGTCAGCCGAGCAATTTCCTCAAACCCTTTTGGGGTTAACCGATACATATAGGCAGATTTGTTTGTTGCTTTGTTGAACCGTTCAATTTTAATCATGCCCTTTTCAGACAAGGCTGAAATGCAATAATTGATCTTGCCGACACTGACACCCATTTTCCGGTTCATTTCCCGTTGGGTGATCATGGAATTGTCTTGCAGGAGTCTGAGTATTTTAAGATGAATTTCTTCGTCTATAAAGGTGTTCATGACTTGAACATATATAAAAAAAATAAAGGCAAGGTCAAGAAGAAAATAAAAAAAAGCATCCCGGATCAGAGATGCTTTTTTTATTGGGTCATCATCCGGAAGGAGCGATTATCCGGCAAAAATAACAGTGACTTCGGCTCTGCGTTCAAAGGCATTCTGCGTTGACGGTTTTTTTGCTGCAAATCGGTATTCACCCGTGGACTCGATTTTAAATATGGAAGGTTTCAAACCATAGGCAACCAGTTGATGAATAACATTGCTTGCCCTGTTGGCGCCCAATTCAAAATTGGACGGATATTTTTTATTATGGATGGGAACCGTGTCTGTGTATCCGTTCACAAGAATTTTAACGTCATAGGGTTTGAGCAGTTCAGCCAATTTCCGGAAAAAGGGTTTGTACTCTCCTGCAATGACGGCGCTACCGGTGGGGAAAAGAATGGGCAGGGTCGTTTCAAGACGCAGGCAGGTGCCTGTACCGACAATTTCCACCCAATCCTGCAATCCCACCTTTTCAATGGCGGCCTGCAATTCGTTTCTTTTGACTGAGGTAATCTCCTTTGGGTTGTCCGTGACAAAATGCAGATTTTTCTGTAATGCGGTTTTGTCCGGTTTTTGGAGGAGCCTCCTCTTTGGCCTGGATTACGGTCTCTTTTTTTTCAGGCTGTTCCGGTTTTGATTCAAGGGTGACTATTTTTTTATCCACCATACTTTCAAAGGTTCCGCCCTGCTTTGATTTCTCTATGGTTGAATAGTATTTTACAAGAGATTCAAGTCTTTTTTTAGTCTTTGTCAGCTCTTTAATTTTGTCTTCTTTATGACGGAGGGCTGTTTTCAGATTCGCCTGAACAATTCGGCCCGAATCCTGGATCTGGTTTATTTTTAATATCATCCAGTCTGAATCGGCTTTCAGATCTTTAATCTGATCCTCAAGAACCTGGATTTCAATGTTATGCTCATCTGCTTTTTTCTTTAATTCATCTACAGAATAGGAATCCGTATTCAACAATTTTTCTTCCTGATATCCGGCAGACCAGCCTAATGCAGTGGAAAGAAAAAACAATGCCGATATTACCGGCATATATTTTCTGAATGCTTTGCAAAGCAACAGAAATTCCCTCATGGCATCCTCCCCAAAATGGATCAATATGTTAAAGCGTTAAACCAATGATCTCTTTCCCTGCAAAAAGCTAGCTTGAGCCGCCGCCATTGATGGTTCCCTCTGAAAAGGATGGTTTTACATCCCTTCCGATTCCAACGGGCCACCAGATCATCCCATCCCTGGTAAAATTAATCCTTAAACTCATTCTGGCCATGGTAATCCCATATTCCCCCTGGGTAATCTCCATGATCTCTGTTCCACGAAGCCAGGATTGAGTTTGAACCTGGAGGGTCTCCTGGTCAACCGTACCCCTGCCGGCCCTCATGAACGCCTCCAGATAAACACCCCGGAGTTTTTCAACAAGCTGCCGGTAGCCGTCCGCGACAGCGGCTCTTTCAGCCATCAAAACAGCCTCTCCTTTCGAAAGTGCATTTTCAGGCTCAAGCCCCTTACCGATGACATAAAAGGTAACGATTTTCTGATCATCTGCTTCTCCGCCGGGGGGGCCCAGAACCTTCCCTGGTCCGCCCACGGAAGAAGACGGCAACCCCCCACAAGCAAAAAACAATAGTGAGGAAACAAAAAATCCCGATATGATCAAGCCAATTTTTTTCATCTTCCCTTCCCCTTTCAACTGATTACGCCTATACCTTCAAACAATCCATCAACCCTTTTTGCATTGATTCCTCACAATTTTTCGTGATACTGATAAATCGTCAGGATTTGCTGTTAACTTTAACCCACGAAGAATATATTCAAAAATCATGCCTGCTGTTTGTAAACATTGCTTATTGTATCTGTCGTTTTTTACATTATCGGCAATATGGGTATTTATTCCTGCAACATACCCAAATGAAGGAATTGATACATATTATATTAAATATGATGTCAAGTCATCCAAAAATGCCGTTGTGGATGACAATCTATTGATGGTCCCGTCAAAAAACGATTTCCGGGCGGAAAAATTTTCTCAGATTTCCGTTTTGGGAGTAATATCTGCCTCTCCGGGAGAACCAAATGAAACAATCCAAAAACGGATTAAAGAAAATGCATTAAAAAACATACTCGTTAAGAACGGGTTAAAATCCGTAAAAACAAAGGACTATGATACTGTAATCAGCTATGAAGGCATCATTCTGACCCCTTTAACGCTTATAAAAAATACCTATATTGAGGAACAAAACAAATATATGTATGAAGTTAAGGTTGATTTTTGCCCCATTGCCTTTCCCGACAGGTGGGAGACAATGAATATGAAATATAAGATCAAAGAAATGGTTTATGGTTTTTTTCAATTGTTCAAATGAAAAGAAAGGGTCATGAAAATGGACAAAGCCCGGATAAAAAAAATCAAGGAAACTCTGGTCAAAAAAAGGCCGCTTGTGATTGATAAACTCAGCAAAGAAGATAAGGAACAGGTTTTTGAGTTCTGCGAAAAATACAAGTCTTTTTTAGACCAATCCAAGACCGAAAGAGAAGCAGCCCGTCAAATTATCGACGCTGCAAAACAGAAAGGATTTGTGGATATTGATACGGCTTTAGCAGGAAAAACAAAAAATATAAAAAAGGTCTATAAAATTTTTCAGGGCCGGTGTGTGGCCCTGGCCATTCTCGGGAAAAAATTGTCTCAGCGTGGCGCCAATATCATTGCCTCCCACATTGATTCCCCAAGGTTGGATTTAAAGCAGAACCCCGTCTATGAAGACCTGAGCCTGGGTTTGATGAAAACCCATTATTATGGCGGAATCCGGAAATATCACTGGCTGGCCATGCCTTTGGCCCTTCACGGGACCATTATCAAATCCAATAACGAAAGGATTGATATTACCATCGGTGAACACCCCGGTGACCCGGTGTTTACCATTACGGATCTTCTGCCCCACCTGGCAGGAAAAATCCAGTCCAACAAGAATATTTCGGAAGTGTTTGAGGGAGAAAAATTAAACCTGATCGTGGGAAGCATCCCTTTGGGGGATGATGAAAAAGACCGGTTTAAACTAGGGGTGCTGAACTGCTTATTCGATCAATACGGTATTACGGAAGAGGATTTTGTCAGTGCTGAAATAGAAGCTGTTCCCTCTGAAAAGGCAAGGGATGTCGGATTTGACCGATCCTTGATCGGCGCCTATGGGCAGGATGACCGGGTCTGTGCCTTTACAAGCCTTGAAGCGTTTCTGGATTCAGAGCCTTCCGAAAAAACAATCATGGCCCTTTTCTTTGACAAAGAAGAAATCGGCAGTGAGGGCAGCAGCGGGGCCAAATCCAATTTCCTGGAAGATTTTATGTCCGATCTTCTCCTCATCAGTGGAGAGGATACCGGCAACCGATCCCTCAGAAAAGCCTTGATTCATTCATCCTGCCTTTCGGCCGATGTGAATGCCGCCATGGACCCCGATTTCAAGGATGTCCACGAGGCAATGAATGCGGCAAAACTGGGATTCGGCATCTGCATAACCAAATTTACCGGTGTCGGCGGCAAATCCGGGGCCAGCGATGCCAGCTCTGAATTTGTCGGTAAAATCCGGCAGATTTTCAATCATCACCATATTGTCTGGCAGACCGGCGAACTGGGGAAAATTGATCAGGGCGGCGGCGGCACCGTGGCTAAATTCCTGGCCAAATTCGGGATGAATGTCCTTGACTGCGGTCCTGCTCTTCTTTCCATGCATTCCCCTTTTGAAATATCCAGCAAAGCAGATGTGTACATGACCTATCTGGGGTATAAGGCCTTTTATAAAAACAATGACTAAGAAAAAAGCAGCCGTTCTAATCATCTCCGGTATATTCACCGGGTTCGTTTTCCTCTCCATGATTCCCTGTAGTTATGCCGGGGGTATAAATGCAGGGATTCTTTTGGCGGATGACCAGGGCCGGGTACTCTATGCTCAAAACAAAGAAAAAACTTTTGTCCCGGCTTCAACCTTAAAAATCCTGACCAGCCTTGCCGCCGTTCACATTCTGGGGGAAGCCCATCATTTCTTAACACACTATGATTATGAGGCATCGTCCAAAAATATTTATATCAAAGGATACGGGGATCCGTTATTGACCTCTGAAATTATCGAAGACTTGAGTCAAGACATTATTTTAAAGGCAAAGATAAAAGAGGTCCGCCACATTATTATTGATCCGTCTTATTATGCCAGCCCCATGGATATCCCGGGCAAAGGGGATTCTTTAAACCCTTATGATGCACCGGTGGGGGCTTTGTGCGCCAATTTCAACACCATTCTGTTCCAATGGGACAAGGATAAAAAAGGATTTATCAGTGGTGAACCCCAGACCCCTTTGCTGGATTTTTTTCACGATGATATCAGAA
The DNA here is from genome assembly GCA_012031875.1 of Desulfobacula sp. GTDB lineage: Bacteria > Desulfobacterota > Desulfobacteria > Desulfobacterales > Desulfobacteraceae > Desulfobacula. The sequence continues at coordinate 42,302 of JAAUSZ010000003.1, forward strand.
AAACCAGTTTAAAACGGGGAAGAATCGTCCTTTCACAGCAGCAAAGCGATTTATACCCGGGACTGCTGCTGAAATATTTTCTTGAAAAAAAGATACCCGTCACAGGCTCAGTCCGGGTCGAGGCGTTTTCCTTAAAAAATAATGATCCCCATGTCTTCCCGTCTCCCCATGATCTAAAGACAATCATTCAAAGCCTGTTGCAATACTCCAATAATTTCATTGCCAACCAGCTTTTTCTATCCATGGGTGCTAAAGTCTATGGAGAACCGGCAACACTTGAAAAGGGGGTCCGGGCGGTTCAAGATTTCTCACGCCGGCATTTGGGCCTGAGAGATCTCACCATCGATGAAGGTTCGGGACTTTCAAGGGGAAACAAAATTTCACCCAACGAAATGCTGAAGATATTAAACAGCTTCATCCCTTATCATGGATTGTTGAAGCATGAAAAAAACGAATTTTTTAAAACAGGAACCTTAACCGGCGTCAGGACCCGGGCAGGGTATTTATCAGGAAAGGATGAGAGGCTTTACCCCTATGTCATCATGGTAAACGAGGATAATACCGGGTATGAACAAATTTTAAACCGCCTGAAAACCATGGTAAACTAAGCCGATGGACATAAGGATGGGGATAGAGATGCCGATCCTCTCTCTATATAGGCATAGGCGCTGTGATTATGAATGGATTCAAAATTTTCAGCGCTTACGGAAAACCAGGTGATATTCTTATCCGCCATCAGGGCCTGGGCCACATCCCGCGTAATGTCTTCAACAAATTTGGGGTTGTTATAGGCTTTTTCCGTAACATGTTTTTCATCTTCCCTTTTCAGCACGGAGAAAATATCACAGGATGCCGAGGCCTCAACCAGTCCGACAATATCCTCAATCCAGATGAATTTCCTGAACCGGGTGCTGACCAGCACCTCGCCACGCTGATTGTGGGCTCCATATTCACTGATTTCCTTTGAGCAGGGGCAGACAGAAGTGACGGGAACAGCAACGGTGAGGATAATATCGGTATTTTTTGTTCCGTTGGAAGACCCGATAATGGAGCAGTTATAATCCATCAGGCCCTTTGACCCGGTTTCAGGGGATTTTTTTTCAATAAAATAAGGAAATGAAATTTCAATATGGGAAGATTTTGCCCCGAGAATGGTTTTCATATCCTCCAGAATATTAGTCAAGGATTCCAGCGAGACCTTTGCCCTGACCAGATTCAGGATTTCAACGAATCTGCTCATATGGGTTCCCTTGCAATGATGGGGCAGGTCCACATACATATTGATCCGGGCAACCGTCGACTGAAGGCCCGTGGTCTTATCCAATACTTTTACCGGATATCTCAATCCTTTTATTCCGACCTTGTCGATGGGAATATTCCTGAAATCCGGCTGGTTTTGAATATCTATCATATTTATCGGCTCAGCAGATACTCCGGTGCAATATTCTTCAGGGATCGAAATATATTCCCTTTGATATTTCCATTTTGGGCGTATAGTGTTTTCAGTATTTGCCTTATTTCCGTCCGCTTTGTTTTATCCGCGCTGGGACAGTTGTTCTTAAACTCGGGCAACCCGAGGGATTGAGCGAACCCCGTAATATCCTTTTGTTCAACATATGACAACGGCCTGATAATATCAAGGGTTCCGCCGAATAAAGACTGCTTAGGCTTCATGGTCGCTATCTTTCCGGCATAAAACATGTTGATGAATAAGGTTTCGATAATATCATCCTTTGTATGGCCCAGGGCAATTTTTTTGCATCCATGCTCTTTTGCCATTTCAAAGAGCCTGTTTCTTCTCAGGCGGGAACAAAGAAAGCACGGATTCTCTGTATTTTCATGAGAATGGGCAACCGTCCCATAATTCTTATATTCAATTTTCAAAGGACCATATGCCTGCTCAACGTATTGCCCAAGGTCTTTGGCAAATGAATCCTTAAATCCGGCATCAATATGGACCGGGAGAATTTCATAATCCACAGGAGCCTTTTTCTTTAATGCGAATAAAATATTCAGAAGGGCCTGACTGTCCTTTCCGCCGGATATGCCCACCAGGATCTTTTCTTTGTCAAGGATCATATCCCATTCAAAGATCGCCTTTCCCACTGCATGGGCTATCTTTTTTTTCAGGCTGCTTTTCAAACCTGATTCAGCCTTTATTCCTCACCCTTATCCTTCTTTTTTTGACTACTATCCGGTTGGCAGCAATTTCCCTTAACACCGAAACAACATCACCATTCTTGGATGATTTTACCAACAGGTCGGCCCCTTCTCTGATCTGCCGGACTCTTTTTGCCGCCAGATGAACCAGGGTAAATCTATTGTCCACATTTTTCAGACAATCTTCAATTGTGACTCTTGCCAAAGCGATACCTCCACTCTATTTAAATGATCTCTAAGATCTCATAAACTCTTTTGCCGCCCGGGGCCTGCAAGACCGCCTCATCTCCCGGCTTTTTGCCCAGAAGCGCACTTCCCAGGGGAGAAGAAACCGAAATTTTCCCCTGTTTAATATCTGCTTCATCAGGCCCGACAATCATATATTCCACCTTTTCTTCCGAATCCATATTCTCGACGCGTACCCGGCTTGCAAATCTGACGGAATCCTTTGGAACGGTTTGCGGGTCAATTATTTTTGCATTTCCGAGTTTATAACTGAGTTCACCGATTCGGCCTTCCAGAAAAGATTGTCTTTCCTTTGCAGCATGGTATTCCGCATTTTCAGAAAGATCCCCATGAGCCCTGGCAATTTCAATGGATCTGATGGTTTCCGGCCTTTCAATGGTCTTTAATCTTTCCAGCTCTTTTTTTAAAACCGCATAACCTTCTTTTGTAATGGGTACTTGTTCCAAAGTTTTTAGTTCACTCCATTTGATTTGTTTTAATACTCTTCGTTGAAATTTATTTCATGTGGCCTATAATAGTTGATCCCGCCTTTGTCTTTTCACCAACATGGACGGCAACATTAAAATCATCAGGAAGATATAAATCCAGCCGGGAACCAAACCGAATCATGCCGTATCTGTCTCCCTTTGTGATCTTCTCCTTCTCCTGAACGCAATTCACAATTCTCCTGGCAATGAGCCCGGCGATCTGGACAACCACATACTCTGCCCCATCAGCCGTTTTTACAATAAGGGCGCTTCTCTCATTGTGAACAGATGCTTTATCAAAAGAAGCGTTAATGAACTTTCCAGGGCTGTACTGAATTCTTTGTACAACGCCATCAAAGGGAACCCGGTTGACATGAACATTAAACACGTTCATAAAAATGCTGACCTTGGTGCAGGGCCCGGTTAAATATTCGCACCCGGATTGCTTTTCAACCACAATGACCTTCCCGTCCGCCGGAGATATGAGCGCTTTTTCATCTTTGGGAATATCACGGTCAGGGTCGCGGAAAAACCAGCATATGAATCCTGTCAAAGCAAAAAGACCCAGGCAAAACCCGTCCACCCCAAATAAAAAAGCATCCCTGTAAGGAGGATGGCTGTTATAATAAATATCAGGCCGGGTTGAGCAACCGGTAAAACCGCCCTCGCCGGCCATTTTGAATTATCCATAATTTTTTATCCCATATTTATGAGGCGCTCACAATATCAGGGAATGGGTTTTATGTCAATATCCCGGATTTTTAATCGGCAGCTCCGCATCGGGCTTTCTGATATATATAGGAACAAGGCTGGCTCTGGATATCGGGAAATAATCATCTTTCAAATACAATGACTGAACCAGGGCCGCGGCACTGGCATGATCGGAAAGACCTTGGGTAAAAACGGGCCTGATTGCTTGCTTCTCAATAATATCCTGATATGCTTTTGCACCTGACCCTGCAAACAAGGTCGGTTCCCCCTTTGTCATGGCAACGGCCTCTTTAGGGTCGACAACGGCTTCAAGCGTTTTTGAAATCAGGCAGCCTTCACTAAAACGGTAGATCGAACAATAGACTTCATTTCTTTTTGCATCCATCATGGCGCAAACCGGAATTGATGAGCAGGCAAATCGGAATGCAATACCGTCAAGGCTTGATACCCCTGCAACCGGTTTATCCATGGCATAGGAGAGACCCTTGATGACACTGAGGCCGATTCTGAGTCCGGTAAAGCTGCCCGGCCCACTGGCCGCCACAAATCCGTCTATATCATAGAGCGATAACCCCACCCTATTTTCCAGCATATCCCCAATCATTTTCAAAAGCCGGCTGGAATGGGTCAGCCGGGTTGCCCGGAATTCTTCATATACCAATGAAAGCCCGTTCACAATGGCGAGGCTGCACCCTTGTTCCGCCGTACTCAGGGAAAGAAGTTTTAAATTATCGGGCGTCTTCCGTCCCATCTTTCTTTTCCAGGGCGATTTCAAGGACTTCCATTATATCCCGGACACAGGTGAACTTCATTTTATTTTTGATCACCTTGGGCAGATCATATAAATCCTTCCTGTTTTTTTCCGGAATGATGATATGCTCGATGCCGGCCTGTAAGGCACCCAGGGCCTTTTCTTTGAGTCCGCCGATGGGCAGCACCCTTCCCCGCAGAGAAATCTCGCCGGTCATCCCGACCTTATTGTTCACCTTGCGGCCGGTAAAGGCTGAAATCAATGCCGTTGCCATGGCAATACCGGCTGAAGGCCCGTCCTTGGGGATGGCGCCGGCCGGGACATGGATGTGGATATCATTGTTATCAAGGTCTTCTTTGCTGATATCAAATTTATCGGCATTGGATTTGGCATAGGTCAGTGCGGCCCGGGCAGACTCCTGCATGACCTCACCGATCTGGCCCGTCACCAGAAGTTCCCCCTTTCCCTGATAAAGGGCCACTTCAATATAAAGCTGCTCACCGCCGACTTCCGTCCACGCAAGACCCGTTGCCAATCCCACCTGGCTTTCCTCCTGGTCCAGTTCTGCTATAAACTGGGGTGGGCCAAGATAAGTGGTCAGATTTTGCCGGGTAATTGTAAATTTCCCTTTTTTGCCCTCGGCTATCTTTCTTGCTATTTTTCTGCAAATGGTATCGAGTTTCCGTTCCAGACCTCTCAGCCCGGCCTCCAGGGTATAGTCGGCAATGATGGATTCAATGGCGCCTGAACTAAAATTGACCGATCTGCGAACCAGCCCGTTATCTTTCAATTTTCTGGGAAGGATATACTTTTGGGCAATAAGCTTTTTTTCCTCCCGGGTATATCCGGGAACGCCGATCACCTCCATTCTGTCAAGCAAGGCCGATGGAATGGTATCGGAAATATTGGCTGTCAGGATGAAAAGCACATTGGACAAATCAAAAGGCATGTTGAGATAATGATCGGAAAATTCAAAGTTTTGTTCGGGATCAAGGGCTTCCAGCAAGGCAGAAGAAGGATCTCCCCGGAAATCATTGCCCAGTTTGTCGATTTCATCCAGCATGAATACCGGGTTATTGGTTCCGCATTGACGTAGCCCCTGCAATATCCTTCCCGGCATGGAGCCGATATAGGTCCTTCGGTGCCCCCTGATCTCGGCTTCATCCCTGATACCGCCCAGGGACACCCGATGAAACTTACGCTTCATGGCCTTTGCTATGGCCTTCCCAAGCGAGGTCTTGCCCGCACCCGGAGGACCCACAAAGCAGATAATCTGGCCTTTTTTGTTTGGATTTAATTTTCTGACGCTCAAATACTCTAGAATTCTTTCCTTGACCTTGTCCAGGCCAAAATGGTTTTTGTCCAGAACTTCCTTGGCCTTTGGAATGTCTAAAAAGTCTTTGGTGGCCTTGCTCCAGGGCAGCTCCACAATACAATCCAGATAGGTTCTGATCACCGAGGCTTCTGAAGAATCATAATGCATCTGCTCAAGGCGCTTTAATTGCTTTTGAGCTTCTTTCTCACAGTCCGGGGGCATCTTGCATTTTTCTATCTTTGTCTTGAATTCCTCTATTTCAGCAAATTTATCATCGTTTTCCCCCAGCTCTTTATGGATGGCCTTAACCTGCTCTCGTAAATAATAATCCCTTTGATTTTTGGATATTTCATCCTTAACATCGGTTTGTATCCTGGCTTGAACCGTTGAAAGATCCAGCTCTCTTGCCAAAAGGTCGTTTACTTTTTTTAATCGTTCAATTGCATCAATAACTTCAAGTAGTTCCTGGGCATCCTCCACCTTTGGGTTTAGATTTGAGGCCACCAGGTCGGCCAGCTTGCCCGGAGATTCAATATGGGATAACAAATCCCCGATATCACCGGAAAGTTCACCCTTCAGCGCCAGTAACTTTTCACTGGCCTCCTTGACATTCCTCATCAAGGCTTCGTCTTCAATGGTAAGGGCTTTGGGGTCGGTATCTTCTAAAAATTCAATCCGGACTTTAAAAAACGGCTTCTTTTTGACATATTCCAGGACCTTTGCCTTGGCAATCCCCTGAACCAGGGCCTTGATTCTGCCATCCGGTAATTTGATCATTTTTTGAACCCTGCCCACGGTGCCCACCATATAAACATCATCAGCAGTGGGTTTTTCGATCTCAGAATCTTTTTGCGCGGCAAGAAAAATATACCGGTCGTACTCAAAACTTTCTTCAACAGCCTTAATGGATTTTTCCCTTCCGACAAACAAAGGCAGCAGCATATCGGTAAAGACTACGACATCCCTGACCGGCATCATGGGAATGATTGTCGGAATATCTTGTATGTTGCTTTCTTTCTCTATAATTTCAATCAGATCATCGATATCTGCCTCGGCCATTCTTACTCCTTTACCCCTATAAAAACATCGGATAAACTCATCCTATCCAATGATGGTATCAACCATTTGATCTTGATCCATAGCCCTTGTGAATTGTGACTGTACAATAAAACACATTTCAGGTTTTACAATATCCTTGCAAAAAAAAAATAAAGGATGTTAAGGATGCTGATCATTTATAAGGAGTGTGAAAATACCATGGCAGATTATATGCCTTTCCCCGGATGGTTTGCTTTTATAGTGGGTGCCTGTATCGGCAGCTTTCTGAATGTCTGCATTTACAGGATACCTGAAAACCGATCCATCGTCTCACCAGGGTCCTTCTGCCCGAATTGTCAGAACAGTATCCCATTTTATCTTAATATTCCGATCCTGAGCTATATCTTCCTGAAAGGCCGCTGCAAATTCTGCCAAGGTTCAATTTCCATCCGGTATCCTCTCATTGAAGCCTTAACCGGGATCTTTGCCGTTTTGCTGGCTCTGAAATTCAGCCTCACTCCCGCCGCAGTCTACTGGTTTGTTTTCATCAGCGTCCTGATCACCATTTCCTTCATTGACCTGGACTACCAGATTATTCCCGACCGCATATCCATTCCCGGCATTTTTATTTTTTCTTCATCGTTTTACTTTCTTCCTGAAATGACCCTCTTTCAATCTTTTGCAGGTATCTTAACAGGTGGCGGGCTTTTATATGCTGTTGCTGCATTCTATTACCTACTGAGAAAACAGGAAGGGATGGGCGGCGGAGACATCAAGCTCCTGGCCATGATCGGCGCGGCAACGGGGATAAAAGGTGTTTTGTTTACTGTTTTTACAGGCTCTTTGCTCGGGACCTTCATAGGGATTTTAACCCTGCTATATACAAAGAACTCGGATACGAAATTCAGAATTCCGTTTGGGCCGTTTCTCTCGGCCGGGGCCATCTTATATATTTTTTTGGGCGATGGGTTGATCCAATGGTATGTGGGTATGATCAGTCGTTAAAATCCGATCAAATATAACTTACCTCGATGATCACCTTCCCTTTTGTCGTTCTGAAGGGAAGTGCAAGAATATATTTTGATCCCTCCATATGGGGAATTGAGGCCCCCTGCCCCTGTATGATCTCCTTGAATTTGACCTTTACTTTCTTGCTGAGTTCAGCAATTTTTGTGGTCACATGGCCGGCAACCATATTACTGATCTCACCAACCGCATCTTTGATTTCGTCGTTAATTTCCGTCATATCCTCACCAAACATGGCGGAGACTATTCCTAGAATGCTTTTTTCCGAAAAGCTGACGGCAGCCGATCCCGTGAGGTCACCGGAAATTTCAAGATATCCGGTGATATCTCCCAAAGCTTTTCGATCGGTTTTTAAAAATGGGGGGTCAGGTTTCACTTTTACGAATGCCGTGGTGTCAAGAATATGCAAAGTACCTTCAACGAAGGGATTAACAAGGGTTGCATCCATATTTTTCTCCTTTTTTGATCAATTCTATGTTTTTTCCCAAAATCCTGCAATATATTTTATAAAAAAAGTGAATAAAGACTTGACACGCCCTTCTCAACGACGTAACGTACCGTGAAAAGCTGATTTGACTGAATAAAAACTGTAACAAGAGTGTTTTAAGGACAAATTTAGTATTTGGAAATTTCTAAAACCTAAAAAAAGGAGTGATCAAGATGAACAAAGGTGATTTAATCAACAAGGTTTCAGAAGTACTTAGCAGCAAGAAAGATGCGCAAGCAGCGGTTGATTGTACCATTAAAGCAATAACTGAAGCCCTGTCCGGTAATGACTCCGTCACACTGGTCGGCTTCGGAACATTTAAAACCGCAAAAAGAAAAGCCCGAAAAGGAAGAAATCCCCAAACCGGTAAAGAAATCAATATCCCGGCTAGAAATGTTCCTAAATTTGTCCCAGGAAAAGCACTTAAAGACTCTGTAAAATAAAATCCCTAAGGATTCATCAGGCAGTATCTGGAAACCGGGTACTGCCTGATGAGTTTTCCACAGTGACCCTATCCATAGATAAAATATTTCTTCCATCCATTGGGGTGGAATTGGTTTTCAATATAAATTCCATGGAACCCTATTACAGGTCGTCCATCATCTATGATGTTGACTTTAAAAACGAAACGATTACGATTGCACAGCCCCTCAAAGCTTTTTCAAAAAAAACAGCTTTCAAGGAGTTGCATCTGACCACCATCATCCAGGGAAAAAACAGAAAAGCAAGAGTTGGGGTAAAATGCCGGGATTTCAAATTGATCGATCAATATCTGCTGGCAAACCAAAAAAAAGTACCCGCAATTATTCTGGATTATATGCTGCCCATTGAGGAAACCAATATCCGGTCAGCTTTTCGCCTCTCCCTCAGCACAAAATATTTCATTAAAACCATAATTCAGCATAAGAATATCGAGTATAAAAGTCCCGACGATTTTACTGTCAGAGATATTTCTCTTAACGGTATAGGCATTGTTATTCCAAAAACAGCCATTCAGAATAATCCTTTTTCAAATTAACAGCCAATGATGAACTGGTTCTTCGAATCACATTAATAGACTCTGACAAGGAAAAACCCATCAGTATGATGCAGATTCTCGCTCAGGTAGCAAGAATCAATTCCAGATATTCAGACAACCTTATGCTGCTGGGGCTGAAAATGATTAATCTTTCCAGCAAAAACGAGTCTGTGCTAAACAAATTCATCCATGATGCCCAGATTGAAGTACTCAAACGGTTAAGCAGAAAAGATTAAAATTCTTTTATATACTCATTCAGCCAGCTCATCATCCTTTTTTGATCAGGATCATTACTTAAAAAGGCGCCTTCGAGTTCCTTCAGCTCTTCAAGTGCCTGATGGCGATCATATTTTGTATCCCCCCTATACCCCTTTATCTTATGCTCTTCGGAAAAAGATCGCAATCGGTCTAAATGGGATTGGTATTCCCTGCTTTTTGCCTGTGGAGAATCTACAGAGAAATTTCTGTCCAGAATAAGTTTTGCAAGGGTTTTGATCCTTGGGCTTTGCATTTGCTCGACGATCCCATATTTCTGATCTCTTTCTGTTTTATGAAACATTTCGCATTCTTTCTTTTCCCGGGCAGAAAAAAAACCTTCCTGATAAAGCCCTGCATCCGGATCGATATCAGGTATATAGGGATATTTATACTCAAGATGGTATTGGACATATTCAAAAAATTTTTTCGGTTGCTTACGAATTTTTTCAAGATTTTCATCGGCAAGCTGTTTTGAAGAAGGCGGCATCCTTCTCCAGAATCTGTCAAGGGCGGGCAAAATGATCAATCCGTCCCCCGGCCGCTTTCTTATCGCATACGTATCACAATAATCCAGTTCGTCGCCAAAGCCCGGAATCACTTCTGAATCAAGGCGTAACCAAAGACTTTGATTTTTATACGGCAGCGACTGCCCCAGTTCAATAACAGGCGCCATATAATTCACTTTTGAACCAAAGGACAGGGAAATCATGATACAAATTCTGAAAGATCTGTCCTGGACATGAAATTCATGATTAATCCCTTTTATTCTGGCTTCTTCCTTCGTTTTATCAAAAAAATCAAGGCAATACCGCCAGATATCTTTCTTTTGGCATAATTTTTTGCTGAGTTCGATTAATGACTCCACATCATTCATGGCTTCATGGGCGCGCCCCGTTGTGGCAAAATTATTCGCGCAAGAGATCAGATCAAGCTTCAGACTTGATTTTCCATTTGTCTCCGGCCAGTTGATATCATCGGGATGGAACACCTTATAAACAACTGTAATGGGAAGGATGTCCACCCTGCTGCACCCCTTGCTGTATTGATGGCTGTAGGGATCAAGAAGATTTCGATAAAACGTGAAGCGTAAAAACTCATCGTCAAAGCCGAGCGAATTATATCCAAGACTTATGGTCTCCGGCGTATTCACAATGTTATGAATTTTGAGAGCAGCCTCATACTCGTAAATGCCGAGGGCCAACTCATCATATGTTAAACCATGGGTCAAGAAAGCTTTGGGGGAGGGGACGATGTCCTTTCGCAACTGGATGGTAAGGGATTGACGACTTATTTCTCGTAGCTGAAGATCCGTTCTGATGGCGGCGAAGGTTAGAATCTGATCAAAGGCAGGATTTAAACCGGTAGTTTCAATATCGTAAAATAAAAACGTCTTCATTTCTTCACTACAAAGACAAAAAAGGGGGCAAAAATTACCCCCTTGATGTTTTTTAGATATGAAAAACGGTTATCGTTTTGAAAACTGGAAGCTGGCTCTTGCACCTTTTTTACCGTATTTTTTCCGCTCCTTCTGTCTTGAGTCCCTGGTGAGAAAGCCGGCGCTTTTCAACACGCCCCTCAGATCAGGATCAAGAATCACAAGGGCCTTGGAAACACCCAGGCGAATGGCACCTGCTTGGCCGGACTTTCCGCCACCCATGACTGTGGCTTTGATATCAAATGCCCCGCTTTTTTCAGTAAGCGCTAAAGGAGACGTCAATAAATCTTTTGCAACATTCAGCTCAAAATATTCATTCACATCTTGATCATTAATCACAATATTTCCATTACCTGGCATTATCCATACCTTGGCAACAGATCCTTTTCTCTTACCCGTCGCGTAAAATATATTTCCACTGTCCATTGATAATTACCGCGTCCTTTTTACTTAAATTTCAACAGCATCAGGTTTTTGAGCAGCATGGGGATGCTGGTCGCCTGCGTAAACAAACAATTTTCTGCCAAGCTTTCTGCCAAGCCGGTTTTTGGGAAGCATTCCTCGAACCGCCTTCTTAATAATTTCTTCAGGCTTTTTATGAAGCAATTCTTTTGCTGTTTCAGTCGTTAACCCGCCGATATATCCTGAATGACGGTAATATTTCTTCTGATCCAGTTTGTTCCCGGTCATGCGAATTTTATCCGCATTGATAATAATCACCCAGTCACCGGTATCAACGTGGGGTGAAAAAAGAGGATTATTCTTCCCGCGAATTCGATATGCCACCCTTGATGCGAGTCTTCCCAGAACCTTATCTTTGGCATCGATGACATACCAGTTTTCTTTATTATCAGATCGTTTTGCACTATATGTATACTTTTTCAATTTCTTCACGACTCCTTTTCATAAACACAATCAGGGATAACTATATTTTTTTTCAAATTCTGTCAAGTAAATTTTAAAGTTCTATTTGTTTCTTATCTATCAACACATGGGGCTCAAATGGTCTTGAATCCTTGTCGGTTGAAAGTTTGCTCGTGGTTTTGCAGGTCACCTCAGCATTTAAAACCCCACCGTTTTCAACGATAAGGTCCTTACACTCAACCTTTCCCGCACATGTCCCTGTAGAAAGGATGATCAATTCTTTTGAAGCAGTGACCTCGCCTTTAAAACTTCCTCCAATGGTCAGGCTGGATACTTTTGTGGAGCTTGAATTCACTTGCCCGTCTTCCGCTATGATCACCACATCCCCATCAATGGTTCCCGTGACCTGGCCTTTGATAATCAACTTTCCGGTGCTGGATATAGATCCTTCAATTTTCAGCTCTTTATCAATGATTGAAAGATTCTTGCTGTTTTTTGATCCCAATTTAAATCTCCTCAATGGTTTATGGCTGAACATCAATAAAAATTTTCCCCACTTCTTTTCCATCCAAGGTTGTTACCACATGATAGCTTTGTCCCTTATTCTTATCCGAGTAACGTTTCATCAGTGACTTATCGGAAATATGAATTACATACCCTCTGTCTTCACCGCTATTATTATCCGGATTGCCGACAAACCCCTTAAAATTCACAATATAATTTGACGGGTCAACCTTACCGGAGACAATATCTTCAATGATCAGTGTGTCTCCCATGCGCACCTTTACATGGGTGTAATTATCGGCAGAAACAGGCACGTTATTAATTCTGAATTTATATTTTAGAACGTCAACCTCGCCGGTTTCCTTGATTGTTAGTTTTTTCGATACAGGTGAGCCTTGGGGATCAATATCAATAAATACGCTCCCGCATTTGTAAAAATCCTTCTTGACTTCAATCCGGGTTGATTCATTGACAACCAGTTCATTTTTCATATCATTAAACCGATTCCCCAGTCCTAGGACATCGACGCTGAGGCCTCGTTCATAGTTTGCCACGATATCATGCACCTTGATCGTATCCCCTTTATTGATCTTCAGCCGCTGCATTTCCTCGACAACCACCGGAATCGAATTATTGACGGATATGATCATGTATTGCATTTCCGGTTTCTTTAAATCAATACTGGGATTTTTGGGGATAATTTCCAGGGTTTCCATGAATCCATTGATGGCGTGAATATGCTGCCTGACTTTCTGTTCCAGAGGAAGCGTCTTGGCGGACTCTATTCCAAATGCCGGCACTTTACAGGTGTTGTACGCGTAATAGGTTGCAGATCTTAGCTGTTCCTTATGAATGGAATCCGGGTGATTCGTTCTGTGATTATTCACATGGAAAAAATGATCCTTTTTTTCTATATGGGAATTGATCTTTTCAACCACCCGCTCCGCCATTTTCTCAAGATTGATATGCCCTCCCGAATCCGGGGCCTGCAAAACCGAATCATCTATAATGATGGATTGACCGAATTTTCCAGGATTTTTTTCTTCCGTCTCCCAGCTGTGCGAATAAAAGCCAGAGCCCTCATGAAGATTCAAAAAACAATCACTTTCACAGATCAATTTTTTCAGGACACCAACAACCTTTGTTTCATAATTGAAAATTGCATCATCATGAAATTTTCGGTTCATATCCTGATTAATCTGTCTTTCCATTTTTAAAATAGACGGAAAATTTGCCCTTGGAACCACAATGAGGTTTCCCTTTTCAAGCAGAAAATCTGCATAAAAATCAGCCGCAAGGTACCCTCCCGGCTCATCTCCCTGAATTCCCCCGATGATGAGCAAGGTTTTCCCGGGCAGAGTTCCCTTGATCCGGTAAACGTGAAGCTCATTTTCTTCTCCCTCAAAAAAAACCGTATGGGTCTTCTGTCCGGCCAGTCCCTGGCTGCATATAAAAAACAAACCAAAACTCAGGATGGCAAAAATTTTCTTTACAATGGCATCCGTTTGCATAAAACGACTTATCCAGCCTCGGTGATATCAATCAATTTTTCAAAAATAAGTTCCCCTTCCCCATTAAAAATAAAAATGGAAGCTTTTTTATAAAAATCAGGATCAACTTCACTTTTTATTCGAAATTTAACCGGCTTAAAGTGTGCAATGGAGAAATACTGACCCTTCTGATGTTCTGAAGGGATTCCGCTTGTGAGGGCTGCCGTCGGCACGACAAGCCATTGATCTTCACTATTATTATCCGGTCTTAAAATTGTAAATATTCTTCCGGATACGTCTCCCTGACCTTTGGAAATATTCCTGATGTCAAACCGCACCAACAGATCTTTTCCCGCCCTGTTTCTGATCACGGCGAATTTCTCAATCAAGACGGTTCTATTCATCGATTTAGAGTCTGCCGCACCTTGGGCCGCCTCGGCTTCACTGCCTGGATTAACGGGATCGAGGCTGGAAGTTGAGGGTTCTTCATTATCCAGGGAATCGGAGGCCGTGAGTTTTGTATCCGGCAACTTTGAAATCACTGGGGGTTTCTCCTCAAAATCATTTTTTATCGACTTTTCAGCCTTTTCTATATTTTTTTTGAGCCCCGGTTCTTTTCCAAGGATCACCAACCTTGCCATTAACACTTCTTTTTCAGTTGTTAATTCAATAATTTTCTTTTCAGCCAGGACAAGACGCTCTTTATAGGGTGCTGTCTCTCCTGAAAGGGTAACATACTTATAAATGAATAGGATTGAGGTAAAAAAAGCCGCGACACTAATAAAACAAAAACCTACAAATATGATTTTCATATGATTTCCGGAAATGACCCTCCCAAAATCATCCACCATTAAAATTTTAATTTTATTATTTTTCCTGAAAGGTTTGGGTCTGGATTTGGCTATTTCTCTTTCCAGCTCTCTTGATATATCTTCCATGATCCACCTTTATTAATCAGTTTTAACTTTTTTATCCCCCGGGTCGATAGTCCACTGGATTTATAATCCTGAAAGAAAACAACCTCACACGTATCTTTTGTCTGTTTGATCTGAATTCTTTCTCCGGTAACTTTAATGAATGCATTCTTGCCGGCAATGTTTCTTTTCCGTTCAACCCATTTTTTCTTGTCCATCCCATCAGAATAAAAATTGTTTGCATAAAAAGATGAATACTTATCCATATCTTTTACCGACCATGCCGCCAGCCACTGGTTGACCGTCTCCTGAATAAGCCGGTTTGCCGGAGCAGATTTTTCTTCCTTCGGGGGTCTGGCCTCCTGGGGAGGGTTGGCGGCTATCTGCGGCTTTGCTTCCATAACCGGCTCTGGTTTTAAAACCGGTGCGAGGATCTTTAATGCTGCCTCAAGCAAAGGTGTTTCAGCACTCTGGAATTCTTTTGGGATGTTTTGATAGGTTTCTCCAATAATTTTATAGGCCTGACCTTTTTTTTCTATGAATAATTTTCGTTTCCCCAGTAGCATCTTCTCGTCATTCTTTGACAAGAGATAATCAAAGAGCGCCACAAAAACATGATCGTGATAATAAATGCCCGTCCGGTCTCTTTCAATTTTAAAATCTGAGCCGGGGCTGCGTATCTTCATCCACTTCATCCACCAGGCGATTTCCGGAAGGTATTCCTCCGCATAAAAGGACAAATATTCGTGGTAGCTGCCTCTTTCAACGGACTGAAGCCATTGATCCACCATACGACTGATCTCTTGCTCTTGTTTGATGCGGGTTTCCTCGTCTGTTTTTCCAAGTTCTTCAACCAGAATAACCGGAGTTGAGTCCAGGGTTATGGAGTCGGCAAGCTTTATAATGTTTGAATTTTCGAGAGCGATGCACCCGTTGGAATCCATGGGTTTCAGCACTTTATTGGTACCATGTATCCAGATGGCCGACCCGTCTTTTCCGGCTCTCTTATCTATCAAATTGGGATAATCCAGGGGAAATGCCTTTGCCCCATATATCGGGGATAGATATTGATCCTCATACTCATCCTTAAAAAATAAATCCCCTCTGGTGTTTTCCTGTCCCCGGCTTTGTGTTTCACCCCGGACATTTTCTCCGGTGGAACAGGGCATTTTGTATTGAACTTGCAGTTCTCCGGATTTTGAACCATATAGAAACAGGGTTTGATTTTTTTTTCAACTAAGATTGCATTCTCGTTTTCAGGAAGTTTAATAATGCCTGAAGGCCGAATATGATTTTCGGCTGAAATTTCTGAACTGAACAACAAGCTGATTGCAAGTACTGCCATCAGGGGCAACCTGTATTTTTTTTGAATATTTATTTTTTTTTCCATCAATAAGTTCAATATACACATAGGTTATGAGTAGAGTTTAAGATGATTATGCGCTTTTTCAGATGTCTTCCTGCCGCTGGATGTTCGAAGAACCAAGCCGATTTTTAATAAAAAAGGTTCAACCACATCCACAAGGGTATCTGTTTCTTCCTGCAATGTTGCAGCGATGGCTTCAATCCCGACCGGCCCTCCTTTATAAAAATCTATTATCGTTTTTAAATAACTCCTGTCAAGCGTGGTCAGCCCCAGATGATCGATTCCCTCTAAACTGAGCGCGGCTTTTACACTTTCGATGGTCACCTTCCCATGCGATTTGACCAGGGAAAAATCCCTGACCCTTTTCAAAAGCCGATTGGCAATTCTTGGGGTCCCTCTGGATCTCTCGGACAGTTCTTTTGCGCCGTCATCGGTAATAATGGTATTTAAAATGGACGCAGAGCGTTTCACGATCACAATCAACTGATCCGGTGTATAAAAATCCAGTGTTCGGAAAATTCCAAACCGGTCCCGCAACGGTGAGGACAGCAACCCCACCCGGGTGGTCGCCCCGATCAGAACAAATTGCTTCAACCGGTACCGGTGGCTTCTGGCGTGAATTCCCTTATCAAACACAAAATCCACGGCAAAGTCTTCCATGGCAGGGTATAAAAACTCTTCAACTATTTTTGGTATCCGATGAATTTCATCGATGAAAAGAATATCCCCTTCACCAAGGTTGGTCAGAATCCCGATAAGATCCCCTCCCTTTTCCAGGGTCGGACCTGAGGTAACGGTCAGATTTTTCCCCATCTCATTGGCAATGATATGGGACATCGTTGTTTTTCCCAGGCCTGGCGGTCCGTGGAACAGAATATGCTCCAGGGGTTCCTTCCTTATTTTGGCTGCCTGGATGGCGATTTTCAAGGTTTCAACAGTGTCTTTCTGACCGATATAATTGTCAAAACTTGTGGGCCTCAACGAAACAATATCGGAAGATAAGTCATCAACCGTGCGTTTTGACGTCACAATCCCTTTTCTATCCGGCTTGTCAGACGAATATGAAAGTATGGAATCGCCCATATTTATCTGCTCTCCTGATAGATTTCATCAAACAGCGCCTCAGGGGTTGAAATCGTTTGATTTCTCTCAAATGCTTCTTCAATCATTCTTTTGGCCGATGCATGGGAATGACCCAACTGTTCGACAAGGACATCTTCCACCTGCTGACGGATATCACGCATGTCATCCGTCATATGGGGAGTCTGGCCGACGTCTTGGCCCTCGGCCATGGAGATAAATCTTTCAACCTTTCCATTCAGGGTTGCAATAATCTTTTCAGCCGTTCGCTTGCCGATCCCATTCAGTCCTGCCAAAAAATTAGTGTCCTTTTTTCAATGGCCAGGGCTATCTCGCTGATGGGTTTGCCCATGGCCTTCACCGCCTTCATGGGGCCAATGGCGTCAACCGTGATGAATTCCTGAAAAAAGGCCTTGTCCTCAAGGGACTGGAAACCGATTAAAACCGGTTTCGGCTGGCGTTCGGTCTGATGATAATAAATATAAAGCGCAATCGTGTCGTTATGGGAGTTTAGCGATCGGATTTTTTCAAGAACCTGGGGATTTAAAAACACTTCATAGCCGATGGAGCCGGCCAATAATAAAATGCCGTCGGATTCAAAATGCAGTATAGCGCCTTCAAGGTATCCGATCATGGGAAGTCTTTATATCTGTAATATCCTGTTAACGCCAGCCCCAATGCGTCTGAAGCGTGAAACGGGCGAATGGGCTGACCATGACTCAACTGGTTTCGAATGGCTCGTTCCATCTGATGTTTATCGGCATTTCCATTTCCGGAAATGATTTTTTTGCCTCACGGACGGGAATTTCCTCCATATTCAATCCTGCTGTATGGACTGCCAGCAGAATGACTCCTGATACCTTGCCGAGCATAATACCGGATTCAGGATATTTTTCAAGGGAGTAGATATCTTCTATGATCACATAATCAGGTTTTTGCTCACAGAGAAATTCCAGAATTTTAGAATATATCTCGTGAAGTCTGAAATGAATCGGGTCTTTTGCCTTTGTTGCAATGCTTCCGAAAGAATACCCGAGAATATCTTTCCGGTTTCCCTGGATGACGCCGACACCGGTCCCGGCGAGGCCGGGGTCAATCCCTACGACTTTAATCATGGGAACAATACATTTACTGTAAGCTCTTTAATTTTTCCTTGGCAAATTTTGCCTCGTTTGAATCCGGATGCTTTTTCAGCAATTCATTAAGGATAAGCCGTGCATTGGCTTTTTCACCCAGCTCTGCAAATGCGTATCCCTGTTTCAGCCTTGCTGCGGCAGCCTTATTGCTTTTTGGATAATTTTCAAGAACTTTCTGGTACTCGAGAATGGCCTTCTCATACCATTTTTCCGAAAAATAGCTATCGGCAATCCAGAATCTAGCATTATCCGCATTTTCGGATTTTGGATATTTTTTTATAAAATCCTCAAACTGAACACGCGCATTGGCCTTATCTCCCTCATCGAACAGTTTTTTTGCGGATCCATATAATTCCTGTTCTTCATTCCCCTTATTGGGCTCAGGCAAAGCCGCGGTTTTATTCTCAGCTTTATTCTCAGCAGCTACTGCCTTTTCAACAGCAACCCCGGAAGTTGTATCGGCCGGCCGGGAAGGTTCCAGGCCCAGGTATTTTTCCAGCTCAACCAGCTTTTCATAATTCTGGGAAATTGCATTATCCAGTCTTTCGATTCGCTTATCAAGCTCTTCCCTATCCTTTTTGCTGTAATCCCCGAGGGTATGAGTAATCTCGTCAATGGAGCCTTGAAGCCTTTGGTTATGCTCTTTAAGGATCTTAATATCATACTTCATATCCGCATAATCTTCAGGCTTGATCCCTTCTTTCATTTTTTCCTGAATGGTTTCAAGTTCTTTATCTTTTTCGCTCTGTGCATTTAATTGCTTCTTTCTTTCCATTTCCATCGCAGCCACCCGGTTTTCCAGGGCTACAGTTTTCTGCGATTCGACGCATCCGGAAAAAAGAACAAACACGATGATAATACAAAAAAGGCAATTTCTTTTCATAACCCAACTCCGCCGGTCAAAAGGTCTTAATGATTCAGGCGTAATACTTTATGATACTAAAGCATTACGCCTGAATTTATTTACAACTGTCCAATGGACTGCTACTTAACTGCAAAGTGAGCGCGCCGGTTCATGGCCCAAGCGATCTCTGTTTTTCCGGAATCAAGCGGTTTTTCTTCACCGTAGCTGATGGTATTCATGCGGGCGGCAGCAATGCCAAGATCAACCAGATAGGCTTTTACAGCAGTGGCACGGCGATCTCCCAAGGCAAGGTTGTACTCGGTTGTGCCGCGTTCATCACAATGGCCTTCAACGGTGACGGATGCGGAAGCATTTTCAGCCATCCATGCGGCTTTGTCTTTTAACAAGGCTTTTGCAGCAGCTGTCAATTCTGAACTGTCAAAGTCAAAATGAACATCTTCATTTTCAAAAGCTTTTCTAGCAGCAGCCAGTTTTGCTGCTTTTTCTTTTGCTGCTTTTTCCGCTGCAAGCCTTTCAGCTTCTGCCTTTGCCTTTGCATTCGGATCCTCGGTAGAGGAGGCCTGTTTTACTGTTCCGGCATCAGATACAACTGCTTTTTTTGCACATGAAACCGTCAAGAAAAGACCTGCAACAAGAACTGCCATCAATACATTAAACCAAATCTTACTTTTCATTTTTTCCCCCTTTTAATTATTAAATACCTACATACCTTCTCTTGTACTATCTGAAATTGACCAGTCCGGCTGGGTCTGCTTGCCATTCATGTTCAGAAGCTTCCTCTGATCGGTGCCTGACGCATTCATGACAAAGATCCTTGGCACACCACCTTCACGTGTCGATGTAAAGGCCAGCATACTTCCATCAGGTGACCAGACCGGATCTTCATTATCTCCTGAATCCGCAGTCAACTGAACCGGCACGCCTGAGTCAATACTCATCACAAAAATATCAATTCGATTCTTTTCTATGCCCACATAGGCCATCTTTCTTCCATCCGGACACCAGGCCGGGGAGGTATTGTTTAAGCCATTAAACGTCAACCGCTTCACGCTCCCGGAGCCAATGTCCTGGATATATATCTGGGGAGTTCCTGCACGTTTTGATGTAAAGGCAATTTTCTGACCGTCCGGTGAAAATTTAGGCGATACATCAATCCCCAAACTGTCAGTTAATCTTTTAATCACTTCTCCATTGATGGTCAATAGATAAATTTCCTGATCACCAGAAAAACTTAATGCACCGGCTAATTTGAGCTGCCCCGGCATCCAGTCCGGAGAGATATTCATTCCTTTAAAATTAACGATAGCCCCCCGATTTTCCTGAAGATTCTTAATATATATATCCGGCTTCCCCTTGGCATAGGACACATAGGCCAGCCATTTCCCATCCGATGACCAGGATGGGGAAAGACTGATGCTTTTATGAGAGGTAATCTGTTTAATGTTCTGCCCGTCGAAATCACAAGTAAATATTTCCTTATTCCCATCAACGGTTGAAACAAAGGCCATTTCTGTATTAAAGACCCCGTATTTCCCCGTCAGAACAAAGGATATTTCACTGCAAAACAGGTGAATCATTTTCCGGATCTGGGATTCAGAACCTGTATATACCTTCCCCACAAGGAGTTTTGAATTAAAGGTATCCATCAGCCGCAGTTCGAATTTGACATTCCCCGGGCTTTCCACAAGGACCCCGCCGGTAATTAAAAGTTCTGCCCCTATCCCTGTCCAGTCCCTAAAATTGATCTCTGAGAGCTGGATGCCGGATTGGGCCGGAGTGGCCAGAAAGGCAATGGGATCCATGGTTTTCAGATATCCTGTGAAATTCAATGCCTCGGTTAATATCTGAACTGCGGTTTTCCCGTCCCTTACTTCTTCGGCGCTGCCGCTCATTGCTTTGAAGTCGGGCACGGCAATGGGAGTCTTTTTCAACAACGGGTTACTGATATTGATATAGGTTACACCATGGCAAACCGGTATCCAGAAACACATTATGAGCAGAACGCAATAAAATCCCTGTAGAACATTTTTTTTCATCATAAAAAGCATACCATATCATTTATAATTATAGTAATTTTATTTCACACCTTGGGGCGTAAAGATCAAGCCCATATCATAGGAATACATCCCTGCCGGCAAAGGCTTTAAGGGATTAATCTTCATGATCGCCTTTTTTGCAGACTCATCCAGATAGGAGTTCCCTGATCGTGTCTCAAAAATAATATCTCTTATCTCACCGCTTTTCAAAATTTTAATTAAAATCCTGACCTCCAGGTTCCGGTCCATTCTGGCCAGGCTTTCATTGAACGCCCAGTTCTGTTGAATTCGAGATCCAACCTCCATCAAATAAAGTTGTAAGGGTGTGGACCCGCCTTTTCCGGTGCCGTCCGGTACCCCCCCCCCTTCCTTCACCGTCCCCGCCATCCCCCATCCTTGACTTTCCCTGCTCTGCGACCTTTTTTCGGAGGCGCCCCAAAACTTCAGACATATCGCCCTCATCCTGTTTTTCACTTGCCTTGTCTGTTGCTTTTCCTGTGTCAGCTTCTTTCTGGGGAGGCTTTTTAGCAGTTTTTTCCTCTTTTTTCTTTTCTTCTTCCTTAATCTTTTTTTCCTGCTCTGCCAGAAGGTCTTTTAAGTTTTTGGGTTTTGTCTTCAGACTGATATCCGGTTTGATAACAGGCGGAGGTTCTTCTATTTTGGGTTCTGCTTTTACTTCCGCTGCGGCCGTTTGGGTAGGCACCCCTGCATCTTTTGTCTCCTGACTCTCTTTTTTAATTTCTTGGTCCGCCTTTATTTCTTCCCCGCCCCCGCCTCCCGGTTTATCCGATCCCGCCATGGGTGAAAAAGAAACAAGGTCTATCTGAATCACCGGCGGCATTGATCTTGAAAAGCGGAAATCCTGAAAAAAGATAAGGCCCACAAAAAACAAAGCATGAGCCGCAAGGGAAACAATTAAAAAAACAAGCCCTGCTCTTTGGTCCTGATCCATTGAGTTCAGAAAAGACTCCCTTCTTTTTTTAAAACTCTCCTGAGAACTCATACCCGTTTATCAGGACTCGTCTTCAGTATCCGGCAGTGTGATCATCCCAAGACTGTCAACGCCTGCCTTTTTGATCTTGGAAATCACATTGACCACGACGCCATAGGGAACCTGCTTATCCGCCTTGAGATATACATCCTTATTTTCTAAATTTTCGAGTATGGCTGCAAGTTTCTGGCTCAAAAACTCAACGCTGACCACCTGCTCATTGATATAGACTTTCATCTCATCATCAATGGAGATAATCAACCTTTCCTCACTGTCCTTCAATGCCTTTGCCGTGGCCTTGGGCAGGTTCACATCAACACCCTGCACCATCATGGGAGCCGTGACCATGAAAATAATCAGGAGCACCAGCATGACATCCACAAAAGGAGTCACATTGATTTCAGCCATGAACTGGCCGTTACCCGAACCTGCTTGCATTATTCCTCCATCTGCTTTTGAATGTCGCGTTCCATTATATTTAAGACATCTGAAGAAAAACTCTGCATCTCAGAATCCAGAACCCGGATTCTGTCATTAAAGAAATTATAGGCAATAACCGCGGGGATGGCCACGGCAAGTCCTGCTGCCGTTGCCACCAGGGCTTCGGATATACCGGGGGCAACAACGGCAAGGCTTGCAGACCCGCTCAACCCGATTCCCTGGAAAGTGTCCATAATCCCCCATACCGTTCCGAAAAGGCCGATAAACGGAGCTGTATTGCCGGCTGTCGCAAGAAAGGGAACCAACTGAACCAGTCGTCTGTTTTCAACATTCATGGTTCGTTTCAAGGACCGGTTGATGCTGCCGATGCTCTGTAAATAGGTCCCCTCTGTTTTCCTCATGCTTGTCTTCTTTGTCTCCTTGCCGTCGGATCTTGCCATTTCCATATATGCGGCAATAAAAATTCTTGCCAGGGGGCTTGATCTTAAGGCCTTTGCCTTTGAAAAAGCATCGGCAAGGTTCCGGCATTGCCAGAAGATATCCGTAAAATCTGCTGAGTCCTTGAATGCTTTCCGGATATATCTGATTTTTATAAAGATGATCGCCCATGATGTTATCGAAAAAAACAGCAGCAGCAGCATGATGAACTTGACGATAGGACCTGCCTCGCTCAGCATATAAAACAGTCCGACGCTTTCAGCGGCCATATAACCTCTCTTACGGCTTTACCTTCCTGATGTTTGTAAAACAAAAAAAATCATAGACTTTAGTATACGAGCAGGCTTCCCGTGTCAAGTTCTTATTAACGGATTTTCCCTTGAAACAAAAGGGGTTTAGTAATCCGCACCACCCAAATGGGAAAGCTCCTGCACAATAAATATGCAGGAGCTTATATAAACTCAATTGAGCAGGGTCATTTTAATGACGAATTACATCATTCCGCCCATTCCACCCATTCCACCCATTCCGCCGCCGGGCATTCCACCGGGCATTCCGCCGGATTTCTCTTCCGGCTTGTCTGCAATCATGGCTTCCGTGGTCAGCATGACGGATGCAACACTGGCTGCATTCTGGAGTGCAAACCGAACCACTTTTTTCGGATCAATAACGCCTGCTGCAATCAGATCTTCGTACACATCCGTTAAGGCATTGTAGCCATAGGCGCCCTTACCTTCCTTAACCTTGTTGATAACGACAGATCCTTCC
The DNA here is from genome assembly GCA_012031875.1 of Desulfobacula sp. Taxonomy (GTDB): domain Bacteria; phylum Desulfobacterota; class Desulfobacteria; order Desulfobacterales; family Desulfobacteraceae; genus Desulfobacula. Next base: position 66,107 of record JAAUSZ010000003.1, read on the forward strand.
ACGCCGGCATTTTCTGCAATCTTGCGAAGCGGTTCTTCAATGGCCCTGGCGATAACCGCCACACCCAATTTTTCCTCGCCTTCAAGCTTAAGTTCCTTAAGGGCCTTGATGCATCGAACCAGTGCGACTCCGCCGCCGGGGACAATCCCTTCTTCTACGGCTGCACGGGTAGCATTAAGGGCATCTTCCACCCTGGCTTTCTTTTCTTTCATCTCGGTTTCGGTGGCTGCCCCGACATTAATGACCGCAACACCGCCGACCAGCTTGGCAAGTCTTTCCTGGAGCTTTTCCCTGTCATAGTCTGAAGTCGTTTCTTCCACCTGGGCCCGGATCATTTTGACCCTGCCTTCAAGGGCTTCTCTGGAGCCTGCACCGTCAACAATGGTGGTATTATCTTTATCAACGGTAATGGATTTGGCCTGACCCAGATCTTCAAGGGTGACGTTTTCAAGTTTGATTCCGATATCTTCTGAAACCACCTGGCCGCCGGTCAGTACGGCGATGTCTTCCAGCATGGCCTTTCTTCTGTCACCAAAACCGGGGGCCTTCACCGCTGCAACATTCAAGGTGCCGCGAAGCTTGTTGACGACCAGGGTGGCAAGCGCTTCTCCTTCAATATCTTCAGCAACGATAAGAAGCGGTTTGCCTGTTCTTGCAATGGCCTCAAGGACCGGGAGGAGGTCTTTCATGGAGGAGATCTTTTTCTCGCAGATCAATACATAGGGATTCTCCAGTGCAACCACCATTTTTTCGGAATTGGTCACAAAATAGGGAGAGAGATAACCCCGGTCAAACTGCATCCCTTCCACCACATCAAGGGTTGTATCCATTGATTTGGCTTCTTCGACTGTGATGACGCCTTCTTTTCCGACCTTGTCCATGGCTTCTGCAATGATATTACCGATGGTCTTATCATTGTTTGCAGAGATGGTCCCGACCTGGGCAATCTCATTCTGATTCTTTGTCGGCTTTGCCATTGTCCCCAGGCATTCAATCACTTTGGCAACGGCCTTATCGATCCCTCTTTTGATACCCATGGGATTGTTGCCGGCAACCACCAGTTTCTGACCATTCTCATAGATCGCCCGCGCAAGAACGGTTGCCGTGGTGGTCCCGTCACCGGCCATATCAGAGGTTTTGCTGGCGACTTCCTTCACCATCTGGGCGCCCATGTTTTCAAATTTGTCTTCAAGCTCGATTTCTTTTGCAACCGTCACACCGTCTTTGGTTACATTGGGTGATCCCCAGGACTTTTCAATAACCACGTTTCTGCCTTTTGGGCCCAAGGTGACCACAACTGCATCTGCAAGTGCCTTTACGCCATTGAGCATTGCTTCTCGGGCTTTGGCATCATATTTAATTTCTTTTGCCATCTTTAATCATCTCCATTTCTTTATCTGTATGGTTATTCAATAATTCCAAGAACATCGTCCTGACGTAGGATAAGATAATCCGAACCGTCTATTTTTACTTCAGTTCCACCATATTTGCTGAAAAGAACGCGATCACCAACTTTTACATCCATGGGAAGAAGTTTTCCGTCTTCACCCATCCTGCCTCTTCCCGTCGCCACGACTTTTCCTTCAACGGGTTTTTCTTTGGCTGTGTCCGGGATGATAATGCCGCCTTTGGTTTTAACATCCTCTTCCACACGCTGAACCAGAATTCTGTCACTTAGTGGTCTCAAACTCATGATCAATTTCTCCTTTACATACTATTTGTTGCGTTAATGTATTTGGTGTATTTGTTTGAGGTTCTGCAGTTTTAATCTGAATCTTTGGCAGAAACCGTTTTTGATTCGCTGGGTTTTGTATCGGTTTTTGTTTCCGGTTTTGTTTCACTCCCTGATTTTGCTCCACCATAATCAGTCACGTACCAGCCCGACCCTTTAAGATGAAATGAACTCTGTGAAATAAGCTTGCTCAAACCGCCCTTGCAATGGGAACAAGTCGTGCGAACCGGATCTGATATTTTCTGGAACACCTCTTCTATCTTTCCACAATCCTTGCATTGATATTCATAAACCGGCATTTTTCAATTCTCCGTCTGTTTTTAGTCCTCTCGAAAAATCAGTCATAAAATAACTCGCCTTTCTTCCTTGTCAAGAAAGTTTATTCATTTTTTTTCGCCTGGGGCTTCAGGGATGACCTGTACGCCAATCCTTATAAAATTCAAATACTTCCATCAATCCAGGAATAGAAAAAGGATTTAAAATTTCATAGGTCAGCAAATGGACCTGCCTTTCTTCATCCAGGGTGACGTCGGCCTCGTTTTTGTTCTCATAACGCTGGTTATGTTTTGAAAAACGGATAATATGTACCAGTTCATGGCTGAGGATGTATAAAAGGAAGGGTTCCAGCATAAGATCTTCCTTTTGAACCGTAGAAAGAATGGCATTATCCTGAAGGCATACCTTATAAAGGGTATATGAAGAAGAACTCAGGGAGGCTTCTTTTTTCCGGGCCTCATATTTTATCACCTGGGCAAAGGGGCCGTCCACTTGTTCATGCCCGTCAAGATCCCTGGCGGTTTTAATATCATACCGATTTTTAAGCCATTGGCCCGAAGACATCTTGAAATAATTATTCACCAGTTCTTCTGAAATTTTAACAGCCTCATCCACCTTAACAAGTTCTTCCTTGTTAAAATATTTAAACTGCTGCATCCCGTGTCTTTTCCTGTATGAATAAAAAATGGACATTTGGCAAATTCTTGTGCTATAGTGACC
>JAAUSZ010000133.1 GCA_012031875.1 Desulfobacula sp.
GGTGGCCCCACAATGGGAAAGCCGTCCGGTGTCATGGGGTACTGTCCCCGCCAGGTTCGCCTGACCTTCAGGTTGGCCAGCTTGGGAAAAAGGGCCACCATACGTTTGGCTACCTGGGGAAGAAAGACCGAGGTGGCTTCGCCGGCCGTCCCTGTGATGAGGTGTTTGGGGGTGAGGCAGAAGATCACCTGGCCCTCGTTGTTCTGGTAAAAATAGAAATTGGTGGAATCTTCCGTGGCCGGGTCTTCGGAAGGCCTTAAATCCACGATCATGGGGCCGAAGAAGCGCTCCACCGGCTCGGTGATGGCCCCTTCGTGGCTGTCCGGCGTCACGGGGACATCCAGGCCCGCCAAACGACCGATATCCCGGGCAAAATTCCCGGCCGCATTGATGACCTTGGCTGCCGTGTATTCGCCCTTGTCTGTTTTGACAATGATTTCCCGGTCACTGGCAATGCGGATGGCTGTAACCTTTTCCCGGAATCTGTATTCAGCCCCGTATTCCACGCTTTTAAAATAAAAGGCATTGACGGCCAGAAGCGGGGAGGCGCTGCCGTCCTCCGGCGAATAGGTGGCGCCTTTGAGGTTTTCCATATTGATGCCGGGCACCAGGGCCGCATATTCTTTGGGGGAAAGCCAGTTGATGTTCAGATCAAAGGATAACTGGACGGCCATGAGATCCTTGAGCTTTTTTTCATCCTGGTCCGTATAGGCCGGAAAGCTGTAACCGTTCTGAATCCAGCCGATATCATCCCCGTGGACCTCCTTCCAGGTGGAAAAAATTTCAATGCTGCGCTTGCAGGTGAAGATCTTTCCCTTGTCCGAATGGGTGGCCCGGATGCCGCCGATGGCTTTTTTATTCTGGCCCTGGCCCGGTGAGGCAAAGGCGTCGATGACCAGGGCCTTTACCTTGTTTTGGGCCAGGGACAGGGCCGTCGGAACCCCGATGGAGCCTGCGCCGATAATGATGACATCATAGGATTTCATGACTGACCTCCGTCTGCAAATTTTCCCAGGGGGACCTCGATATACAGGGGCCGCCGGACATTTTGAACCATATCCTCCTGCCGGATTTTTTCGGCCCGGAAGATCTGGGCCATGAGGTTTGTGCAGGTCTTGGCCCCGCAGGGGCCCATGCCGGCCCGGGTCACGGCCTTGATCTGGTTGATGTCGGTCACGCCTTTTTTCACCAGGGCCCGGACCTCTCCCACCGTCACCCGTTCACACAGGCAGACCACCTCGTCGTCCCGGATCTGATCGTCGGGGATGTTCCGGGTCAGGGGCTTTGTCACTTCTCTGTCCTGGATGGTGAAGGCTACGGCTTTTTTGGCAATCTCCTTGGGCGCCCTCACCCGGACCACTTGGGTTCGGTTGCTTTCCTTGGTGGCCTTTGCGCCCAGGACCGGAAAAAGGCCCAGGGGGTTGCCGTCCACATCCACCAGGGTGATCCGGTCGTCCTTTTGGATTTTGATATTGGAGATTTCATAGGGCAGAAAAACAATGGGATTGTCCTTGTCTTTCCGGTAATCCACCAGTGTGATGGCAAGACCCGGGCAGATGGACAGGCATTTCATGCAGCCTTGGCATTTGCCGTTAAAAATGGGCCGCCCCTTGACAGGGTCTCCCTGCATGCGGATGGACCCCTCCGGGCACACCGTGCTGCACGGGTTGCAGGGGATTTCCTGCTTGCAGTGGATCACGGGGAAGATGCCCTCTTCACCGGCCGGGGCCGTGAGTTCCTGAACCGGGCCGGGATGGGATTTCAGGATCTCGGCCTTTTCATACCAGGAGCCGGGGATGTCCTTGATTTCCGGTTTAAAATACCGGGCCGTCTTGAGGCCTGCAATCTTGCCGTTGAACATGGCCGAGGAGGCTTCGGCGATTTCTGCCGCATCCCCTGCGGAAAATACGGGAATCCCTGCGGATTCGGCTTCCCGGGTGAATTCGGAAACGGATTCAAGGCCCACAGCAATTAATACGGTGTCACATTCAAAGGTTTTTTCCGTGCCCTGGATCATTTCAAAATTCCGGTCGATTTCGGCAATGGTGACGGAAGAAACCGATTCCTTCCCATTGGCCGACACAATGGAATGGGAGGTGTAAATGGGAACGCCCAGGCGCCGGAGCTTGTCCTCGTGGACCTTGTACCCTCCGCACCGGGGCAGGGCTTCGCAGAGCCCCACCACCCGTATCCCGGCCTGGAGGGCGTGGTAGCCGGCTATGATGCCCACATTGCCGCCGCCCACAATAAAGAGTTTTTCCGTGGGTTTAATGAGATCCCGGTTCACCAGGGTCTGGAAGCCCCGGCCCCATAGACGCCGGAAAGGGAATTGCCCCTGAACCGGAGGAATTTTTCCCTGGCTCCGGCGGCGTTGAGAATCATTTTCGGGGTGAGGATTTTATAGACCCCGTCCTTCAGAATCCCGACCTTTTTATCATCAAACACATAGAGGACCGTGCTCTTTTTCCAGACCTCTATATATCGGCCGCCCTCCACCTTTTGGGCCAGGAGGCGGCCGATATCCATGCCCCGCATGCCGGCATGGGAGTCTTCCACGGACCCGAAGAATTTATGGGTCTGGAGCACCAGCTTCCCGCCCAGCTCATCCTTGTCATCCACCAGGACGGCGCGGATTCCGTGTTCTTCTAGTTGGATGGCGGCGGAGAGCCGGCCGGGCCGCCGCCGATGATGAGCACATCGGTGTGGATCTGTTCGACATTGCTGATTTTCGGGGGGCCGCTGGTATCGGGCAGCCTGGGCAGGCCTTCCACGCTCTCCACCCGCATCTTGTCCCGGACCGCGGTCATGCAGGCCTTGACCGGAACCCCGTCGGCAATGACCGTGCATTTGGCGCACTGGCCGTTGGCGCAGAAAATGCCCTGGGCCGAGCCGTCTTTGTGGTGGTGGCCGAAGATTTTAATATAATTTGCAAAGAGCGCCGATGAGATCATCTCGTCTTTTTTTGCCGTCAGCGGTGTGTGGTTCCAGAAAAAAGACACCGTCTCTTTTTCCGGAACCACCAGAACCGGGTGAACCTTGATTCTGCTGTCTGTCATGCTCTCTCCCCAACGAAAGAAGATTGATAAAGTCTTGCCAATGGTTAAACCATTCAGCCGCTTTTGTCAATGGAATTCTCCGGCCGGAAATTTTAAATGCGCCTGAATCTTGACTCTCCGGAATGAATCTTTTATGCTCCGGCATAAGGAAACCATGATGAACCACAGCCTTTTAAATAAATTTGAAAAACGCAGGTTTGACCGGAAGCAGCTCTATTTATACCTAAAGGTGGTCCACGACAAGACCGGGGAACCGGCCGGATATCTGGGGGATATCTCAACGGAGGGGATCATGCTGTTCAGCCGGGAAAGCGCTGCACTGAAAACGGTTTTCAGGCTCAGGATCAACCTGAGCGAGGAATTCGGCATGGAGGAAGACCTGGTCTTTGATGCCGAAAGCCTGTGGTGCGAGAAAGACGCCAACCCGGAATTTTTTATCATCGGGTTCAAGTTCATGGCCATGGATCAGGCCCGCCTGGACATCGTCACCTATCTCATCAAAAAATACGGATCTTCCGAATAAATCATCGCCTGCCTTTTTTCCCCAGGGGCTTGGCCGTCACCGCCAGCTTCTGCTTTTCCTTTTCTTTCGGATCTTTTTCAACAAAGAGAGGCCTCCCGGAAAAGGGGTCCGTTTCCGTATAATACATGAGGGTGGACCAGGTGGAGGGCGTTGGCGTGAATATCTGCACCTGCTCCGGGACGGTCTTGAGATTCTCGATGCAGAACCGTTTTAAATCCTGCATGTCTTTCAGGCGGCAGCCGGGATGGGCCGCAATGAGATAATAGGTCAGAAACTGGGGCTTTCCCGCCTTTTTGGACAGGCGGTCAAACTGCTGCTTGAATTTGAGAAGATGTTCCACGGGCTGCTTTCCCATGAGGGCCAGCACCTGGGGCGCCGTGTGCTCCGGGGCGATTTTCATCTGGCCGGACACATGGTCGGCCACTATTTTTTCAAGATAGGCCTCCCCGGTTTGGGTGTCGCTGAAGATCAGGTCATAGCGGATGCCGGAGCTGATGAACACTTTTTAACCCTTGGCAGCCGTTCAATTTTGCGGAGCAGGCCCAGTTGCTTTGAATGATCCGGACCCAGGCTTTTGCAGGGGGAGGGGAACAGACAGCCCTTGTCCCTGCAGGCTCCTTTCTCGAGCTTTTTTTGCATTCATATCCGTACATATTGGCCGTGGGGCCCCCAGATCAAGGATGTATCCTTTAAAATCCGGCAGCCGGGAAAGGGTTTCGGCCTCTTTCAGGATGGACCCTTCGCTCCGGGAGCAGACGGTCCTGCCCTGGTGAACGGCAATGGCGCAGAACCGGCATTCCCCATAGCAGCCGTAATGGGTGGGGATGGAAAACCGGATGGTATCCAGGGCCCTGACCCTGCCGCCGGGTTGATGAAAGGGGTGGAGGTCCCTTTCAAATCCAAGACCGTGGATATGGTCCAGCTCTTCCGTGGTGCTGCAAGCTTCCGGGGGATTGATGACCAGATACCGGTCCTGGTGTTTCTGGCAAAGGGTCTGGGCCGTGAAAGGATCATTGTTCTCGTAAAAGAGCCGGAAGGCCTTGATATAATCCGCCTTGCTTTCTTGAACCGCTTCATAGGAAGGCAGCTCAAGTCCCGCTTTCTCCTTGGATATAAAGGCCAGGCCTTTCAGACCGGCAGGCGATTCTTTTGCTTTCAGGGCGGCTGCAAATTTGAGAATGCTGCCGTGGGCCATGCCGTAAAGAAGATAGTCGGCCCTGGCGTCGAAAAGAATGGAGCGCCGGACGCTGTTGGACCAGAAATCATAATGGGCGATGCGCCTCAGGCTGGCCTCGATGCCGCCCAGCACAAGGGGCCGGGTCTCTTTGAAATAGCGGCGGATCAGGTTGGCATAGGCGATGACGGCCCGGTCCGGCCGCCGGTTGTTGACCCCGCCGGGGGTATGGTCATCGGATCTTCTTTTTTCTTCAGGGCCGTATAATTGGCCACCATGGAATCCACGCAGCCCCCGGTAATGCCCCAGAACAGGGAAGGCTCTCCCAGCCTGGTGATGTCCCTGTCCGATGCCGGGTCCGGCTGGCCGATGATGCCCACGCGGTATCCCTGGTCCAGAAGCACCTTTCCGATGAGGGCCACGCCCATGAAGGGAGAGTCGATATAGGCATCTCCCGCCACCAGGATGATGTCCAGAGATGCCCAGCCCAGGGCCTTCATTTCTTTTTGCGTGGTGGGAATGAACATGGAAGAAATTCTTATTTAAAGAGTTCCGGCAGATTTATGAAATTTAATCCTTCAATTGCTCAACGGATAATCCCATGGCAGCAGCCAGTTTTTCGAGAGTGGCGGTTCGGTTCGGATTTTCCGCCCGTTCCATCTGAGATAGGGCTGCCTGGGTGATCCCGGCTTTTTTTGCAACCTCTCTCTGCGTCAGCCCCAGATGAAGCCGCCATGCTTTTGCCAGCGGGATATTCTCCAGAATAACCTTTTCCGCAACCTCCTGGGGCACTGCATCGTCGCCCGGCCTTTGCGGAACAAGAGCCAGATAATCCTCATAAGGGATAACGGCAAAGGCCGGTATCCCGTTTTGCTTTATAATCTGTACATTATTTATAGGTACGCTCATTTCGTTTTTTCACCTCTTGTATTTCAATTATTTCAAGATCAGCAGTAAAAAAGATTCTATGGTTTTTAACCCTGAACTTTAAGAGCTCAGTCGTTTTATATCGGGTTATCCTGATGTCCACTTCAGGATAATTGATAAGCTTTCGGATGCATAAAATAATGTCTTCTTTAACTGAAATATCTTTTATCTTTTTTATCTGCCGAATCGCTTTTGTCTTGTATTTGATGATTTTCACGATTATAAGAATAACTTATTTTATAAGTTTGTCAAATAAAAACCAACGGATCCCGACAGGGTTTCGTTGGTCGTTTGACGGTTCCATCATATCAGGTCATGAGCAGATAAATCCCGAAGACGGCGATGACGGCCCCGGCCATGGCCCGGACGGAGACGTGCTCCTTGTGCAGGAAAATGGAAAACGGGATAATGAAGACAGGCACCAGGGATAAAAAGGTGGAGGCGATGCCGGTGGTCAGATAATGCAGGGTCAGAAGGGACAGCGACACCCCCAGAAAAGGCCCGATGACGGACCCGGCAGCGGTCATCAGAACCGCTTTCCGGTCCTTTAAGGCAGATCCCACATTTTTCCATTTCCCCGTGACGGAGAAGAAAACCAGGAAACACAGGAAGGCGGCGATGACCCGTATCTGGGTGGCGGAAAAGGCATCCAGGTATTCGCCCCCCCTCTTTCATGCCGGTTTTGCTGAGGATATAGCCCAGGGCCTGGCCCAGCATGGCCCCGATGCCGAAGAGGACCCCTTTCAGGGAGATATTCCGGACCGTGAGGGCTGAGGGGCCAGCCGGTTTCCGGCTCTTTTCAAGGACCACCATGCCGACGCCGGAGAGCGTAACCCCCATGCCCACCCATTGGGAAGGCCCATAGGTTTCATCCAGGAAGAGCCAGCCGATGACGGCGGTGGTGGGGGCCGACAGGCTGAAAATGAGCATGGCCACCCGGGGGCCGATTTCCACCAGGGCCTTGAAAAGGAAAATATCCCCCAGGAAAAAGCCGATCACCCCGGACAGGCCCAGATAGATCCAGGCATGGGCTGAAAAATGAAGCGGGACAAGAAACCCGCTTCTGATGAGCAGCAGCAGGGTGAAAAAGATCAGGGCAAAGGTCAGCCGGATGATGTTCACCGGCGTTGCCCCGATCCTTTTGGAGGCGGCCTCGAAAAACTGAACGCTCATGGTCCAGCACAGCACCGTTGCCATGGCAATCAGTTCACCCGTATATGTCATTGAAATCCTTTCAGGTCAGGGATAAAAGGCTATCATTAGACGATACGGCATAAAATTTCAAGGGGCGGATGGAATTTCCCTTTTCTTTACCCCTTGACCAGGGCCTCCCGTTTGAAGGGCAGCTCGCGGAGCCGGACGCCCGTGGCCTTAAAGACGGCATTGGCCACGGCGGGAGCCACCGACGGGAAAACAGGCTCGCCCACTCCCCCGGCCTTCAGATTGTTTTTCGCGATATGCACCTCTATTTCGGGCACTTCGGACATGGTCAGGACAGGGTATGCGTCATAATTGGCTGTCTTCACGCCGCCCTGGGCAAAACCGACCTTTTCATGGAAGGCGGTGCTCAGGCCCATGATGACCCCGCTTTCGGCCTGGGCCCGGATCCCATCCGGGTAAACGGCCGTCCCGCAGTCAATGGCGCAGACCATCTTATGCACGGTGATGGTTCCCTTATCATTTACGGAGACCTCTGCCATATGGGCGGCAAAGGATTCAAAACAGGAGGTGACGGCCACCCCCCTGGCCCTGCCCGTGGGAACGGGGTTGTTCCATCCTCCCTTCTCCGCCAGGAGGGAGAGCACCTGATAAGGCCTGGCGTCTTTTTCCATGTGATCCAGGCGGAATTGGACCGGATCTTTCCCCGCGGCGTGGGCCAGTTCATCCATAAAGGATTCCACGGCAAAGGCATTGGCGGAATATCCCACCGAGCGCCAGAACCCCACGGGTATGGGAAGGTTCACCATCACATAGTCCACCCGCAGGTTGGGCAGGGCATAGGGCATATCCCGGACGCCCGAAACCGCATCGGGATCAATGCCCTTTTCCACAGCATGGGGCATCAGCCGGGACATGACCGATGGCGCGGCAAGCTTGTGGGACCAGGCCGTCAACCGCCCGTCCTTATCCAGCCCGGCCTTGATCCTGCTCTGGCTGGCCGGCCGGAAATAGTCATTGGCAAAATCGTCTTCCCGGGTCCACATGACCTTGACCGGGCGGTTCAGGGCCTTTGACAGCAGAACCGCATCGACCACCGGGTCAATTTCGGCCCGCAGGCCGAAGCCGCCGCCGGCGGGCAGGGTCATGACCTCCACCTTTTCTGGGGGCAAGCCGGTCAGTTTGGCCGCCGTGAGCTGGGTCCCCGTCTGCCCCTGGGTGGGCATCCAGATCCGGCAGCGCTCTTTTTCCACGTGGGCCGTGCAATTGATGGGCTCCACCTGGGCGTGGGAGAGATAGGGCAGCTTATAGGCCTGTTCCAGGGTCTGGTGGGCCTTGGCAAAGGCGGCGGTGACATCCCCCGTGTTTCCGGCCGTGACACCGGGTTTTTCCAGATAGTCTTTGTAGATCTTGTCCAGGGCCGCGTCATCCAGATCGGGCCGGGACCCTGGGGACCATTGGACGCCCAGGGCGTCCCGGCCTTGCATGGCCGCATAGGTGGTTTGGGCGCAGACCGCCACCCTGTTTTCAAGGGGCACCACCTTGACGACGCCCTTCACCGCCAAGGCCGCCTTTTCATCAAAGGCCCCGAGGGATGCGCCGAAACGGGGTGGACGGGCCACCAGGGCAATGCACATGTCCGGAAGGGTGAAATCCATCCCGAAAACGGTTTTGCCCATGACCTTGTCCGGAATGTCCAGCCGGGTCCGGGAGGTGCCGATGATGCCATAGGCCTGGGGTGTTTTAAGGGAAGGATTTTCAGGCATTGGCCGCTGGGCTGCAGCCTGAACCAATTGGCCGAAACTGAGGCTGCGCCCGTCCGGGTGAAGGACCCGGCCGTCCCTGGCCGTGCATTGGCCCGCCGGAATCTTCCATTCTTCGGCCGCCGCTTCCACCAGCATCTGCCGGGCCGCAGCCCCGACCTTCCGGAGCAGATCCCAGCGGTGGCGGATGCTGGTGCTTCCGCCGGTCACCTGGGCGCCCCACTGGGGGTCCTTAAAGGGTTCCGCCGCCAGGGCCGTTTTGACCGCCACCCTTTCCCAGGCGGCATCCAGCTCATCGGCGATGATCATGGGAATGCCGGTATGGGTTCCCTGGCCCAGATTGGTCTGGCCCACCCAGACGGTAATCCCGTCGTCCGCTGCAATCTCCAGGAAGGCGTGGGGTTTAAAGGGAATTGCGGAATCGCCCCTTGCCGGAGAGGCATTGAACAGGGTGAAAGACCCTGAAAAGGCGGTTGCTGCAATCACCAGGCTGGTGTTCTTCAGAAAGGACCGTCTCGTTATCTTGGTTTTCATATCCTAGCCTCCTTGTTTGGCAGTCATTTGGGCGGCCAGCACAATGGCCTGTTTCATCCTCGGATGGGAGCCGCACCGGCAGATGACGTCATCCATGGCCTGGTTGATCTGTGCCTCCGACGGGTTGGGCGTGCGGGACAGAAAATCAACGGCCTGGAGCATGATGCCGGGCTGGCAGTATCCGCACTGGGGCACCTGTTTTTCGATCCAGGCAAGCTTTACCGGATGATTGTCGGGCAGGCCTTCGATGGTCGTGATATCGCTTTCCCGGGCCTCCTCCACGCTGACCACACAGGAACGCCGGGCCTTGCCGTTAATAAGGACCGTGCACATGCCGCATTCGGCGACGCCGCAGGCATATTTCACGCTGGTAATCCCCAGGTTGTCCCGCAGAACCCATAACAAAGGCGTCTCCGGGGCCGCATCCACCTGTTTTTTCTTGCCGTTCACAGTGAATGTAAACATTCAAGCCTCCTTTTTCCGGTTATCGTGTTGATCATGAACATGAACCGGGCAACCCCCTGTTCCGGCGGGACTCAGGCGGCAAACCCGGTCCCGGGTTGTCGGTGTCTTGAACGGATATTAATACGCGGCGGGCGAATCGGGAATATCCAATCCTCTCAAAATATTGCCTATTTCTGCCGGACCCTTTGTTTTGGATTGATTTATCCCCATGAATATTGTCTAAATCAGATAAAAAAAAGAAGGAGGATTTTTTCATGTCACCCATGGCCGAACTGTTAACACACTTTCCGGAAATCGCTGACGGAGCCTCTGAATCGCGGCTCAAAGGGGTCCGTTTTTTTAAAGAAACAAAGCATGTCCCCCGGGAGCCCATGGTCTATGACCCCGGTATCTATATCGTGGCCCAGGGCTATAAGATCGCCTGCCTGGGCGGCCTGAAATTCCGGTACGACGCCGACCATTACCTGGTGACCTCCGTGGCCATGCCCCTTGAATGCGAGATTTTTGCAAGCCCCGAAGAACCGCTGCGCGGCATGGTCATTGATATTGATATGCCCCAGTTGCATGACCTGATCGGCCAACTGGGGCTCCAGGCGGATATCCGGGCCGCCGGTGAAAAGGGCCTGCCCTGCGGGATCGGTCCGGCGGCCATGGACGAAGACATGGCCCATGCCGCGGCCCGGCTGGTCAAATGCCTCCGGTCCGAGGCGGAAACCCGGATCCTGGGCCCCGGCCTGGTGCGGGAAATCCTTTACCGGGCCCTTTGCGGCGCCCAGGCACCGGTGCTCTATTCCCTGGCCATGCACAGCGGGGCCTTTTCCCAGGTGGCCCATGCCTTGAAGGTCCTGCAGAATCATTATGCGGAAAAAATTGACGTGGAACAACTGGCCGGGGCCGCCCGCATGAGCGCCTCGGCCTTTCACCGGGCCTTTAAGGAGATCACCTCCGATTCCCCCATTCAGTATCTGAAAAAGATCCGGCTGACCAAGGCAAGGGATTTAATGCTCCAGGAAGGCCTGAAGGCCTATCTTGCCGCCGACAGGGTGGGCTATGAAAGCTCCTCCCAGTTCAGCCGCGAATTCAAGCGCTATTTCGGGCAAAGCCCCGCCGATATGGTGAGGGAGAGCCGGTCGGCATGAGGCGGGGCTTGGAACGATCCCTCCTGGAGGGTTTCAGTGATGCCAGTATCCTCTGAACAATCCTCAACAGGGGTTTTTAATCCTTCCAAGATAGAGTCCCTCATTCCCGGTATGCTCACAAGAAACAGGGTTTCCTGGATGGCTCTCCAGTCACTTTCAGAGATAAGCACCGCATTGCTCCTTTTCCCGGTAATGGTGATGGGTTCATGATTTAATGAGGCCTCGTCAATCAACTGGCAGAGTTGTTTTCCGGCTTCTGCCGCAGATAATGTTGTCATATGACGCCTTTAAAAGAGGTTGCTTTACGGTGTGCCATGTTGTGCGTCTTGTCAAGGGGGGGTAACCCTTCTGGCAGCACCGGCACCCGGCTTGTTATGCAATATTTTCTGCTTTTATCGGGATCGGCTTTAAACGTTTAATTTCTTCAGCCTGGGGGCTGTTCATTGCATGCCAAAGGTCCCAATCTTGCTGTAACCCCAGCCAGAAATCCGCCGACATGCCCAAAACATGAGAAAGTCTGAGAGCAGTATCAGGGGTTACTGATCTGCGTCCCTTAATTATTTCATTCAGACGCGGATACGACACCCCTAACCTTTGAGCAAGTTCTGCCTGAGTCAACCCAAGAGGCTTAACAAACTCTTCAAAAAGCATTACGCCCGGATGTGTTGGAGGACGTTTCCCGGGAAGCCGCCTTCCAACATTATTTTCAGTGATAGTCTGTGATTTCGACCGCATAGGCATGGCCTTCCTCCCAAATAAAACAAATACGATATTGCTGGTTAATTCGGATACTATATTGATTTTCTCTGACGCCTTTTAGCTGCTCAAGCCGGTTGCCGGGAGGAACTTTGAGTTCAATGACATCTCTAACCCGGTTAATCTGGTCCAGCTTCCGCTGAGCCACAGGCCAAATGGATTGTGAACAACATTTCCTGGCGGATTGAGAATTATGCCCGTCAAAAATATCCTCTGTGCCTGTATCGTTAAAAGATTTTATCATGGATCGTATTATAATGGAGCCCATTATAACCGTCAATCCTATTTGACCTTGAATCGGCCGCCACTTCACCAGGCAAGATCCTCTGAGCAATCCTCAACAGGGTTTTCAATCTGTCTTGTCAAGGGGGTTGCCCGGCCTCGTTCAAGCGACGGGTTCGCTGATCACTGTTGAATCCCGGTGAAGTATGTGTTCGGGAAAGGGTTTAACTTTCTGCCATTCAGTTGAGGTTTGTTCTGCAACCCATAAATCGAAATTCTTTTGCAGATTCAGCCAGAAATCCGGAGACGTATCAAAGGCCCGGGAGAGTCGTAAGGCCATGTCAGGCGTGATGGAACCTCTTTCATTGATTATTTTGGAAAGCGTTTTCCTTGAAATGCCCAGGATTTCGGCCATATCCTGAATTTTGACGGAAAGAGGGACCAAATAATCCTCCCTTAAAATATGACCCGGATGTGTGGGTCTTCTTGTCATTTTTCTCATATACACACCTCTCAATACCGTGGTTCGGCATCGTTCACTAAATTCTTGAACATTCGGATGCACTCAAGTTTTGATCCATTCGACAAATTGTGAAACGTTAATTCTTGTTCTAAATATCCACGAGCCATATAAAAGCCTTTTGCATTGAGAGTGGAATAAACAGTAATTTTAAAGACTTTACTTCTTCGAGCAATCTTCTCAAGTTCATTAAGGAGCTTCGACCCAACTCCCTTCCCCGCAGCATCAGGATGAATATAAATTGCGCTGACTTCTGCACTTCCCACATCTAAAATCCCTATGCCAAGCAAATCCTGCTGTGAATCATATGCAACTAAAAATACCTTCTCTTTCAAAGCTTGATCATAAGCAGAGGATGTAAGAACACTGGTCCAAGCACTTAACTGCTCACGGCTATAGTGGTTGACGCACAGTTTCCTGATTGATTCAACGTGTAGTCTCGAAATATTGTCTTTATCAGCGTTGGATGCTTTTCTTATTTTCATATAGTATCATAGCTGCCGAACGCTTCACTTCACCGGGCGGGCGGCGCACAACGAAAGCCACCAAGAAAACGAAAAAGGCTGAAAAAAGACACAATTTAAAAAAGCGCCGCTGTAGCCCGATCCGTGTGCAAGCGGTTGTTGGCCGTTTTGGTCATAATGACATCCATAGCAACCATGCGGAGTGGTATTGAAAGATCAGTATGAAACAGGCCGTAGTGGTTCTGTTTCTGAACAAGTTTAAAAAATCGTTGTGCGTAATTCGTGAAAACTTCTGATCCACTATCAAAACAAGCTATGGTAGCCCCTTCAATAAGACGGAACCTGCAATATTTATCCTCATGTTGTTCACTTTTTGTGAGTAAGTCTGAAAGAAACGTATCGCGAGATAGAGTACTAACATCAAAGTCGATGCAAAAAGCCTTCGATATGGTTTTCTGGATCTTTCTCAACGCAACGAGGTCAGGAAGTCGATTGTAAAGCTGAGACCGGT
>JAAUSZ010000134.1 GCA_012031875.1 Desulfobacula sp.
TTAACCCACCGGCCGGATATCTATTATTTCTGCGGAACGGCCCAGGACTGCTATCTGTATGTAGAAACGGACCGGGACCCGGTTCTCTTTGTGAAGCGGTATCTGCCCCGGGCCCGGCAGGAGGCGGCCTTTACCCGCATCGAACCCATTGAGTCGGTGAAGGATATCCCCCTATGGATTCAGGCTCATTTTAAAAGGCTTCCCCGGGCCTGCGGCCTGGCCTTTGATGTGGTGCCGGTGAGGGACTATCAATTCTACCGGCAACTTTTCCCGGGAGCGGCATTTGCAGACGGGTCCCCGGCCGTTGAAGCCTGCCGGCAGATCAAATCCGCCTTTGAAATCGAAAGGCTGGAAGCCGCGGCCCTGGCCTCCAAACTGACCTTTGATTTCATGGAGCAAAACATCCGGCCCGGCTTTCGGAAATGGAATTTGCCGGCATGTTTGAGGCCTATTCCAGGACCCTGGGCCATTCGGGCAAGCTGTTGACCCGGCACTACCGGCTGGAGGGCTTTCCCTTCCATGTCCTGAGCGGGAAAACGGGGGGCTTCCCGGCGAGCTGGATTCCCCCCTCTGCGGCACGGGCATGTCCAAGGCTATCCCTACGGGGCCGGGCCCAAACCCATGGAAAAAACGAGCCCATCCTGGTGGATTTCGGAACCCTGCTGGACGGGTACCATATTGACGAGTCCAGGATGTTTGTCATGGGGAAGATGGCGGACAAGGCCAGGGATGCCTGCCTTGCCTCCATTGAGATCCTGTTTGCGGTGCGGGAAAAAATGGCGCCGGGCGTTGCCCTGGGCGAGGTCTTTGAGACCGCGGTCCAAAAGGCGGAGGGTCTGAGCCTGAAAGATCAGTTCCTGGGGCTGCCGGGCCTGAAATCCAGATTCATCGGCCACGGCATCGGCCTTGAGCTGGTGGAAAATCCGGTCCTGGCCCGGGGCAGAAAAGAGGTCTTAAAACCGGGCATGGTCTTTGCCGTGGAACCCAAATGCATTTTCAAGGATGAGTTTGCCGCGGGCATTGAAAGCATGATCCATGTCACGGAAACCGGGAGCCGGTTTTTAAGCCTGACGGAAAATAAAATTTTCTCCTGCTGAAACCGGGATTGGGGATATGAAGGGGAACCATGCCCGGCGGGGGAGTGCCGGGCATGGCGTTTCAGGATATCAGGAGGCCAAATCGCGGCGGTCCGACATATCCACCAAGGTTCTTTCCCTGGCCTTGTCAATGCCCAGGGCCTTTCTCTTTTTATCGATATGGGCGATCATCATGCGGGCGATTTCAATGGGGTCCGAAGCCGTGCCCCATTTCCCATATCCCTGTTTTTCCAGGCCGTCAAACAGGAGGTTGTAGAATTTGGTGTCCTTGATGGCGGGAAAGCCGATGCCGAACACCGTATACACGCCCGAAGACACGAAATACTGGCCGATGGCCAGGGCCTTTTCGCTCATCCATTCCGGCGCGCAGCCGGCCGCCGGAAGATCGGCAATGGTGTTGCCGAGCCCCCCGGCCTTGACCATGGCCGAAGCGGCAATAAGAATCCGGGTATTATCCACACAGGAGCCCAGGCCCAGGACCGGCGGGATGCCCACGGTTTCGCAGACCTCGGCAAGGCCCGGTCCTGCCAGGGGAGCGGCTTCCGGGACCAGGAGCCCGGCTTTGGCCAGGGCGATCTGGGAACACCCGGTCTGGAGGACCAGGACATCGTTCCGGATCAGTTCTTTGACCAGTTCCACATGGATGTAATCCTGCTTCACCTTGGGGTTGGTGCAGCCCACCACACCGGCCACGCCCCTGATCCGGCCGTTGATGATATTGTCGTTCAAGGGAACATAGCTGCCCCTGAAGGTGCCGCCCAGCATGTATTCAATATATTCATGGGTAAATCCGTGAACCCCTTTCTGGATGATTCTCGGAATTTCAACGGGCATTTTCCGGGACCCGAACCGGGCAATGGCCTTGGCCAGGATCTGGTCCGTGCATTTTTTCGGGTCCGTCTCATCAAACTCGATATGGACGGCCCCTTCGATATGGGCCCGGGGGTTGGTGGTGATGAGGTGGGTGTCATAGCACCTGGCCACCTCGGCCAGCCCCTGTTTGATGCACTGGATATCCACGACCATGGCGTCCACGGCCCCGGTCACCATGATGGCTTCCGTGGAGCCGAAATTTCCGGCATGGGGAACCCCGTGGCGGGACATCATTTCCGCGCCCGAGCAGCACATGCCGACGAGGTTGATGCCCTTGGCCCCGGCAGCCTTGGCCTGGTCCGTGAAAAAGGGATCATAGACCGCGGCCAGGATGCCTTCGAACATGGCAGGTTCATGGCCGTGGACAATGATGTTCACATGGTCTTCCTTTAATACGCCCATGTTGACGTCGGCCAGGGTGGGGGAAGGGGTCCCGAACATGATGTCCGAGAGTTCCGTGGCCACCATGGAGCCGCCCCAGCCGTCGGCCAGGGAGGTTCTGGCGATCTGTTTCATGAGGTTGTTATAATCCTGGTCACACCCGATATGGGTCCGGCTCATCATTTCCATGACTTCCAGCATCGCGCCCCTGGGCATGATCCCGTCTTTTCGCCATTGCTCCCGGAGCGCCTCGGGGGCCCGCCGTGTAAAGGGCATTTCGCCGTCCACGTTGGAAAAGGTTTTTTCCAGTTCGTCATGGAGGGCCCTGGCCACCTCCAGGACCTCCCGGCCTTCGGTGTCAATGCCGACGGACCGGGCCACCCGTTCCAGCTTGATGGTGTCGTCAATGCCGAAATCCTTGACCTTGCCGTCGATAATATGTTTGAACAATTCCAGGATATGCCTGCCGTGATCGTTGTGGGAGGCTGATCCGGCCGCTACATTTCTGCCGAAATTCCGGGCCTCAATGGTGTCGATGGTGGCCCCGCAGACCCCGACTTTTTTGTATGGGTCCTTGGGGTTCAACCGGCAGGGCCCCATATAGCAATGCTTGCAGCAGGCCGAGACCTCGCCGATGGGGCAGGGTTTCATGTCATAGCCCCGGTCCAGGTCCAGGATGACGCCGTCTCTCCTGGCTTTTTCAAGCATCTGCCGGGTGGCTTCGCAGGTGGTGCGGTCCTGTGCGCTCACAAAACCGGTCTCTGTTTTCTCATTTCCCATGGGGATCTCCTTTAAAAAATGATCTTTATAAAAAGGCGGCTTTTGGTGAACAGGCCGGTTTTTCCGGCCTGTTCCCGAAAGCAAAGGCTCATCTTTGCCAAAAACGCTTACTTAGAGAGATGGAGAATTTCCAGGATTTATTCCAATTTTTCCAAGGGCTGAATCTTCCCGGATTGGATTGTCGGGTTCGGGCGGTGTTCACCCGATGCTGTCCACCGCGGCAAACCTCGGCTCGTGGAGGGGAATAAGGATGTCGGCCCCGGCCCGGACCTCTTTCATGATATCATAGGCCTTATAAACATCCACATGGGTTCCCGGCGGGATGACCTCCATTTCCATGCCCCGGATTTCCGGCGGGGGATTGAAATTTTCATCAATGAGGCAGAAGCCCGTGATGACCGCGGTTCCCTTGGCGGTTTCAATATACACGGTCAGCCCGCCCCGGGTGTGGACCGGGGTATGGCGGACCCGGATGCCGGGGACGATCTCCCGGTCCTGCCGGACGATTTCAATCTGGCCGTTTTCCTCAATATCGTCGATATAGTCGGACAGGTACCGGTAATCCAGGGGATGGGGGTTGTGGACGGATTCCAGTTCCTGTTCATGGATATAGAATGTTGCGTTTTCGCATTTATAATCATTTTCACAATGATCGGTATGCAGATGGGTATGGATGACGATATCCATATCGGCCGGGGTCAGGCCGTGCTTTTCCAGGCCCTGCTCAAAGGTGTAAATTTTTCCGCCGATGGCGGCCTCCCGGTCCTGGGACTGGATGGGGCTCATCTCGCCCGTATCCACCAGGATGGGTTTCTCGCCACCCTTGATGAGCCAGGCATAGATGGGGATGGTATATTGTTGGCCCTGGCCGTGCTGGTAGGTCATCATGCTTTTGTCAAAGACCTTTGTGCCGAGAACAATGGGATGGATGGTGTATGCCATGATATCTTACTCCTGAGTCAATCTTTAATCATTTCCCATCAGAATAAGCAGCCGCTTTTTAAATGTCAACCGTTAAGCAGGTCTGGGAAAAACAGGGCCTGTTTTGTAAACAGGCATTCCAAAATAAAGGTTTCAATTTTTTTTGAAATCCAGTATGAATTTTCTTGACTTTCAGCCTGGTTTTTTAATAGTTGTCACCTGGGTAGCAACGAACTTTCAATCGAATTTGTAATGCGGCGTGATGTCGAACCGGCTAAGAAAGGAAACCGCGGGAAAAATTTTTATGGAAACCCTGAAAGAAGTCCTGGGGGCCTGTTATAAGGTCCATGCAAAAGAAATTGAAGACCTTGTGATTCAGATCCACGACCACCCGGAGCTGTCCGGGGAAGAAGAGCTGGCCGCCCGGGTCCAGGCGGATTTCCTTGAAAGCCGGGGCTTTGAGGTCAAAAGAAATTATAAGGGGCTGAACACCGCCTTTGCCGCAACCGCAGGAGAAGGCCGGCCCCATATCTGTTTCATGTCCGAATATGATGCCCTGCCCGGCATGGGTCACGGCTGCGGCCACAATCTCATCGCGGGCGTGGCCCTGGGAGCCGGGGTTCTGCTCAAACAGCTCCTGTCGGACCAGGGGGTCAAGGGCCGGGTAACGGTCATGGGAACCCCGGCCGAAGAAAAACGGGGCTGCAAGATCGATCTTATAGAGGCCGGAGCGTTGAAGGACGTGGATATCGTGCTCATGGCCCACCCGTCCAACCGCGCCACCTCCCAGTCCGTGGAAGAATCCGGCATCATGCAGTTTGCGGTCCGGTTTTCCGGGAAGTCCGCCCATGCCGCCGCGGCCCCGGAAGACGGGCTCAATGCCCTGGATGCAGTCCGGCTCCTTTTTTGCGGGGTGGATGCCTGGCGCCAGCAACTGCCCGAGACCTGCCGGGTTCACGGGGTCATCACCGACGGGGGGGTGGCCCCCAATATCATCCCGGATTCAGCCGCGGCCGATTTTTACCTCAGGGCCTTTGACATGGATTTTCTGCTGTCCATGAAAACCCGGTTTGAAAACATTGCCCAGGGGGCCGCCCTCATGACCGGCACCACGGCCTTGGTGGAGACGGTCAAACATACGTACAAACCGGGAAAGCCCAACCGGGAACTCAACCAGGCCTTTATGAAACTGGCCGGGGAATACGGCATGGCCCCGGAATGGCTGGAGCGCTCCCGGGCCTCTTCGGATTTCGGAGATGTCACCTATGAGGTTCCGGCCATCCACGGATTTTTCAATATTACAGGCCAGGCCAAGGGGATCACGATCCATTCAAAGGAATTTGCCGGCTGCGCGGCGTCTCCCTTTGCCTTGGGCCAGATGGAAAAAACCGCAAAAATCCTGTCGGAAATCGGGTACCGGTATTTAACCTCTGAAGATTTCAGGAAAAAAGTTAAGGATGCCTTCCCCTTTGGCAGCATATAATCCTTGACTTATGGTTCCGGGATTTATACTAGCAGGGCAGGCAAACATAAATGAACACAATTTTACAATGGTGACGGGCGCCCATGGATAAACAACAGACGGCTTTATCGGTTGAAAATCTTCACAAACGCTTTGGCGAGGTCGAGGTGCTTAAAGGCATCTCCCTCAAAGCCTATAAGGGCGATGTCATCTCCATCCTGGGCTCCAGCGGATCAGGGAAAAGCACGCTGCTGCGCTGTATCAACTTCCTGGAAATGCCGGACCAGGGGAAAATCACGGTGGGCGGGGAGGAAATCCTCCTGGAAACCAACCGGAAGGGCGTGAGCCGGCCCAGGGACATCCGGCAGGTGGAGCGGATCAGGACCAAGCTGGCCATGGTGTTTCAGCAGTTCAACCTCTGGAGCCACATGACCATCCTTGAGAACGTCATCGAAGCCCCGGTCCATGTCCTGAAGATTCCCAAGGCCAAAGCCGTCGAGAGGGCGGAATATTATCTGGAAAAGTGGGGATCAGGGAAAAGCTTTCCGCCTACCCGGCCCAGCTCTCCGGCGGCCAGCAGCAGAGGGCCGCCATTGCCAGGGCCCTGGCCGTGGAACCCGCCGTCATGCTCTTTGACAGCCCACCTCGGCCCTGGACCCGGAGCTGGTGGGCGAGGTCCTCCAGGTCATCCGGACCCTGGCCAAGGAAGGAAGGACCATGATTGTGGTCACCCATGAAATGGGGTTTGCCCGGGATGTGTCCACCCGGGTGATTTTTCTGCACAATGGATTGATTGAAGAAGATGGTGCGCCTGCAATGGTTTTCGGGAACCCGAAATCGGACCGGTTCCGGGAATTTATTGCCGTCGCGGAATAGATACGTGGTGTTATATTTTAAACAAAGGAGCAGGTATGAAAAATTTTTGTCTGTATTCATGGTTGTCTGTCTTGTTCTTATCGCCGGAAACGGTTTTGCCAATGACTGGAAAAAATCAGGGTCGGGGTGGAGGGCGCGTATCCTCCCTTCAGCTTTATCAGCCCCGATGGAAAACTGGGCGGGTTTGATATTGAAATGGCCGAAGCCATCGTGGCTGCCGCCGGTGCCGAAGTCGAACTGGTGGTGTCGGACTGGGACGGGATCATCCCCGGACTTCTGGCCAAAAAATTTGACTGCATCGTGGCCTCCATGTCCATTACCGAAGAACGGAAAAAAGCCGTGGCCTTTACCGGCAAATACTACCAGACCCCGGCCAAATTTGTCGTGAAAAAGGGCGCTATCAAGGAATTTTCCAAGGAAGCCATCAAGGGAAAATCCGTTGGGGTTCAAAGAGCCACCATCCATGACCAGTACCTGACCGATAATTACGGCAAGGATGTGGAAGTCAAACGCTATGCCACCCAGGATGAGGTTTATCTGGATATCGCCGCCGGCCGTATCGATCTCTTCCTTTCCGACAGCATTGCCGCCAAAGAAGGCTTTCTCATGAAACCCGAAGGCAAGGATTTCCAGTTTATCGGTCCGGACCTGACAGATACCAAATGGTTTGGCGAAGGCGCGGGAATCGCCTGCCGGAAAGAAGACAAGGCCCTGATCGACAAGCTCAACGCCGGTATCCAGAAAATCCGCAAAGATGGAACCTATAAAAAAATCCAGGACAAGTATTTCGACTTTGACGTATACGGAAAATAATGTTCAGCCTCCAGGGATACGGTCCCGGCATACTGCAAGGCACGCTTCTCACCATTGAACTGTGCCTTGCCTCCCTTGCCATTTCAATGGTCCTCGGGATTATCACCGCCCTTGCCAAGCTTTCCCGGGTAAGGGCGGCGAACCTTATTGCCCATGCCTATACCACCATTATCCGGGGGATCCCGGACCTGGTGCTCATGCTGCTGATCTTCTACGGGGGCCAGGTCTTTATCAACCAGATCGGCCCCATGCTGGGGTATGACGCGTATATCGACATCAATCCCTTCATGGCCGGGGTGTCCACCATCGGTTTTATTTTCGGGGCCTATATGGCTGAAACCTTCCGGGGAGCCATCCTGGCCGTTCCGGGCGGACAAATGGAAGCGGGTCACGCCTTTGGCATGACCCGGTTTCAGGTTTTTATCCGGATACTCATGCCCCAAATGGTCCGCCACGCCATTCCCGGATTCGGCAACAACTGGCTGGTCCTGATGAAAACCACGGCCCTGGTCTCCATCATCGGGCTCAAAGACATGGTCCGGATGGCCGGGCTGGCTGCAGGCGCCACCCGCATGCCCTTTACCTTTTATCTGGTGGTGGCCCTGATTTACCTGATCCTGACCTCGGTTTCCATCCTGATCCTGAACCGGATCAATAAAAGATACAGCGTGGGATTTTTAAAGGACTGATCATGGATTTTTCAATCATTGCGGACAATATCGGCATCTATTTTCTCGGCCTGAAAAATACCCTGATCCTGGTCTCCGCCTCCCTTGCCATCGGGCTTTTTTTCGCCATCCCCCTGGCGGTCCTCAGAACATCCAAAAACATCCTGATCTCCGGCCCCATCAATGCCTATACCTATTTTTTCAGGGGAACCCCCCTCCTGGTCCAGATGTTTCTCATCTACTACGGCATGGGCCAGTTTGAAAGCGTAAAAAATTCTTTCCTCTGGCCTTTTTTCAGGGAAGCCTATTTTTGCGCCCTCTTTGCCTTTACCCTCAACACCTGCGCCTATACCATCGAGATCATCCGGGGCGCCATAGAAAACACACCCCACGGAGAGGTGGAGGCGGCCAAGCGCCGGCATGTCCCTGTATCTGAGATTCACCCGGATCATCCTGCCCAGCGCATTTAGAAGGGCCCTTCCCACCTACGGCAATGAAATCATTTTCATGCTTCACGGCAGCTCCCTTGCCAGCGTCATCACCATCATCGACATTACCGGCGCAGCCCGGATCATCAATTCCAGATATTACACCCCCTATGAAGCCTTTATCACGGCCGGGGCCTTCTATCTGACCATCACCTTCATCCTGGTCTGGCTTCTCAAAAAACTGGAATACCGCTGGCTTGCCCATCTCAGGCGGGAATGAAAGCGCTGTCGCGTCTGAAAATTCTCTCGCTTTCCGATTTTATCGATCCCTCCCTGACCCGTCAGGTTGAAGAAAAAACCCTTGAGCCCGTGGATCTCATCCTTTCCTGCGGGGATTTGCCGCCGGAATACCTTTCCTTTTTAAGGGACAGGCTGGACAGGCCCCTGTTCTATGTCAAAGGCAATCACGATATCCGGTACACGGACCACAATCCCGTGGGATGCACCCATATCCACGGCCGGATCATGGTGTTCAATTCCGTTAAAATCCTGGGACTGGACGGCTCCATGTGGTATAATGGCGGGGAAAACCAATACAGGGAAGCGGAAATGAAAAAAATCATCCAGGATCTGTGGTTTTCCATCTGGAGAAAAGGCGGGGTTGATATCCTGGTCACCCATGCCCCGCCTCGGCATGTCCATGACGCCGAAGACCTCTGCCACCGGGGCTTTGAAAGCTTTAACCAGTTGATACACAAGAAGAAGCCGGGATTCCTGATCCACGGCCATATGCATAAGCCTTTCAAGGCCCATGAAGACAGGATCACCCGGGTGGGCCGGACAAAGGTCATCAACACCTGCGGTTATACTATTTTTGAGGCGGCGCATGAAAAATTTTTTTAAAAAATTTCTGGAATGGCTGGGGGAAAAAAACCAAAATCATGTTGATTCCTTTAATGAGCAGCAGGAAAAGGAAGGCAAGGTTGATTTCATCGACCATGGGATCATGACCGTGGGCCTGGAAAAGATCATCGGCAGCGTGGGAAAATACCATGATTTTGATTCCCAGTTCAGACCCAAACGCCAGATCTCTTCAAGGCGCTTTAGCGAGATCAAAAAGGCCATGCGCGACGGCAGGCCCCTGCCCCCGGTAAAGCTTTACCAGATCCGGAATGAATATTATGTCCTGGACGGCAACCACAGGGTGGCCGCGGCAAAAGAGCTGGGCCGGTACGATATCCAGGCAAAGGTGGTGGAACTCCTTTCCTCCCGGAACACCATGGAAAATCTTTTGTATATTGAAAAAACGAAATTTTTTGAAAAGACGGGCCTGCCAAAGACCATCCTGTTGACCGAAGTCGGAAAATATAATTTCCTTGAGAACCAGATCAAGACCCACAAGGGCCACCTGACCCATATTTCCGGGGATGAAAAAGAATTTAAAAAAGCGGCCGAAGACTGGTACAACACCATTTACCTGCCCCTGACCGCCATCATTAAAAACGGACAACTCCTCCGGCATTTTCCCCGGCGCACCCTGGCCGATCTCTATGCCTATATTTCCTATCACCACTGGGAGCGCCCCTCCAGCCGGCAATACGGCATCGGGCTGGACCGGCTCATCCCCAGAAGCATGGAAGCCTTCAGAAGCGCCATGCTGGAACAGCCCACCCCGGATTATCCGGAAATGAAGCGGAGCATCACGGCCTTTATCATGATCAATATGGATACCTCCACCGACGGAAAGGTCATTGACAAACTGTTTGCCCTGGACGAGGTTCAGGAAGTCCATTCCGTTCACGGGACCATCGACATCCTGGTCAAAATCCTCCTGAAACGGGATTTCCTGGCTTCGGATGCGGAAATCATTGCGGAATTCGTGGACCAGAAGATCCGCAAGATTCACGGCATCAACCGGACCCAGACCATCATCCCCGGCATCTCAAAAGTCAAGGACAGATGGGTGTGCTGACCATGCGGATCAATCTGTTAAGGCGGATGCCGATCAAATATAAATTATTTCTCTACTATGCAGCGATTTTTCTGGTTCTTTTTTCCCTGAGCTTTTCCTTTCATTATTTTCGCGTAAGAAGCGGGATTATGGATCGAATCCGGCAGGAACTCGGGACATCCAACCAGATCATTGCCGATATGGTAAAAACCGCGGCCGATCTGTCCATCAAAAACCATTTGCGGGGAATTGCCGAAAAAAACCTGGAGATCATCGAAGCCCTTTACCGGGAATACCTTGACGGCAGGATAACCGAGGCCGAGGCCAGGGACCGGGCCGAAAAAATTTTATTAAGCCAGCATATCGGCGATACCGGATATATCTATTGTGTCGACAGCAACGGCGGGGCCCTGGTCCATCCCCGGAAAGGCGTGGTGGGAAAGACTTTTTTAAACCATGCCTTTGTCCGGACCCAGATCCAACAGAAAACCGGTTACCTGGAATATGACTGGAAAAACCCGGAAGAAACCGAGGCCCGGCCCAAGGCCCTTTATATGGCCTATTTCGAGCCCTGGGACTGGATCATTTCCGTAACCTCTTATAAATCGGAATTTTCAAAGCTGATAGGCATCGAGGATATCAGGGAGAATATTTCAAAGCTGACCTTCGGCAAAACAGGGTATGCCTTTATTTTTGACACCACAGGGAAAATCATCGCTCACCCCGAACTCTCGGACAAGGCCTTCCACGACCTGGGAAGCGACGGAGAAAAAATTCTTCAAGACATGGTCTCCCGGAAAAAGGATATCTGACCTATTCCTGGAAAAACCCGTCGGAAAAGGAGGGCCGTGAAAAACTGGTTGCCTTTGATTCGATCCCGTCCTTGAACTGGATCATCGCTTCTTCTTTTTATACCCGGGAGGTCTTTTCTCCCCTCCTTGACATACATAAAGATTTTTTAGTGATCCTGATTCTGACTCTGCTGACCACGGCCCTGGCAACCCTGGCCATCAGCAATTCCATGACCAAACCCCTGACTGATCTCATCCGTCGCTTCGAAACAGGCTCAAAAGGAGATTTGTTTTTCCGGGTAAACAATGACAGAGGCGATGAAATCGGCCAATTATCCGACAGTTTTAACCTGTTCATGACCAAGCTGGAAACCTACCGGAATGAGATTCTCTCTGAAAACAAGGTTAGAAAAGAAACTGAACAGGAATTGCAGAAAGTCCGAAATTATCTCTCCAATATCATTGATTCCATGCCTTCGGTGCTCATCGGCATAGATGAAACCCTGGGGGTGACCCTGTGGAATCAAAAGGCCCAAGAGATGACGGGCCTCTCCGGGGAAGACGCCCGGGAAATGCCTTTGGCCGATGTCTTGCCGGGTATTCATGTGGATATGGAAAAGATACGGGAAAGCCTGGAGAAAAATGAAATACGGACTTCGGCAAGGCTTTCATACAGCGCCCCCTCCGGTGAAACCCGTTACCAGGAGGTTACTGTTTATCCCCTGCGGGTGGGCCATATCAAAGGCGCGGTCATACGGATTGATGATGTGACGGAAAAAATTCGCATGGAAGAGGCCCTGATTCAAAACGAAAAAATTATTTCCGTGGGAGGTCTTGCTGCGGGGATGGCCCATGAAATCAACAATCCCCTGGCCGGTGTCATCCAAAATGCCGCGGTTCTGTCCAACCGCCTCATGGATACCCGGATGCCGGCAAATGTGGCAGCGGCTGAAAAAGCAGGTACGACCATGGCGTCCATTTCCGGCTTCATGAATTCCCGGAACATTCCCTCCATGATCAAGGCCGTCACGGAATCGGCCTCAAGGATGGCGGCCATTGTGGAAAACATGCTCAATTTTGCAAGGAAAGGCGATTCAGGCTTTTCCACCCACGACCCGGTTGAGCTGCTGGAAAAAACCCTAACCCTGGCGTCAACAGACTATGACTTAAAAAAACAATACGATTTCAAGGCCATCTCCATACGCAGAGAATATGAAGCAAACCTGCCCATGGTGGCCTGTGAAAGCGGCAAAATCCAGCAGGTCATTCTCAATATCCTGGGTAACGGGGCCCATGCCATGCTGGAAAACAAAACCGCCTCCAGGCCGGTGTTCACCTTGAGATTAAAGGCTGAAAAAGAGCCCCCCATGTTGAGGATTGAAATTGAGGATAACGGGCCAGGCATGAATGAAGAGATCCGGAAAAGAATTTTTGAGCCCTTTTTTACCACCAAGCCGGTGGGTGTCGGAACCGGTCTCGGGTTATCGGTTTCATATTTTATCATTACGGAACACCATGGCGGAACCATGGATGTGGTTTCGGAGCCGGGCAGGGGTACAACCTTTATGATCCGCCTGCCCCTGGAAAGAAGGGGGCCGGCACAGGGGGCCTAGGATTTATTCCCCCCTGCCGGTTTCCGGATCTCCGGGAAAAACCGGATCAGTCCGCCTTCCTTGATCAGGGCTTCATGGTGATGGAACATGGCTGTATCCCACATATTGAGAAAAGATTTCATGGGCTCGGGAACCTTATCCTTATCCCGGTAAAAAACCCCCTGCCGGGCAATACGTCTGCCTGACTCATCCCCCTGTCCAGTTTGTGAAGGATTTTTTCTTCCCGTTCCATGATCCTTTGGATACAGTTCAGAAAGGCCGGGTGGACCTTTTTTTGAATCATGCCGCCGTGGCTGGTCAGGACAAGTTCCACCTCCAGGCCGTCCAGCCTTAAAAGGGATTCCACTATTTTTTGATATCACAGTCTGCCCAGCCGTACCAGGGCCGAACCGGTCCAGACCCAGGTCGCCGGAAAAAAGAATCTTTTCATCGGGAAAATAAAAAGAGCTGTGGGCCGGGGAATGGCCGGGAGTTTCCAGAACCACCATCTCGGGCGCCAGATCGTGAAAATCGGTTTTTCAGAATATTTTCATAG
>JAAUSZ010000135.1 GCA_012031875.1 Desulfobacula sp.
GAGCCCTCAATACCGTACAGGGATTCTTCTCGGGTTTGCCACGGCCGTTTTTTTACAGCATGTTCCTCCTGCTGTTGAGAAAAATCCAGTCTGATAAAGGCGATTTCTCCCTGTTTTATTATCTGATGCTCTTATCTGTATCTTGCAGCCTCTTTCTGGGTGGGGAAATTTATCTGTCCGGCGCTTCTTTTATGATCCCGGATCTTTCAACTCTGATCTCCCTGCTCTGTCTGGGCTTGTTTATCCAGACCATCGCCTGGGTGGTGATTTCCAATTCTCTGCCCAAGGTCAGGGCCTCTCATGCCGGGTTGATTCTTCTCATGCAGCCGGCGCTTTCCTTTGTCTGGGATGTGGCCTTTTTTGACAGGCAGACGGGAATAACCGGGTGGGCCGGGGTGGGGATTGTGCTTCTGGCCATTTACCTCGGCATGACCGGAAAAAGGCAACCCTCCTGACCGGGATCAAGCGGTGGGATTCGAGGCAGTTTCAGGAAAAGGGAAAAAACAGGTCACCATGGTTGTGCCATTACATTCAGGGCCGGGTATTTTACGGCAGTCTTCAATGGAACCGGGGCAGGCGTCCGCATTTTCCGGGATTCTTTGGCATCTCGTGGAAGTCATGGAAATCTTGAAATTAAACCTTTCCGAAAATATTTTTATCCGCAGAAGATCGGCCCCTTTTCCGCCGGCATGGAAATCATAGGGCCGTTTTGAGGAATAATTCATAATATCCCGGGTGGAGAAGAAGCCTTCAAAAATCCTTTTCCTGGCCTCCTCGGTGAGTCCGATCCCATGATCTTTGACGACAAATTGCATGCCTTTGCCTTTTTGATGGACCAGGACCTCTATTTTCCCGCCGTCGGGTGTATTTTC
Organism: Desulfobacula sp.; assembly: GCA_012031875.1. Taxonomy (GTDB): domain Bacteria; phylum Desulfobacterota; class Desulfobacteria; order Desulfobacterales; family Desulfobacteraceae; genus Desulfobacula. The sequence goes on from JAAUSZ010000135.1 coordinate 873, forward strand.
AATAGCGTTTCGAATCAGCCCGTCCACGGTCTTTCTCAAGGGTTCGGCAGGAATCCGGATGGGGGAAGAAGACTTCAGACGGGTGATGAGTTGGATATTCCGCCGGGTAATCTGGGGTTTAACGGCCTCGATTCGTTTTTCAACAAACTGAGTAAGGAAAATATTTTCAAAAGCAAGGTCGGGAGTGTTGAACAGGTCGCCGATTTTTTGCCTTACTTTTTCAATGACCCCTGTTTCTCCAGTCTCTTCGGCGACCAGGGATTCAAACTCATCTTTGCATTGTTCGAGGATAAGGGAAAAGATCTGGTGATGAAGGACCTCTTTTTTTCAACGATGTCATAGACCTCATTTTCAATCCCGATAATGCGGTCCAGGTTTCTTCTGATCCTGTCCATGGTCGGTTTCCAGGTTTCCTCGGGCAATTCCGACATTTTTTTGGAAAGGATCTTAAAGGAACTCAGCAGGATGGCCACCGGGGTTTTGAGTTCGTGGGACAGATGGCTGATCATTTTATCCTTTGCACTGTTCAGGCCCTTCACCTCCTCATAGGCCTTTCTCAATTCCCTGGATACCCGGGCGTTCTCTATGGAAAGGGCCACGGTTGCAGCGATGGTGTTCATGGTCTCCAGGTCGGTGTCATCAAAATCCCCTGTTTTTTTGTTGTCCGCGGCCAGAATTCCGATAATCCGGTCTTTGGTCCGCAAAGGCACCAGCAGTACATTTCTTACCTTGTATCCGATTTTCCGGTCCCTTGATTTATACCGGTCCTGCTTTTCTGAAAGATCGTTGACAATAAGGGGTTTGCCGGTTTCGACCACCTGGTTCGACAAAAGTTCATCCACGGGAAACCGTGTATTGTCAATCCGTTCCCGGGTGGCCGGGTCATCATGGGCCGCGCTCAAAAAATAAAATTCCTTCTGGGCCTCATCCAGAAGAATGGTATTGGCGCTTTCCGTTTCCAGAAGGTTTTTGATTTCAGTGTTGATAAAGAAAAGAAGCTTTCGCAAATCCGGGTAATGGGGCAGCATCTGGCTGATGCGGGTCATGGCCTCCCGGTTCCGGTTGAACCGTTTTTCCATGGTGACATCCCGGCTGACAAGGATCATGCCGCCGGGATTGCTGGACTTGCTTCGTTCTATTCCCACCCGGAGAAGGATATCCAGGACCTTGCCGTCCTTTGTCAGCCTTTGGGTATAATATTGCAGGGTGTCTTTCTTGATGGGCAGGTTTTTGATTTTGTTGTTTAATTCATCGGAAAGGGATTCCGGGACATATTGATCCCCTTTCTTCCCTTTTAATTCTTTGAGAGTCCAGCCAAAGGTGCTGGTAAACGCAGGATTGAGATAGGTGACGAGGCCGGCCGGGTCCCGCACCATCACAGGATAGGGCAGAAACTGAAGGAACCGCTTATAATTTCTCCGCGCGGTCCGGGTAATCTGAAAAGCCTCCTTTGTTCTTTGTGAAAGCTTTTCAAGATCTTTTATCCTGAGGATCAGTTCTTCATATGTAGGGGTCATGTTCAAACCAGGGTGATAATAAGCGTTTAAGGTAACTGTTTTGAATGTTAATGATTATCAATTGCAGCGGAAGCTGTAAAGTAAAAGTCTAAATAAATTTTAAAAGATGGAAAGGGACCCTCAGGATGTGAAATTTTTGAATTTGTGATGCCAGGAATATTGCTTGCTGCAGCCGGGCATCATATAGGACTTTTCAATGGTCTGTTTCTGGGCAAAGGTTTCGATGAATTCAAGGGCGTTCCCGGTTACAAAGGAGATCAGCTTGATGCCGTTTTCAACAAAGAGATCGGCAGGAGCCGTGGAAATAGCCCCGCAAACCAGGATGGGAACCTTTATTTTCTTTAAGAGCTTGATCAGTCCTTCCGGGGAGCCGGGATCAAAGGAGATATAGTTTTTTTTCATGATCATCCGGTTTTCTATATCTGCAATTAAAAGGGTTTTTGCAGCATCAAAAACAGGTGATACACGGTTTCCCCATATTGTAACGGCTAATTTCAATGATTCCCTCCGAATTATCTGACGGAATGATGTTGCAAGGCATGTGCCGGGCTGGAAATTTTTATCCGGAATGGATCAGATCCGCCTGAAGATCAGGGTTTTAGCGGGAACCCGGAAAACCTTAAAGATCTTAAGGGGAAAAAGTTGCAAAAGTGAGACCCTCCGCATCGCAGATGTTGCAGGCTTTTTGACTAGAGGGTCATCCCCAGCTTTTTAATCTGCCGGAAAAGGGTGCTCTTATGAATGCCCAGATCCTTTGCAGCGGCGCTCCGGCTGAAATTGTGGCGGGAAAGGGCATCATTGATGCGTTTGATCTGCGCCGCCTTTACCGGGTCATTGTCTTCATCAGCGTCCGGACTGCAATCCGGCAGCAGCCATCCGGGCAGATGATTTGTTTTGATATTCCCCTCAGAGCAGAGCACAAAGGCATGTTCAATAATGTTTTCAAGTTCCCTGATATTGCCGGGGAAACTTTGGGCCATCAGGGTCTGAAGGACCGGGGGGTCAATCCCATGGATGGCTTTCCCCTGGCGCAGGTTCAGCTTTTTGATAAACTGATCCACTAAAAGGGGAATATCTTCCATCCTCCGGCGGAGCGGGGGCAGGGACATCCGGATGACATTGATCCGGTAATAGAGGTCCTGCCGGAAAGTCTGCCGGGCGACAAGTTCGGTAAGATCCGTATTGGTGGCGGCAATAATACGCACATTGGTCTTTTCCTTTTCCAGGCCGCCCAGGGGGGTGAATTCATGTTCCTGGAGAACCCGAAGAAGGCTGACCTGGAAGGCCGGGCTGGTGTCTCCGATTTCATCCAGCAACAGGGTGCCGCCGTCGGCTAGGGCGAACTGGCCGGGCTTGTCTTTGACGGCATGGGTGAAGGCCCCTTTTTTATACCCGAACAATTCGCTTTCCAGGAGGGTGTCGGGAAGGGCGCCGCAGTTGATGGCAATAAAGGGCTTGTTCTTTCTCGGACTCATATTATGGATGGCCCTTGCCAGGAGTTCCTTTCCCGTACCGGTTTCACCTTCGATCAGCACAGAGGAATCACTGTCCGCCACCTGGGGCAGGATGCTGAAGATTTTTTTCATGGCATCACTGTTGCTGATGATGTCTTCCACCCGGAAGGCCGTGGTGAGTTCTTTTCTGAGCTGCTCCACCAGGGAGTGGTCCCTGAAGGTTTCAACCCCTCCGATGACATCCCCTTTTTTATCGATTAAAAGGGAGGTGGAAACCGTGACCGGGATTTTTTTCTTTTCACTGCTGATAATATACCCCAGTGAATTGACAAAGGGTTTTCCTTGTTCCATGGTTTTTTTCAAGGCACAGTCTTCTTCACACATATTGGAGCGGAAGACTTCCCAGCAGTGACGACCCATGGCCTCTTTGCGGGAAATGCCCGTGATCTCTTCCGCGGCCCGGTTAAAGGAGGTGATTTCCCAATTGTAATCTATGGTAAAAACACCGTCGGATATGCTTTCAAGGATGACCTTGGTGGTATCTTCGGTCAAAGGGCCGAAGATTTTTTGGGTATTGATCATTTTAGTTCGTCTCTTAATTAGAAAACATTATAGTCGCAATATTGCAACTATAATAAATCTGTTTTGTATAAAAAGCAATAGGGGGTGCCGGAATAGGGTATTGGAAAATATAAGATTTATTTACAGATAGTTATCTTTTTAAAAAAATAGAAAGAAAGAAAAAGAGGGAAAAAAACAGGGCCGGGTTCCAGAATTGTCGCAAAATTACAACGTTTGCTTTTCACGGGGGGGCATGCTATTTTTAAATAGACCAGAAGGATCTAATATAAAAGAAACAACAGGTTCAGCATGGATTTCCATCGTTTTGAAAAACTGGTTCAAGCCATGGCGAGTCCGGATTTCTACCCCCATCCGGCCGTCGATGTCGAGATCCGGGAAACCCATATTTCAAAGGTGTTCCTGGCCGGCGATCTGGCCTATAAGCTCAAAAAGCCTCTGGACCTGGGGTTCCTGAATTTCACGACCCTGGAAAGACGCCGCCATTTCTGCCGGCAGGAAATAGAACTGAACCGTCGGCTCGCCCCGGATGTGTATCTGGGCGTGGTCCCCGTCTGCCTTGAAAACGAGACCTATCATCTGGAAGGCCCCGGAGAGGTCGTGGAATACGCGGTGAAAATGCGGCGGTTGCCTGAACACTGTACCCTGGCTCATGGGCTGGAGACCGGCGGGATCCATAAACGGCAGATTCATGCCCTGGCCGGTTTGCTGGTCCGGTTCTACGACCGGCCCCCCGAACCGGCCCCCGAGGCGGACCTGGGAACCTGGGCCACGGTTTCCAATAATTGCATGGAAAATTTCATCCAGACGACGGATCTTGCCGGACAATTGTTTGACGAGCGTCTGTTCAACATCGTCCGTAGCGCCAGTCTGGCTTTTTTAAAGCGGCACCGGCCCCTTTTCGACAAGCGGGTCCGATCCGGAAAGGTTCTGGACTGCCACGGCGATTTGCGGGCCGAACATATCTATTTCATGGATGATCAGGTTCGAATTATCGATTGTATTGAATTTAACCACCGGTTCCGGTATGAGGACATGGCCTCGGATCTGGCATTCCTGGCCATGGACCTGGATGCCCGTGGGCATTCGGACACCGCACAGGACCTGCTGGCCGAAATAGCCCGTCAAACCGGGGATGCAGACCTCTTTGTCCTCCTGGGGTTTTACAAATGTTACCGGGCCATGGTCAGATTAAAGGTGGCCTGCATCCGGGCCCGGGAAAGGGATGTGACGGAACCGGAGACTTCCCGTCTGCATACCGAAATTGAAACATACCTGAATCTTGCCTACGGGTATGCCGTGGGATTCACCGGCCGGTCCTGTGGGTGGTATGCGGGATGCCTGCCTCGGGCAAAAGCACCATTGCCGGGCAAATCGGCCGGGCCTTGGGTATTTCCGTGCTCCGGTCCGACGCCATACGAAAAGAACTGTTCTCAGCTTCGCCCGCGGACCCCTCCCGCCAGGCGTTTGAGAGCGGTATCTATACCCGGGGGGCCACGGCCCTGACCTACGGCCGTATGTTTCTCAGGGCCCAGGAAGAAATCGAAAAAGGCAGTTCCGTGGTTCTGGACGCCACCTTCGGCGCCCGGTATTTTAGGAAAGAAGCCCTGCGGCTGGCGGCGGACATGGATGCCGGCATTTTTTTTGTTGAATGCACGGCCCGGGACAAGGTGCTGAAAAAACGCCTGGCCCGCCGGGAAAGCCGGCCGTCTCTGTCCGATGCCCGGCTGGCCCATTTTGATGATTTTCGCAAAGGGTTTGAGGCCTTAACCGAGATCAGGCCGGAACAACGCATTCTGGTGGACACGGAAAATCCCGTTGAAGAATGCATGAACCGGATTCTACTCAATGAATATATCGTGCCGCCGGACGGGGTGTCTCCCCCGGGGCCGTGAAAAAGGAGGAATGATGTTTTCTGATATTCTGGCAGCAACGGATCTGGTTCAGGTTGCCGATCCCGTAGTGGCCGCCGCCGCCCGGCTGGCCGAACAGTTCCGGGTCAAACTGCATATTCTGCATGTTCTGGAATCCGGTGATACACAAAATCGGCGAAAGGTGCGTCATTTTATCACCGGTCAGGACATGGAAACCAGTGAGGCCTATGAAAAACAGGTGGCGGATGAAATCCGCACCGTTTACAGCCCCATTGTCCATTCCTCTGTGGGCGGCGAGATCCGGGTGGTTCCGGGATTCCCCTGGGAGGAGATCCTGTCCTGGTCACGGCTTCTGGCGTCAGGCCTCATCGTCATGGGTCCGCATTCTGCAAGGGCTGCGGAAAAAGGCGTTGTCCGGGTGGAAGGGAAAATCGGATCCACCGTGGAAGGGGTCGTTACCCGGGAAAATTGCCCGGTGGTCATCGTTAACCCCCTGGTTCGGCTTGAGACTGCCGAATTCCGGCGCATCCTGGTAGGCGTGGATTTTTCCGTGTCTTGTGAGTGCGCCCTGTCTTTTGCCGCTCAACTGGCCCAAAGATTCCAGGGCCGGATTGTGGTCTTCCACATGATCCCGGTGCCGCCCTATCCCAAATATTCCCGGGAAAATTACGAGGCGGACCTGGCCGCAACCCGGAAGCGGCTGACGGATTTCTGCGAGCCTTTTTTCGACGGGCTGCCCCATGAATACGCCATCTGGGGAGGGGCCTGCCCCATCAGGAAATTCTTTCCTGCGCCGTAAAAACCCAGGCGGATCTCATTGTCCTGGGATCCCACACCAAGGAAAGCCAAGGCAAATGGTATGCCGGAAGCGTGGTGGAACGCACGAGTTTCCGGGCAACCTGTCCCGTGGCCGTGATCACGGACCCCAAGGCCCTGATGCCCTGGGATGGGGAAAAACGGCCTGATCCGGACATCGGCCGGGAAAAAGACCGGAATATCCATGTGTTCAACAAGGGCCAACAGCCGTCTTAGAACGCGCCCGGCTTTACCCCTTGAATCATCACCCCTGGGTCCAGAGGATGGCCTTCCGTTTTTCCGGGATGAGTTTGACCAGATCCTCCATTTTCCCGAAGGTCAGGACCCTTGCCATGCAGTGCTGGGCGCAGGCCGGGGCCAGGCCCTGCTTTACCCGGCCGGCGCAGAACACGCAGGCCCGGGTAAAATGCGGGATATGGGTGATAAACAATTTGTCATTGGGAAGGGTGTGGACGAATTCCAAGACTTCCACTCCCCCGACTTTTCCGGCAGGCCTTTCATATTCCTGTTTGCAGGCGATTTCACAGGTCTTGCAGCCGGTGCAGTATTCATAATCGATGAGCATTCCATAGGGTGTCATGAGGGTTATCCTTTCGCCTTGTATACTTTGCAGAGCATGCTCTTGATGGGAGATCCCAGGCCGGCTTTCCCTTCATGCCCCATGGGGATGAGCTGATTGACATTGACCTCCCAGACGCCGAAGAGGCCGGGTTCACTGCCTTCTTTTTCCGGGAACCACCAGCCGTGTTCCGCCATGACCACATCGGGATGGATGACCGGGGTCACCAGGGCCTTGACCGTTATTTTTCCCAGCCAGTTCTCAACACAGACCTTTTCGCCGTGTTCGACCCCGTATTTCCTGGCCGTATCCGGGTGGATTTCCAGGACCGGCTCCTTCTGCTGTTCCCGGAGCCAGGGGATCTGCCGGTGTTCGGAATGGAAAAAGGGTCCCATTCTCCGGCCGGTGGCCAGAATCAGCGGATAGTCCTTGAACAGGTCCGGGGTGCGGATGGGGCTGTAGGGGGGTTCCTCATGATAGGGCAGGGGGGCAAGGCCCCATTTTTCCAGCCAGGAGGAAAAGAGTTCGATTTTCCCGGAGGGGGTCCGGAACCCCGGTTTTTTATCCGGCCTCAGCAGGCTTCTTTCATACCTGTGATAGGGTTTGCTGGGATGGCCCTTGGGCGGCAGCATCCAGGTGTTGTCGCACAGTTCCTGGTAGGTGATGCCGGCGGATTTGAGGAGGGAATCAAACAGCACCCGGGTATTGGGATAGGGGAAATCCTTCATGAACCGCTTGCAGAGTTCCAGATTGATTTCAATGTCGGATTTGCATTCTTCCACATCCACCACTTTTTTGATGGCATTCAGGGGGACCCACCAGGCCTTGAGCGAATCTTTTTCCAGGAAGGTGGCGGCCGGAAGAATCACATCGCAGAGCATGGCCGTGGGGGTCATGAACAAATCCACGCAGACCGTGAAATCCAGTTGTTTGATGGCTTTGTGCCATTTTTGGGGTTCCATGCCCGTGCAGGCAATGGGGTTGGCCGTCTGGATCCACATGCCCTTGATGGGATAGGGGCTGCCGGAAAAAATCTGTTCCAGAACCTTGTCGGGCTGGGCCCAGGCCCTGAAATCCTTGATGCAGCCGTAGTCATGGATGCCGATGCGCTTGTTCATGACCTCCGGCGGCAGGCTCAGGATGGCCCCGCCGGAATGATAGGGATAGGTCACCACATCATAGGCATACCGGGCAATGGCGTTGCCGCCGGGGATGTCGAGGTTGCCGGTGAGGCACCAGAGATGGTTGAGGGCCTGGGAGGTGGGCACGGTGGACGGGATGGTGTCAATGGGAAGACCCCAGTGCAGGGCGCCGGGTTTGGCCTTGGCGTACATGCGGGCAGCCTCACGGATCTTCTCGGCCGGGACCCAGGTGATGCCTTCAACCTTTTCCGGGGTGTACGGTTCTGCATTCTCCTTGTACAGGGTCCAGACGGTCTTGACGGCCGCCTTTGATCCGTCTGCCAGGGTGAGGGTGAAAGCCCCGTCCATGGAAGGTTTGGCCCCGGCCTTGTCATAGGCCTGGGCCGTGGTGTCCCAGACCATGAACTCCCCGGAAACCGCGTCATAGGCCACAAAATTCAAATCAGACCCGTCTTTTTTGATATCTTTTTCTTTCAGAAACACCGGGATCCTGCCGTCTGTCCGGACCAGGAAGGGAGAATTGGTCCATTTTTCAATAAAATCCATGTTGATGAGATTTTCTTTGATCATGACATGGATGAACCCCAGGGCCAGGGCCGCATCCGTGCCGGGCCGGAGCTGGAGCCAGATTTTGGCCCGGGAGGCGATCCAGGTGCATCTCGGGTCAATGACGATGAGTTCCGTTCCCCGTTTCATGAGATCCACATACCAGTGGCCGAAAAATCCGTCGGGGCAGGTGGCGGGCAGGTTCTGACCCCAGATGATGACGGTTTCGGGGATCTTGTATTCCGGGTCGTCATACCGTTTTTCAAGCCACTGGGAGGCATCCACCACGGCAAAATCCCCCTGGGTGATGGACATCATCATGAGCCGGGGCGTGTAACAGGAAATCCCGGAAAGTCCGAACATCCAGTTGGGGCTGCCGTAGGCATAGGCCAGCATGGATATCCAGCCGCCGATGTCCCGGCCGGTGCCCTGGTGAAAGATCACGGATTCCGGACCGAAATCCTCCCGGATTTTTTTCATTTTTTCTTCAATCAAGTCAAAGGCTTCCTCCCAGGAAATTTCCTCGAATTTGCCTTCCCCCCTTTCACCGACCCGTTTCAGGGGTTTTCTGAGCCTGTCCTTATGGTACATGTACTGGGTCATGGAAAGACACCGCGAGCAGAGCCGCCCCTGGTTCCAGGGGTGATCCGGGTCGCCTTCCACCTTGATCACTTTGTTGTCCCTGACATGGACCAGGATTCCGCAACCGCCGTGGCAACCGGGGCCGGGGGACCATGTCGTTGTCTTGATAATTTTTACCCCATCCTTTTTCATGCTGTCTCCTTTATATTCTTGCCCCCAACTGCCGGGAGATGACCCGGCCGGTTTCGGCAATCATTTTTCCTAGACCTTCAAACCGGTCCTCCTGAAAGGTGCCCAGGATGATCACGCAGGCCGCCGCCTCGCCATTATGGTCGAAAATGGGAGCGCTGACGGCATTGATGCCCGCCGACATTTTGCCCTGATCCACGGTATAGCCCTTTTCCCTGCAGAAGCTCAGTTCGCTGCTCAGGCGCTTTGGATCGAAATCTTCAGGTCTACCGTGAAAAAAGACCTGTCCTGAAGACAGGAGCCTTTCCTGTTCCTCCGGGGGAAGATATCCGAAAACGGCTTTCCCGTGGGACCCGTGGGTGATGGGCAGGGACTGGTAGAGATTGACGGTGACCGATACCGTGTCGTTGCCGTCATATTTCCCGGTGATAAACACCTGGTCATTGCAGATGATTCCCAGCAGCACGCTGGTTTTTGTGGCTTCGGCCAGTTGCTGAAGATGGTCCCTGGCAACGGCGGTGATATCGAATTTTTCCTTGGCTTTCTGGGCCAGGGGCATGAGGGCCGGTCCCAGGGAATAGGTTTTGGAGGCATAGTCCCGGGTGACGAGATCGTATTTGGCCAAGGCGTTTAAAATGGAATATCCCTTGCTCTTATGGATGCCGATTTCTTTGCAGATGGCGGTCAGGCCCAGATCCGGGCCCTTGTTTGTTTGAAGGCAGAACAGCAGTCGGGCCGCCTGCTCCACGGCCGGGGCCGTGGGGTTGTAGGCCGGCTTTTCTTTTTCCGAAACAGGGGAGGTCATAAATGGGGCTCCTGAATATTCTGTATATAGAACATGATTCTGCATATTAGAACAAAAAGGGAAATTCACGTCAAGAAAAAATGATGGAAAATTATCTATTACGGCTTTCATCTGAAAAATTCATATCGTTTTTGAAAAGACTTTGAACAGCCCCGGCGTTTGTGATAAACGGCCGGGGAATGGCAGGGATTTTTGTATATCCTTCAGGAAGATTTTCTCAGTTCCGCAAGGGCCTGGTGGGCTGCATTGATTAGGGGGTGGACCGTTGGCGCCGGTGTCAGCAGGGGATGGGTGGCGATCTGCATCATATCCAGTTCCCTGACATTGAGTCTCATCTGGATGCCCACGGCAACGGCATTGATGAGTTCTCCCACGGAGGGGCCTCCGCTCATCTGGCCCCCGAGCAATACGCCGTCTCTTTTGGCAAAAATAAGTTTCACTGTTAAAGGTGTTGCTCCGGGCAGGAATCCGGGATGCCTGTCAGGGGCTGTGGCCTGCCCCGTAACAAAGCTGAATTCTTCATGGATACAGGTCCTGCCGATCATGCCGGCACTGGCCAGAGAAAGGTTGCCCAGCCGGGTTGAAAAGGCGGAAATGGTTCCCTGGATCTGGCGCAACGCCCGGAGACCATATAAATTGGTTCCCGCAATCCTGGCCTCGGCCGTGGCTGTGGAGGCAAGCCACACAGGGACTTCCTGCCGGGTGAAGAAATCCCTTTTCACGGCGCAGTCGCCAATGGCAAAAATATCTTTATTTTTTGTCCGCATATACGCATCCACCCAGATGGAGCCCCCTTCCGTAAGAAGAAGGCCTGCTCTGCGGGCCAGGTCCACATTGGGCCTTCCCCCGATGCCCACGATCACCATGTCAGCGGATAATTCATCCCCATTATCCAAACGGACGGATTCAACCCGGTCTCCTCCGTTAATGGAGACCACCTTTCTCCGAGTGTGGACTAGAACCCCGAGCCCTGTCAGTTCTTTTTCCGCCGCATCGCAGAATTCATCATCAAAGGCCGCGGTTAAAAGTTTTGGCATGATCTCGATGATATGGACGGTGGATTGTGAACCCCTGGCGATTTCATCGGCAAATTCAGCACCGATAAACCCGCCGCCGATAATCACGATGTGTTTGGCTGTTTTGGCTTTTTCCCGGATCATGGTGGTGGCGGAAAGGCTTTTTTCAATCCGGAAAACCCCCTGCTTGTGAATCCCGGGGATGGACGGTTCCACCGGCATGGAACCCGTTGCCAGAATGAGTTTTTCAAAGGCAATAATCTGCCCTGATTTCAGGGAAAGCAGTTTTTCACGGGTATCCAGGCCAACGGCCGTGTCCACGAGAATTTCCACCCCGGCTTTGTCCAGTGGGAGGTTTCCCAGGGCGTTTTCCTTGGGATCATTCAAGGTATGGATCATATAGGGGATGGCACAGGGAATTACCCCGTCCCCGATCTCTTTTATCAGTAAGACCGATTTTTCCAGGTAAACGCTTTTAGCCGTCAGGGCTGCGATAATCCCGGCAGGGCCTCCGCCAACAATGACAATATGGTTATTCATCTTGCCTCCTTATCACAATGATTGGATTTATTTTTTCCCTAAACCTGATACACCAAAAGGCAAAGATCATACCATGGCTGTGTAAAAGCGGCCCAATTTGGAAAGGATCGGGCATTGACGCGGGAAATGGGGTTGGAAACATGTGATAAAAACCCAGGGAAATTTTCATTGAAGATAAACAGGGTGTCAGCCTGCTTTACAATCTGCAAAAATAACTTATTTTATCCCAAAACTTAAAAACCATGGAGGAAATCGATGGCTTTCCGATTATTTTGTGAATACACCCATTGCTGCGGCAGGCAGGTCCTGGAGCTTGGCACGGCAGATACAATGGAAAAGGCATTGCAGTGGCAGGAGCAACAGATTCTTGGCGCGAAACGGCCCCGGCTCGAAGAGAACGATCTTGTCCTGACCTGCCCGGTCCGTCACTGCCCGGCCAAATTCCAGGTTCCCCGGTATGCGTATTCCGCCTGCCCGGAAAACAGAGTATAGATAAATTCCCTGTCTTATGATAAGAACCAAGATATTTATCAAGACACGGACTTATATCAAGGAGACCAAGATGGCCCAGATTCCAAAAACTCAGTTTGACAGCCTTTTCCCTGGTCCGGCAAGGGAAAGGTCAGGGGAGTATAT
>JAAUSZ010000136.1 GCA_012031875.1 Desulfobacula sp.
CAATAATTCCCGGCCCGGCATTTCGGCATGATCATGTCCAGCAATACGAGATTCACGGCGCCGGCATTTCTTTGAAACGGGCAAGGCCCTCCTCGCCGTCGCGGCCAGGACAATCCGGTAGCCGAAATCCTCCAGGGCCCTTTGCAGGGATTCCCGGACAGACAGATCGTCATCCACAATCAGGATGGTTTCCGTCCCTCCCTGGATCACGGCGGGGGTTTCTTCCAAACCGCACGCGTCATCGGCCCTGGGCAGAAAGAGGTGAAAAACCGTTCCCCGGCCCGGGGTTGAATCCACCTCAATATGGCCGTCATGGTGTTTGGTAACGATATCCCTTACCATGGCAAGACCCAGCCCCTGGCCGGTATTTCCCGGCCCCGTCTTGGTGGTGAACAGGGGATCAAAGGCTTTTTCAAGAACGTCTTCAGGCATGCCGGCGCCGGTATCCTCAAACAGAAATTCATGATACTCTGCTTTGGAGAGGTGTTTCAGTTCCGATCCCTTTCGTATTTTTGAACTCACGCTCAACCGGATATAATCCCCTTTTTTCAGGCCTTTTTCTTCAATGGCATGTACCGCATTGGTGGCAAGATTCATAAACACCTGGTGAATTTCATTGGCATCGGCGCAGACAAAAACCCGGCCCTGTTCAATATCCAGCCTTTTTTCGATCAATTTATCCGTTGTTTTCTCCAGCAGAAAAAAGACCTCCCGGGCCACGGTGTAAATATCAATATTTTCTTTCGGAGAAGCAGCCCTGCCGGAGAGGTTTTGAAACTGTTTTACCGTTGCAGCCCCTCTTTTGACGGAATTGATAATATTCCGGACATAGGCTTTCTGGGAGGGGGAGAAATTATCATCGGCAAGGCTTAAAATATTCAGATAGGCCATGATGCCGGAAAGGATATTGTTAAAATCGTGGGCCACGCCCAGGGCCAGGGTTCCCAGGGAATCCATCCGCTGGCGTTGTCTGAGCTGTTTTTCAACCAGGGAGAACTGGAGTTCAAGGGACTGGAGTTCTTTTTCAAGAAGGCTCATATGCCCTATTTTCTGCTCCAGGGCCTTGATTTTGTCTTCCAGTTCTTTGTAAGTCGGTTTTGCCATTGCCTTTTCCTGTAACCGGTGATTTTCATTAAGGGTATCTTAAAAAATAAAAACAATAAAGCATGAAATAAAAAGGGCGATCCATGAGGCGGTCATCATCAACCAGCAGGCCTGACGGATCTTTTCCTTACCGGGATCAGGAAACCGGCTTCCGATGAAGGGTTTTTCAACAAGGACCCCGTGATACACATTCGGGCCGCCCAGCCGGACCTCAAGGGCGCCTGAAAAAGCCGCCTCAGGATACCCTGAATTGGGGCTTTTGTGGCGGGAGCCTTGAGAAAAACCTGTTTTCAGGGTCTGGGCCCCTGTCTTAAACGACAGAAGAAAGGCGCCCAGACTGATCACCAAGACGGCAATCCGGGCCGGGATGAAATTGGCTGCATCATCTATTCTTGCCGAGGCCCGGCCGAAAAGGTTATAGGCCTCATTTTGATATCCCACCATGGAATCCAGGGTATTGACCATTTTATAGGCCAGGGCCAGGGGAACCCCGCCGATCACGGCAAAAAACAAGGGGGATAAAAACCCGTCCACAAAATTTTCAGCCACTGTCTCCACCGCGGCCCGGGTGACGCCTTTTTCGTCCAGGGTCTGGGTCTGCCGTCCCACAATCATGGATACGGCCTGCCTTGCGGCTTCCATATCATGGGCCTCAAGGGCCTGGAAGACTTTTAAGGCCGCCTTTTCAAGGCTTCTGGAGGAAAAACAGAAAAACAGCACGACCCCCTGGACCAGATAGCCAAACCCGGGATGAATGGCCATGGAAAGAGCGATGGCGCAAAAGGCCAGGGCCCAGGTGGAGAAGATGAGAAAAGCGGCAAAGAAAGCACCCGAAACCAGGAGGTTTTTAAACCAGTTCCGGAACCGGCTCTCAAAAAAAACAATGGCCTTCCCCATATAGACCACCGGGTGGGGCAGGAATCCGGGATCTCCCAGGATATAGTCCAGAACAAAGGCCCCCAGGACCACGTACCAGTGAATATCACCCATGGGCCAGGGCCTTTCGGACCAGGGCCGAGAGATGGTCATTGGCCTCTCTTTTTTTCAGGGAAAACCGCACATATTGGTCGGATAGGCCTATAAAATTGGAGCAATCCCGGATCAGGACCCGGTGTTGGCCGATGCGTTCACAGAATTCCCCGGAAGCCGGACCGTTCTTCAGGCGGGCCAGAATAAAACAGGTGGTTGAATCAAATAATTCCAATCCGCCTACTCCCCTGAGGTTTTCCATAAATCTTTGCCGTTCCGCCCGGATATAGGCCCGTGTTTTTTTGAAAAACGGTTCAATGGCTTCGGGATGATCGTAAATATGCTCAATCACGGCCTGGGCCAGGGCATTGACGCTCCAGGGCTGATAAAAGGCCATGATCTTTTCAACGGTTCCCGGGTCCCCGCTTAAAAATCCCGTGCGGAGGCCGGGAATTCGATAGATCTTCGACATGGAGGAGAGAACGATGAGATTTTCATATCCTGTTTCCGATACAAGGGACAGGTCTTCGGCATTTTCCACAAAGGGAAGATAGGATTCATCAACGATGAACAGGGTGGTGGTGTGCTTTTTCAGCAGATATTCAATCTTATCCCTTGGCATCAGCGCGCCCGTGGGATTGCCGGGATTGCAGATAAATACCGTGTCCGCCTCTGCGGCCAGACGGGAGACTTCATCCGCATCCGGTTGAAAAGCGTTTTCCGGCCTTGCAAGGCAGTGCGCCACATCCCTATGGTACATGAGACAGGCATCCCTGTAATCCGAATAGGCGGGCCCTGCAATGAGAATTTTTTTTGACCCCAGGGCCAGGGGGAGAATATAAATAAACCAGGTAGTGCCGTTTCCCGCAATGACCCGGTTTTCATCCATGCCGTGGAACCTTGCAAACCCGTCCCTCATGGAAGCCGCGTCCGGGTCCGGCAGGGACCTGATGCTCATCACATTCTCACAGATGAAGGACTCGATGGTCTCCGGCGGCCCCAGGGGATTCAGGTTGCTGCTCATGTCCATGATCTCTTCAATGGCGCAGCCCAGTTTTTCAGCCAGCTTTTTTCTTATTTCCGCCATGACCCGTAATCATGGATAGCTTCCTTTTTAAAGGATCAATGCGCCGGCTGCCAGAAACAACACGGTTTCCGTGACCTCGTTCATGGCGCCCAGCATATCCCCTGTAATACAGTTCAGTTTCTTTTTATAAAACCCCAGGATCAACACCAGGGCTGCAATAAAAACCATATTCAAAACCAGGCCCTTATAGCCTAAAAGAGAGAGATGACCACAGAAATTCCCATAAATATAAAATCTTTGGGGCCTAGGGGTTTTTCAAACAGGTCCAGCCCGGTTCCGGTTTCCTGCCGGCCGTATTTTAAATACCGGATGCCGAAGATCATGGACGACCGGGAATAGGAAGGAATGATGAGCAACACCACAAGGATTTGGGCCTGGGGTAAAGCCGATTTAACCGCAAAGATTCCTGCTGTTTTCAGCAGAAGAACCGAAACCACGGCCACAAGGCCCATCATTCCCGTCCGGCTGTCCTTCATGATTTCAAGGACCCTTTCTTTGGGCCGGTGGCTGAACATCCCGTCGGCGGTATCGCCCAGGCCGTCCAGGTGAAAGGCTCCGGTGACGGCTACAAGGAAAAGGACATCCAGCACCGAGACCACCGGCAGGGGCCAGAAATGGGAGGCCGCGAGGTCAAACAAGATGAGAAGCCCTCCCAGCAACAGCCCCACCAGGGGAAAAAACCGGATCATGCCCAGGGGAGAATAGGCCACCTCTTTTCCTGCCGGAAGGATGGTGATAAAGGCAAGGGCGGACCTGAAATCCGTGAAAAAGTCTTTCATTTGGATGTTTGTCCCGGCTTGATCTCCACATCTATTCCGGCAATGGTCATGATGACCCGGTCTGAAAGTTTTGCCATGCGCTGATGGATCATGCCTGCAAGATCCCTGAATTCCCGGGCCAGCCTGTGTTCCGGTACGATTCCCATCCCGACCTCATTGGAGACTAGAAAAACAGGACATTTACATCCTAAGAGGGCCTTTTCCAATTCATTTAGAAGTTCAAGAATCCCGTCCGGATCATAGGAGCGGTATAGGAGATTGGACAGCCAGAGGGTCAGGCAATCGATCAGGATCACACCGGCCTTTCCCGAGTATTCATTTATTTTTTCATGTATCAGGACAGGCTCTTCAATGGTATGCCAGTCTTTTCCCCTTTCTTTTTGGTGCTTTTCCACCCTTTTTTCCATTTCCGGGTCCAGGGGCACCGACGTGGCAATGAAATATTTATTTTCTTTGGCGGTCCTGTCGGCCTGATCCAGTGCAAATGAGCTTTTTCCGCTTCTGCATCCGCCGATCACAAAGGTTATGTTTTTTTCAAAGTCTTAAAGCCTTTCTCCAAAGCCATGATCCGGGTTAAAATATATGTAAACTTATCTTATTTCTCAAGGGATTGGCAACTTAAAAAATCCGTTTGCAATTATGCTTTACTTTCTGTTTTGATTGAGGTAGGAATCTTAAACCATAAACCGGGTTGCTTCAATTCAAAACAGAGACTGTTTTAAGGAGGCGGTAATGATCAGCAGGAATACGGTAAGAATCCTCAGCCTGAAACCCGTCACCCGCGCCATGTGTTATGAATTCTATACAAAAATCAATACGGAACTCACCTCGTCCGCCTCCATCCGGGAATCGGTTTCCTGGTGGCAGGAGGATTCCGAAAAACTGAACAGCCTCTGGTGGGTGCTGAACTATTATTCGGACCGGCTTGATCCGGACAGGAATCTAAGAGCCTTTGTTGAAAACCATCTGGATTGCCTTGCACGGAAAAAACAGGCGCCGTCCCAGGCCTAGTGCATCTTTGTAAGCCTTTTCCGGCTTGATTCATCACGGTTCCATATCTTTTCCGATACCCCAGATATCAATGATTTTAGTATTTCCGGGGTAATCAACCGTCCTGTAATGGGTAATCCCGGACAATTTTTTGGTGATTCTGCCCAGCCGGGTGGCCTGGGATTTTATGGAATGGACCTCTCTTTTCTCAATAGCCCTGGATCCGGGTCCCATGAGCAATAGTTCCGAGTATCCGAGAATGGCTTGCAGGGGCTGATTGATTTCGTGGCAGACGGCGCCGGCCATTTCCAGAACCCCCTGCAGTCTTTCTTTTTCAAATTTTTCCTTTTCACCGGCCCTTCTCTGGGAAAGGTCCGTAAAAGTTGCAATGGTCCAGGCCATTGGATTTTTGTCATCCCCTGAATTGAGCCGGACATGGACCGGAAAATGGGTTTGGTTTTTTTTGACCAGGTTCATTTCATAATCTGCAGTTCCGCCCGTGATGAGGCTCTTATAAATTTTTTCTCCGCCGCGCTCAAAATCCTCATCATTGGAATAAATCATCCGGGCGCTTTGATTTTCAAAATCCCGTTCCGATTCATAGCCGAACAGAAGCGGCATGGCGCTGTTCACCCATTTAAAAATCCGGTTCTGTACAAGGGCAACCCCGACAGGCAGGGATTTCAGGATCTCTTCAAGCATCCGGCCCTCTTTTGCCGATTTTTCTTCCGATTCTTTCCTTTCAACGGCAAGGGCAATATGCCGGGAAACAGAGGTCAGCAGGTCCGTGTCCTCTTTTTTGCAGGCGGCGGCAGATCCATTGCCTTGAATCAAAATCGCGCCTTTTATCCTGTCATTTATCATCAGGGGCGCGCCCATCCATGTCTTACAGTCTTTTTTAAGGCCATTGCAGTCCTTTTCACCGGCTCGATCCAGGATAGCCTTTTCATCAAAAAATAGGGGTGATTTTTGTTGAATCACCTGTCCGGCGTATGAAAGAGCGGTTTTGAAATCAAGGCTCATTCCAGGGGTCATCTTTGTTTCATCCGCATGAAGGGGAAATGAAACCGCATCTGTTTTTTCGTCATACCGCGCCAGATGAAACCGATCTCCATCAAGGATTTCATCCAGGCTCTGATGGATCACACCGTAGAGGTCATCCAGGCTGCCCTTGCTGCCGGCGGCTTCTGATATTCTAAACAGCAATTCAATGATTTTTCCCGGATCACGCTTTTTTTTCAAATTTCCAGTTCCGTCTTGTTCCATCCCGCCCTGTTCTTTATTTATACAAAAATTGTGCATTATTCCACTAACCCTTGTTTTTATCAAGGGCTATCCAAGGCTAAAATTCAGGCTGAATTGCCACGGCGCCCGTGTTTACGGAAATCGGCCCGGGGTTTGGGGCCGTAAAATCTATTGAAATGAATCCCTGTGAATGGTAAAGGCATTTTCTATACAGGGGGATGAGTTGATTTTCATAAAAACCGTATCACAGGGGAGAGGCCATGACCCAACACAATGAGAAGACTGCGCTTGTCACAGGTGCTGGAAAAGGAATCGGCAGAGCCATTGCCGTTATGCTTGCCGGACAGGGGATATTTGTTTATATCAATTATCTGTCCGACAGGGCATCTGCCGAAGAGACCCTTGAAACCATAAGGCTTTGCAGCGGGAACGGGGCCTTGCTGCCCTTTGATGTGACCTGTTCCGAAGATTCAAAAAAAGCCGTTCAGGCCGTCCTGAAGGACAGGGGCGCCATCGACATCCTTGTCAACAATGCAGGCATAAGAAAGGACGGGCTTCTGGCCATGATGACGGAAGACTCCTGGCAAACCGTCATCCATACCAACCTCACAAGCTTTTACAATGTCACCAAGCCGGTGGTGAAACATATGCTGAAAAACAGATTTGGCAGGATCGTGACGGTGACCTCCGCTGCCGGGCAGATGGGAAATGCAGGCCAGGTCAATTATTCAGCCGCCAAATCAGGTCTCATCGGCGCCACAAAGGCCCTGGCAAAGGAGGTGGGAAACCGGAATATCACGGTGAATGCGGTAGCGCCGGGATTTATCGAGACCCGGATGCTGGAAGGGATGGATGTGGACCGGATTCTTGACGCCATCCCGGCCAAAAGGCTCGGCCGGCCGGAAGAGGTGGCCCATGCCGTTGCCTTTCTGTGCTCGGACGAAGCCGGCTATGTGAACGGTCAAATCCTCGGGGTGAACGGAGGGTTGGTCTAGGACAAGGTTATACGGCCTTATCCAGGATTTTTCTCAGGGCCCTGGCGAATTCGTTCAAGGAGAAGGGTTTTTGTATGAAGCCGTGGCACCCCTGGTTCAGGAACCCTTCAATTTTATCATCCACCGCGTAGCCCGTGGAGATGAGAATCTTTGCATCGGCCTTGATCTCCTTGATTTCCAGGAAGGCCTGCTTCCCATCCATCTTGGGCATGATCAGGTCAAGGACAACCAAAGAAATCTGATCCTGATAGGTTCTGAATATCTCGACGGCTTCCAGTCCATTCCTGGCAACCAGGGGGGTATATCCCAGCTTGTCCAAAAAATTTCTGCCCACATTGACGATGTCTTCCTCATCATCCACCAAAAGGATGGTTTCAGATCCCTTTTGAATCTGGTCAAAGGGCCGGGGTTCCTCTTTTATGGCTTTGACGTCAATATTATTGGAGGCCGGCAGACAGATGTGAAAACTGGCGCCCTTGCCTTTTTCGCTCTCGACCAGGATAAAGCCCCTGTGGTTTTTGATGATCCCGAAAACCGTGGACAGGCCCAACCCCCTGCCTTTTTTGTCATCCACATCCTTGGTTGAGAAAAAGGGGTCAAATACTTTTTTCTGGATTTCCATATCCATGCCCATGCCCGTGTCTTTAACCGTGACCTTGATATAGCGCCCGGGCTGAACTTCAAAGGGATAGGGATGATCTTCATCAATAAAAATATTTTGGGTGGTGATGAAAACATCCCCGGGTCCGGGCATGGCCTGGGAAGCATTGATGAAGAGATTCAAAAAGACCTGTTCAAGCTGGGAGTGGTCTGCGTCCACCAGATGGAGGTCTTTTTCAAAATCCTTATGAAGGGTGATGTCTTTTCGGGAGGATTTAAAAATATTCAGGGCCATGGAGATCAGTTCATTGACATTCAATACCGAGATCCTGTATTTCCCCCCCCTGGCAAATCCAAGCAGGCGGCTGGTCAGCTCTGCTGCGGTTTTTACGAGCCGGCCGATATGCCTGGAGTGGGCCGCCACTTTTTCAACGGCCGACAGATCGATCTGCATCAGCGATAAATGGCCCTGGATCCCCATGAGGATATTGTTGAAATCATGGGAGACTCCCCCGGCAAGCACCCCGATGGCTTCCATTTTCTGGGCCTGCTGAAGCTGGATCTGGAGCAGTTTCAATTCTGAAATATCCGTAATGACGACGATGATACCTTTTGACGGGTCTTTTATATCCAGTCTTGAGGCCCTGAGCATACAGGTCAGCGCAGTGCCTTCTTTTCTCAGGAGCTTGGTTTCCAGAAGGCTGGAACCAAATTTTTTCACATGGGAATACAGATCAGCGCCTACCCTGTCATATTCTCTCTGGTCGGCAAAAAGGATTCGCGGCTCTTTTCCCCTTAAATCGTCCGGTTCGTATCCCAGCATGGTATGAAAGGCTTCATTGGTCCAGCCGAGGGCCCTGTTCCTGACAAGGGCGATCCCCGCGGGTGAAGAATCAAGGATGATCTTCATTTCTCCGGGCGTCAGGTCCTGCCCGTTCAAATCAAACAATCCTTTATGCGGGGTCAGATCCCTGGTATCAGTTTCAATGACAATGCCCTGATAATCATTTTTCATATATTCCATATACCTGGTAGATTTCATCATTTGACGGCCTGCCGACTTGCTGATAAATATAGCAGACTTTTTGAATTAATATAAGGAAAGAAAAAGAAGAATGCCACAAAAAATAATAATTTGCTAATTTCATATTTCCCGGCCTTCATCAGCGGCCTTCTGCTAACCCTTTCATTTCCAAGGCCCGGGCTCTCTTTCCTTGCTTTTGTCGCCCTGGTCCCATGGCTGGTGTCGCTTTCCCGGCTGAGCCTGAAACAGTCTTTTTTCAGCGGGCTCACGGCCGGTCTTTCCCATTTTATCACCCTGATTTACTGGATCATCCCCACCCTTCATATTTACGGCGGGCTTCATCCCCTGCTGGCCGGCTCCACCCTGATACTTCTGTGTTTCTATCTTGCCTTGTATCCGGCCCTCTTTGCCTTTATTTTAAAAAAACTCAAGCCCGGCGATTTTTTTACACCCCTTCTGGGCGCGTGCCTCTGGACAGGTCTTGAATATATCAGAACCTATGCCTTTACCGGGTTCTCCTGGGGAAGCCTCGGCTACAGCCAGTATTCCAATCTTTCATTCATTCAGGTTGCAGACCTTTCCGGGGTCTATGGGGTTTCATTCCTCATTGTGCTGATCAATTATGGGATCGCGGATCTTTATCGTTTTCTGAAGAGCGAAAACAAGGAAAAAAGGCCTTTTCTTTCCATGCTTCTGACCGCCATCCTGGTTTTATCCGGTTTGTTGTACGGGCATCTGAGGCTGTCGGCCATTGAGGCGCTGATGGTCTCAGCCCCAAAACCCGCCATTGCCGTTGTCCAGGGGAATGTCGAACAGGATTTGAAATGGACCGAAGCCTTTAAGAATGAAACCGTCCAAAAATACCTTCGCCTTTCAAAAAGCACCCTCAAGGATGATCCGGAACTGATCATCTGGCCGGAAACCGCGCTTCCCTTCTATTACGGCCATGAACGGGAATTGTCAAACCTTGTGGACCAGAGCGTCCGGGAATCAAAAACCCAATATCTCATCGGAAGCCCGGCGTTTGCTGCCTCGGAAAAAGAAACCCTGTATTATAACCGGGCCTATATGCTGAACCGGTTTTCCATTGTCACCGCCACCTATGACAAGACCCATCTGGTGCCCTTTGGGGAATATGTCCCCTTTGGGGAATATCTGACCTTTCTCGGGAAAATCACGGCCCAGGCCGGAAATTTTTCCACGGGAGACAAAGCCTTTGTTCCCCTTGGTTTCAAGGAACACAAAACAGGGGTTCTCATCTGTTTTGAAATCCTGTTCCCGCGCATTGCTTCCAAATTTGTCAAAAACGGGGCCGATTTCCTGACCACGGTGACCAACGATGCCTGGTTCGGGCGCACCTCCGCGCCCATGCAGCATTTTTCCATGGCGGTTTTCAGGGCCGTGGAGAATCGTCGATCTGTCGCCAGGGCGGCCAATACGGGAATTTCCGGCTTTATCGACCCCAGGGGAAAAATCCTTGAAACCACCCCGTTATTCACGGACAGGGCCATCACCCGGCAAATGCCGGCCCTGACCCTTATCAGTGGGTATACCCGATACGGGGATATTTTTGCCTTTGGCGCCATGGTTGCTTTCTGCCTCGGTTTCATGGTAAAAGGAGTCAAAACCCAGTTGAGGAGAAATGAAAAATGAGTGCAGAATTAAAACAGACCATCCAGAATATTTATGCCAAAGCCTTGAAACTCAGGGAGTATCTTTGACCTCCCGGTCAAACTAAAGCGTCTCCGGGAGCTTGAGCACCTGATTGCCAAGGAAGATTTCTGGAATGATGCAGAAAAAGCCACAGACCTTTTAAAAGAGAGAACCGCCCTTTCAAACCTGACGGACACCTTTGACACGATTCATAAAGGGATTGAAGACGCGGAAGTCCTTCTGGAACTGGCCCTTGAAGAATCCGACAAGGAAAGCGAGGCGGAAGCGGCATCGCTTTTGGCGGATCTTGAGGAAAAAATTAAAAAATTCTCCATTGAAATCACCCTGGACGGTGAAGATGATGCCAGGGACGCGCTTGTGTCCATCAATGCCGGGGCCGGCGGAACCGATTCCCAGGATTGGGCCGAGATGCTGTTCCGCATGTACACCCGGTGGATCGATAAAAAAGGCTATAAATGCGAGATCATTGATTACCAGGAAGGGGACGAGGCCGGTATCAAAGGGGTGACCCTCCGCGTGTCCGGCACCAACTGCTACGGCTTCATGAAGGTTGAATCCGGGGTCCACCGCCTGGTCCGGATTTCTCCCTTTAATGCTGGCGGAAAACGGCATACCTCCTTTGCCGCGGTCTTTGTTTACCCTGAGATAAAAGACGAGATCGTCATCGATATCGACGAGTCGGATCTCAGGATCGATGTGTTCCGGGCCAGCGGGGCCGGGGGCCAGCATGTCAACAAAACCAGCAGCGCGGTCCGGATCACCCATCTGCCCACCGGCGTCGTGGTCCAATGCCAGCAGGAATCCTCCCAGCACCGGAACCGGGAAATCGCGTTCAAGGTCCTGAAATCCAGGCTTTATCAGCTTGAAAAGCAGAAGCACGACAAAAAAATGCAGAGCCTCCATGACGGCAAGGATGACGCGGCCTGGGGAAGCCAGATCCGGTCCTATGTGCTTCATCCCTACCGGCTGGTCAAGGACCACCGCACCAATTTTGAAATGGGGGATGTGGACCGGGTTCTCAACGGCGACCTGGACCCGTTTATCGAGGGAGTCCTGCTGTCTTGAAACTAGATTCGCTTCAAATCATTGAAAAATTTTATGACCCCGGAACCAGGCTTTACGATATCCTGGTCGGGCACAGCCGGATCGTGGCGGAAAAAAGCCTTGAGATTGCCCGGGGCCTGCCCCATCTGAACCCGGACCTGGACTTTATTGAGACCGCAGCCATGCTGCATGATATCGGGATTTTTCTCACCCGGTCCGAATCCATCGGCTGCCTTGGCAAAGCTGCCTATGTCTGCCACGGGTATCTGGGCCGGGAACTCCTGGATGATTTAGGACTGCCGCCGGAATACGGGCTGGTCAGCGAGCGCCATACCGGGGCCGGGATTACAAGGGAAAATATCGTCCTGAATAAACTTCCCCTGCCCCAAAGGGAGATGGTTCCCCTCAGCCTGGAAGAAAAAATCATCTGTGCCGCGGATAAATACCATTCCAAAAACCCCAAATTTTCAGGCCGGAATATCACCACGGCAGAGGTGGTTGAGGAGCTCCGGAAAATCAATGATGATCATGCCGGGCGGTTCAGCATCTGGGCCAAAGAATTCGGATTGTGACCCGGACGGCGTGTTATGAAAAGGCAATTCCGGTGATTTTGGCCACATAGTTCTTGGTCTCCTCGGGCATGCGGCTCCGCCGGGAGTCCAGGTTCCCCATTCCCCAGTTATAAGCCGCCAGGGCATGGGGCACGCTTCCCTCATAGCGGTTCAGAAGTTTTTTCAGATACCGGGTCCCGGCCATGATATTTTCCGCCGGATCCAGGGGATCCGTCACCCCCAGTTCCCTGGCCGTGCCCGGCATGAGCTGCATCAGCCCCATGGCCCCCTTGGAAGAAACTGCGTCGGGTTTGAAATTGCTTTCCGCCTCAATCACCCCCCGGATAAGATCGGGATCAACACCATATCGGCTCGACGCCTTTTCAATGATCCCGTCGATATCATGGTCCACGGATGCGCCCCCATCAAATGTTTGCTTTTTTCCCGGTTCCGGATCAGGCCGTTGTATCTCCGGCTGCTCAATTTCTGACGGGTCCTGTCGGCTCTTTGACAATAGGGCCTGCTTTTTTTTATGTCCGGGAGAGCTCTCGCTAAGTCCTTCCATCAAAGAATTCCCGCTTTTCTTCTCCCCTTCAGCATCGGACATGAGCTTTAATAAATTTTCACTCATCTGAAGCTTGAGCCTTTGGCACAGTTCCAGGGCTTTTTTGGCTTCCAGGACGGATGTCGAATGATCCTGAAGGGTGACAGAGGGCTCTGCATTTTCCGAGGCTTTATTCAGAAGGCTGAAGAAAGATCTGGGGTCCGTGGTTTTTCTTTTATCCACCCCCTCTCTCTGAAGTGAGTCCGAAGCCTGCCGGATTTCCCACTTACCCATTGGGTTGTCAAAGTGAATTCCCATGGTACACGCGTTCCTTTTTAGAAATTTTAAGTCATTTCATCATGATAACCCGCCATGGAAAAATCAAAGCGGCTATCCCCGGAACCAAAGACAGCAAGAAGCATACCGTCATGGGAAGGGATTTTTGATAAAAATACAAAGGGCCTTGGATTGATTTTCCAAGGCCCCTGATTT